>CAMZDW010000004.1 GCA_947305555.1 uncultured Elusimicrobium sp.
AACCCTTTTGCACACGCCAAAAACCTTTGAGCCGCGCAAGCAAGTGTTTTGCACGTTGTACGATGGGGAAAATATCCTCGACAAAGCTCTCGTCACTTATTTTCAAGCGCCGCATTCTTTCACCGGCGAAGACGTGGTGGAATTTGCTTTACACGCCTCGCCGTACATCAAAGGCCGTTTGCTGGAACTTTTATGTAAGCAAGGGGCTGTGCCGGCCAAGCGGGGGGAATTTAGCCAGCGCGCATTTCTCAACGGAAAAATGGATTTGGTGGAAGCGCAGGGGCTGTGCGATTTAATTGCGGCGGGCAACAAGGCCTCTCACGATTTGGCCATGCGTTCTTTAGATGGGAAAATGAGCGAGAGACTGGGAACTATCAAACAAAAACTTTCTACCTTACTTGCACAAATCGAAGTGCGTTTAGATGATGTAGATGAAGAAATGACGCCGCTTTCCGATGAATTTATCCGCAAGGAACTGGCGGCTGTTTTAGAGCCCATTCGCGCATTAGCAGACACTTTTTCCGTCGGAAGACTTATCAAAGAAGGTCTAAAAGTGGCAATCGTCGGCGCGCCAAACAGCGGTAAATCCAGTCTGCTCAATGCATTAGTTGGCTTTGATCGCGCCATTGTAGCCGACGCGTGTGGTACGACGCGGGATACGGTAGAAGAAACTTTAGAAATCAATGGGCAGAAAATTATTCTTACCGATACTGCCGGTATTCGCGATCACGCGCTCGATCCGGCCGAACAGGAAGGCATGCGCCGCAGCCGCCTGGCTATGGAAAAGGCCGACGTTATTTTATTTGTGCAGGACGTTTCTCGTATTCCGTCTATGGAAGAAAAAATGCTTTTTGAAGAGGTCAAAAAGCAGCATAAACGTACGTATCTGGTTTGTAATAAAACCGATAAGGCAGCACCGCAAAGTGTTCTTCCCGGAGCGGATTTATTTACGGCCCTTCGCATTTCTTGCAAAACAGGCGAAGGCGTGGACCTTTTAAAAAAACATTTAACCGCTGCACTGGAGCAGCCGCAAACAGCCGACGGCCTAATGATTTCTAATTTGCGCCATTATGAAGCCCTTTTACGCGCACAAACAGAACTGGAAAGCGTGCTACTGCGTTTGCAAGCGCAGGCCGGTGGAGAAATTTATGCGGAACATATCCGCGGCGCACTGTTGCAATTAAAAGAATTAATTGGTGAAGTTACGCCCGACGACGTGCTCGGGATTATCTTTTCACAATTTTGTATGGGGAAATAGTATGTTTGTTTGTCCGGTAACATATGATGTCGTGGTAATTGGTGGTGGACACGCTGGATGCGAGGCCGCGTTGGCGGCTGCCAAATTAGGGGCTAAAACGTTACTACTCACGCAAAGTTTAGACACGATTGCCCAAATGTCTTGCAATCCTTCTATCGGCGGTATTGCAAAAGGACAAATTGTGCGAGAAATTGACGCCTTGGGCGGCGCCATGGGCCGCGTAACGGATCATGCAGCACTGCATTATCACATGCTCAATACCGGTAAAGGCCCCGCCGTTCATTCACCGCGCGTACAATGCGATAAAAAAATCTATCAATTTACGTTTAAGCACTTGTTGGAATTACAGCCCAACTTGGAAATTATGCAAGATGAAGCTGCACAAATTTCTACCACGGATGGTCGGGTAAACGGCGTTGTAACTATTCGCCATACTTTTTACCAAACCAAAACGGTAGTGTTGACGACCGGTACGTTTTTGGGCGGGACCATTCATATCGGTACGGAACTATTCCGCGGTGGCCGCTATAACGACATGCCTTCGGATGATTTGGCCAAAGATCTACGCAGTGGTTTAGGTTTGCATATGGTACGTTTTAAAACAGGAACGCCCATGCGCATTAACGCACGCGGACTTGATTTTTCTAAATTTCGCCAACAACCCAGCGATGACCCTTTGCAACCTATCTCTCATTTTACCGACGTGAATGAACAGAAAAAGCGGCATTTTTTGAGTTGCTTTATCACTCGTACTACGCTAGCAACCGATAAAATCCTGCGTGAAAATTTTCAACGTTCTGCCATGTACAGTGGCAATATTCACGGGTTAGGGCCGCGGTATTGTCCGTCGGTAGAAGATAAGATTAAAAAATTCCCGGAAGTGACTAGTCACCCGCTTTTCTTGGAGCCGGAAGGTTTGCATACGGAGGAGTATTATATTCAGGGCTTTTCAACCAGCATGCCTGAAGACGTACAGCGTGCGTTGATTGCGTCCGTGCCCGGAATGGAAAATGCAACGATTACGCGCCCCGGTTATGCCATTGAATATGATTGTTCCGACCCGATGGATTTGTATCCGCATTTGGAAAGTAAACTTGTCCCCGGCCTTTTTATGGGTGGACAAATTAACGGAACTACCGGTTACGAGGAAGCCGGCGGACAAGGACTCATGGCCGGAATTAATGCGGCCCTTCAAACGCAAGGAAAAGAACCGTTTGTGTTGCGGCGAGATGAAGCCTATATTGGTGTACTCATTGATGATTTGGTTACCAAGGGTGTCAATGAACCCTACCGCATGTTTACTTCCCGTGCCGAGTACCGCATTTTGTTGCGTAATGATAACGCCGATTTGCGCCTCACTCCGCATGCTCTACGTTTAGGATTGTTGGATGAGTCGTATCGCTCCTCGTTTGAAAAATACCAAGCGCTTACACAAAAATTGATTGAAAATTCTTCGCAAACTATTTCTGCCGACGAAGAAATAGGTTTGTTCCCCTGGACAGTGGAAAAGGCGCGTACCCATGCGGATATCCATCAAAAATACGCTGGGTATTACGAACGAAATAAAAAAGATGCTGAAAAATTGGCGGAAGTGGATGCTATCAAAATTCCGGTAGGGTTTGATCCTTCTTCGGTGCGTGGCCTGTTATTTGAAAGTGCGCAAAAATTACGTGAGGTAAAACCGCAAACATTGGGCCAGGCCAGCCGTATTCCGGGGGTTACACCGGCCGATATTCAGTTATTGGCGGTTCATATTGAACGTTTTAGGAGGCTTAAGCATGCCCAGCAGGCTGACTGATTTTGCCCGCCAACACGGGCTGGAATTAACGCCTCAGGCCGCTGGGACGCTTTTGTCTTATGCGACGCGTGTACTGGAGAAAAAAACGCAGCTCAATTTAACCGGAGCAGATACGCTGGAAGAAATTGTTAACCGCCATTTATGCGATGGCTTATTTGGCGCGGCTCAAATTGCTCGTTTGGCACAGGAGCGAGAGTTGGCCCGTTTTAGTGTAATAGATGCCGGATCCGGGGCTGGGTTTATCGGGTTAGCTATTGCGTGTGCATTGCCGCAGGCACAGGTTTTTTTGGTAGAAAGTTTAGTGAAAAGATGCGCTTTTTTAAATTGGATTATTTTAAAAGAGAAAATAACTAATGCATGCGTAAAAAATGTTCGTTTGGGGCAAACATCAGCCTTATCACCGGCAGATTTTGTGACGGAACGTGCGATGGGACAGTTGCCGGATATTTTGGGGCTTTGTTTGTCAGCCGTCAAGCCAGGAGGCGTCTTTTTGGCTTACCAAGGCCAAACCCCGCAGCCTTCGCAGCCCGAAATATACGGGGCTAAATTGGAAGCCGTTTTACCTTATCAACTTCCGCAAGATAAGCAAGCGAAGCATTTGGTATTATGTAGGAAAGCGTTATGAAAAAACAAATTTTCATCTTTTGTCTGTTTATAAGTGTATTTCTAGTTGGTCTGCTTCCTGCAAGAGCTTTTGAGTGGGGAAAGGCCGTGAAGTCCCTATTTTCCGAACAGCCCGCTGCCCAGCAGTCTGCTACTTCTCAACGTGGCCATGCACAGGAAACCCGGCCGGATATTCATGTGCCTCCACCACCGGATTCTTCCGTTACGGGTCCAACCAATCAGCAAGATGACAAGACTTCTTTTAACAATATGATTTCCGATCTCGAAAATGTAGCCCAAAGGGGTTCTTCTCAAGTGGAGGCTTTGCCCAGTCAGGCGTATCGTCCGCCGGATTCAGCCCATAAGGTGCGTTGGTCACCACCTCCACCTGATTTTTTCACGGCAGATACTTTTAATTATTTGATTTATCGTGAAAAAAATCCGGTTACGGAAAAAATCCAAACAGTCTTGGATAATATCCATGGAAATTTGATGTTGGATTTAACCCCGTTTACGGTTGTATTGAAACCAAATAAAATTTTAGTAATGCTGTTCGACGCAAAGCAAAGCTATATGGATTTTACCAAACTACCTTCGTGGTCCGGGGCTTCCTCCGATTTGCGTTCGGATAGCATGTACGTAATTGAAGGAAATACTTTTTATCCACTCTCGGTACATGAACTCACTCACCTGTATTTTGACGGCTATTTTTTACCTACTATTTCTCCTCTGTGGTTAAGCGAAGGCATGGCTGTTTATATGCAAGTATATGCTTCCAAGCAGAAACCTGCCTGGATTGACCAAGGGTTGCGGGAAATCTTAGCGGGGCATATTATTCCGTTGGAAACAATGACCCAGACGGAAGATATTAGTTCTTATTCCACAGAGCAGGCCGAATTGTATTATGTGCAGGCTTATAGTTTAGTGGATTATTTGCTTAACAAGCGTACGCGTGATGAATTTTACAAATTTTGTAGTGAGCTGAAGGCCAAAACACCTATCCACCAGGCGTTGTACCGGGCTTATGGTATGCCGTTTAACAAAGTAAGTGCGCTGGAAAATGTGTGGCTCCACGATTTGCAGAAAGCGTATCGAGAAGGAAAAATTTTGCAGTCTCCGCCTCCTTCTGCCATGATTTTACCAAAAACTTCTTCTAGTCAGCCCGCAACAGCTACCCCGGCGCCTACGTCGACCACGAAAACGCCCATTAATAAACTTCAAATGGTTCCCACCAATAGTTACCAGGGAGGTTTTTAATGACGAAAACCTGGACGCACATCCCCATCTTGGCTCCTGAAATTGCGGACTTGCTTTTAATCCATCCGGAAGGAAAGTATATGGATGGTACGCTGGGATTAGGGGGACATACGCATTATTTCTTGACCCGTTTGGGGAAAACAGCCAGAGTCTTCGGGTTTGATCGAGATGAAGAGGCGCTGCAGATGGCTCAGGAGAAAATAAAAGATGAGCGGCTCATTACTTTTCATGCCAGTTATACCCAAGCTCCGCAATTATTAGCAACACAAGGGATCCTGCCGTTAGACGGTATTTTATTAGATTTGGGATTGAGTTCTTATCAGTTGGATAATCCGGCACGTGGGTTTAGTATTTTGCATGATGGCCCATTGGATATGCGCTTTGACGTAGGGAGCTCTCTTTCCGCTGCCACCATTGTAAACACATGGCCGTTGGAGAAACTCGTGCAGATTTTAAAGGATTATGGCGAAGAACATCGCGCTGAAGAAATTGCGCTTGCCATTATGCGTGCGCGCAAGGAACGGCCGTTCACAACAACCCATCAACTGGCCCAACTTATAGAAACGGTAATTCCTCGACGAGGAAAGAATCACCCGGCCACACAAACTTTCCAGGCCTTGAGGATTGCCTGCAATGGGGAGTTAGAAGCAGTAGCACAAATCATGGAAGCCTTGCCTCGTTTGTTAAAATCCGGTGCGCGAGCTGCCGTACTGACATTTCATTCGCTGGAAGACCGTTTAGTGAAAAACCGTTTCAAAGAATTGGCGCAAAGTGGGCAGTGGCGCTTGGTAAACAAACATGCGATTGCACCTTCTTATGAAGAAGTTAGACAAAACCGTCGGGCGCGTAGCGCCAAGTTACGTGTAATAGAGAGGAGCTAATGCGTATTTTTGGATTGTTATTTTTACTTTGTTTGTTTAGTTTTGGTATCGTTTGGATGCGTATCGAAATTAACCGTTCCGGCCGTGCGATTGGGCAGCTTCAAAATGAAGTGGAAGTAAAAGAAGCTCGTAATCAATACATGGAGTTGGAAATTTCCAGGTTATCTAGCCCGGAGAATATTTCGCGTTTGTCCCATGAAAAATTGGGGATGGTGGAACAAGAACCGCATCGGGTCGTTTTGTTAAAAGATAAATAATATGTATCGTAAAACTGTTTCTGCTCCGTTTGTATTTAATATTAAAAACCGTATGCGTTGGGCCGGGCTACTGTTTTTGCTAGCTCCGCTTGTAATTTTTGTTCGGTTATTTTATTTACAAACGTTCATGCACGAAGAGTTTTCCAGCAAAGCAGAACGGGCTATTTATAATTATTTGGCAGAGGATCGGGTACGTGGCAAAATCCTGGATGTTAATGGGCGGCCGCTGGCAGAATCGGTACGGACCCATTCTTGCGGCATTAGCAAGCGGTATGTAAAAAACAAGGATAAAGTAGTAGACTTTTTAGCTAAGACGTTAGATATGCCGAAAAAACGAATCCTGGAGAAGTGGGATCATGCTAAAAATTTCTTTTTTGTGGCCAAAAAAATTAAACCCGATAAATATATCGAAATTATGGAATTTTTACGGACTCCGGATGGTCAGGGTATGGAATTAACTCCGGAGTATGAACGAATCCATCCGTATGGAGAAAGTGCGCTGGACGTAATTGGAGCCGCTAATTCAAAAAATTTAGGTCTTTCCGGTATTGAGCAAATGTTTAACCGGGAACTTAGCCAAGATATTAGTAAAAAACGGGTAAAACGCGCACGCCGTGGACAAATTATTTATGACCGTAAACTAAAAGAAAATGTAAGTGTGGCCAATATTTATTTGACGCTGGACGAAATTGTGCAATACTATGCGGAAACAGCACTAAAAAAAGCGGTGGAAAGTGTAGGTGCTGAAAAAGGGATTGCCCTGGTTCAAGAGCCCTCTACAGGGAAGATTTTGGCGGCGGCTTCTTACCCCATTACGGACGGGCAATCGCTTGCGTTTCAATTTACATACGAACCTGGTTCCACGTTTAAAACAATTGGTATTTCAGCTGCCTTGGACGCCGGCACGGTAAGTATTACAGATAGTATTCCGATGGAAGGACGGAAGTGGGAAGTCGCTAAGGGAGTGATTGTTCGGGATAACCAACACGATAAGGCCTATCTAACGATTCCGGAAATTATGCAGCTTTCTTCTAACATTGGAGCAGGGAAAATTGCGGTAGAATTGGGGCCGAAAAATTTATTCTATTATATCAAAGCGTTTGGATTTGGTTCTAAAACAGATATTAATTTTAATGGGGAATCTAAGGGCAGTGTTGCCCCTTATACCACATGGACCAAAGTAGATACAGCCAGTAAAGGGTATGGGTATGGCGTAGCTATCACACCGATTCAGTTAATTGGAGCCTATTCGGCAATTGCGAACGGAGGCGTATTAATGCAGCCGCATTTGATTGACCGGATAGAATATAGTAACGGTAAGATAGAAAAAAAATCAAAACCGGTTAAAATCCGCCGCGTGCTTCGTGAAGAAACGGCCTATACCATGAAGAAGGTTTTGCAGAGTGTTGTTGAAAACGGCTCCGGGAAACATGCCCAAATCAAAGGATATAATGTGGCTGGGAAAACGGGAACAGCTGAAAAGTTAAGTAAAGAAGGGGGATATGGTAAGCGTAGTCACGTAGTTTCCTTTTGCGGTTTTGCCCCCGTTTCCGATCCGAAATTTACAATTTTGATTATTTTAGATAATCCATCTAAATATACCTTCGGTGGTACGGCGGCAGCGCCGGTGTTTAAAGAAATTGCCAGCCCGTTATTGGCTCTAAAAGGAATTCCCCCGGACCAATTAGATTTTTAATATTTTTGTTTCATGCAAGGAGAATAAAACCCTATGAAGTTAAACTTGACGTTTCGTAAAGCGGCAGAAATTATGAAAGGAAAATTAATTTCTTCCCAGCCGGAAAATAAATTTAATTCATTTGTCACAGACAGCCGATTAGTCGTCGAGCAGGATGCTTTTTGGGCCCTGAAAGGAGAGAAATACGATGCGCGGGCATTTATCCCACAAGTATTGGAAAAAGGAGCTTCTTTGATTGTGGCGGAAGAAGCTGGATTTACAGTTCCAACCAATACCAATGCTTCATTTATTTTGGTGGAGAATTCTTTGCGTGCGTTGCAAGCCTTGGCGAAGAATCACCGGCTAAGCCACTCATTGAAAGTGGCGGCAATCACGGGATCTAATGGGAAAAGTACCACCAAACAAATGTTACGCGCCATCTGTGTCCGAGTGGGAGAAACAGTTGCTAATATGGGGAATTTTAATAATCAATTTGGAGTTCCCTTTTCACTCTTGGAAATTCAACCCAAACATCAATATGGTGTGTTTGAATTAGGCGCTTCCCATAAAGGAGATATCGCCGAAACTGCCTGCCTAACGCTACCGGATGTGGCCGTTATTACAAACGTATCCGCGGCGCACCTGGAGTTTTTTCACGATTTGGAAACGGTGTATCAAACAAAAACAGAAATCGTACAATATTTAAATAAGGGGGGAACTTTGGTCTATAACGCTGATAACGAATATTTAGCTCGGCTTAAAACGGCGTATACGGGAAAAGCGATCTCTTTTGGGTTTGGCGTGGGAGCTGATTTACAGGTATTAGAAACAGAAGATTTTACGTTTGTATATCAAGGGAAAGTATATCGAACGGGCGTAAAATTAGAGCGTCATGATAAATTAAACGCAGCGGCAGCTGTAGCGGCGGCCACGGCATTAGGAATTAGTATGGAAGCAATTTTACAAGGATTGAAGACTTTTACACCTATGCCTATGCGTTTAGAGCGGCTGGACAAAGGGGGCATCCACTTTATTTTAGATTGCTATAACGCCAATCCTGCCAGTATGCAGAATGCATTATCCATTTTAGGACGTGAAAAAGCGCTACCCCGCGTGGCTGTTTTGGGTGATATGAAAGAATTAGGTGAGAGTTCTTCAAAATATCACCGCTTAGTAGCTCAATACGTGCAAGATAATCATATTGAGGAAGTCTTTTTGGCAGGGCCGGAGATGCGTGCCGCATACGAAGTTCTAAAAGGAATTCCCACCGTTCACGTAACGTATGCTGTTATGCCAAACGAGTGGATCAAAAAACTTAAACAAACCTTGAAACCCGGAATGGTATGCTTGATTAAGGCTTCCCGTTCCATGAATTTTGAAAATATCTTTAAGGAGATTTAATTTTTATGCTATATTACTTGTCACTTTTTAAAGACGATATTAGTTTTTTAAATATCTTTAGTTATATTACCTTTCGTACAGGAGCTGCTATTTTTACGGCGTTTTTTCTAACGCTTTTGATGGGGCCCGGTTTAGTCAAAAAATTACGTTCCTATAAGATACAGCAGATTGAGCGTGAATATGGGCCTGCTTCTCACTTGTCTAAAAGCGGGACGCCTACCATGGGCGGTTTGCTGATTTTTATTAGCTTAATTGTGAGCGTACTCATTTGGGGAAGATTAGATAGTTCTTACATTTGGTTGCTCGTTTTTACGACGGTTACGTTAGGAATTGCCGGTGTCATGGATGATTATACTAAGCTAGTAAAGAAAAATCCGGAAGGTATGAAATCCTCCATTAAATTAGCTATCCAATTATTTACGGCGGTTGTGGTCGTGGGTTATTTAGCATTAAATCCACCCAATGGCAACTATGCTACTTCCTTAATCATCCCTTATATGAGCAAAATGTTTATTGATTTATCTGCGTTTTATTTTGCATTTGCCATGCTGGTAATTGTGGGATCTTCTAACGCTACAAATCTGACGGACGGGCTAGATGGGCTGGCCAGTGGATGTATGGTCTTTACGGCCGTTACGTATGGAATTTTTGCTTACTTGGCAGGGAACATCAACTTCGCCGATTATTTGAAAATTATCTATGTTCCCGGAGCCGGGGAGATAACCGTTTTTATGGGGGCTTTAGTGGGTGCCTGTTTGGGATTTTTATGGTTCAACTCTTACCCGGCCCAGGTATTTATGGGGGATACAAGCTCGCTGTTTTTAGGGGGAGTGATTGGTACGGCCGCGTTGTGTGTAAAGCAAGAGTTGTTATTGCCAATTGCCGGAGGGATTTTTGTGATGGAGACCGTTTCTGTTATGTTACAAATGGGCTATTTCAAATTTACCCACGGAAAGCGGCTTTTCAAGATGGCGCCGATTCATCATCATTTTGAACTTATGGGAATTGCAGAGCCGAAGGTAATTGTGCGTTTTTGGATTGTGGGGGTAATGTTGATGTTGGTAGCGTTAGCTTCTCTTAAAATTAGGTAATGTATGGTTAGATTATTTAATAAAAAAACACCTGCCAAAAAAAATACGTTTATCCGGAGTGCTGGGCGAACCCCGAGAAAGAGTTCTTCTTCCAAACAGGACTCTTCTTGGCAGCCCCTGCGCTTGGATAAGCGTTTAGCCTTTATTAGTTTTGCGTTTGTGCTGGTGGGACTCATCTTTACCTATTCTTCCAGCGCATTTGATTCAGCTTCCTTTTTCAAACGACAGCTGATTTTTGATATTTTAGGCATCCTAATTGCTCTGTTTTTATCTCAAACGTACAGTCACTTACAACGTTGGAAGATTTTTCGTCCAATTAACTTGATGTATGTTACATGGGCTTTGCTAATTGTGGTGCTTTTTGTACGCACACAGGCCAACGTCCATCGATGGATTGATTTCGGATTTTTCAAATTACAACCTTCTGAGATTGCCAAAGTTACTTTAGTAATTTATATTGCAGATTATTTGGAAAGTGTTGCCGGTAGACTACGTAATTGGCGGCTTTTATTAAAACCCATTGGAGTGGCGGCCATTACTTTGGGGTTGATTTTAGCCGAAAAGGATTTTGGTACGCCTTTTCTGATGGGGATTGTGTTTGTATCTATGATTTTAGTTGCCGGCGCCCGTTTTGTACATCTATTACTTCCGGGATTAATTATTTCACCGCTTATCATCCATCAATTATTTTTTGTGGCCTATCGAAGGGAACGTATTTTTTCATTTCTAAATCCGTTTGCTAAAGAGGGGGGAACCGGATATCAGTTGGTACAATCTTTTTTGGCGGTAGGTTCCGGAGGATGGTTTGGAAAAGGACTCGGAAACAGTGAGTTAAAATTGGAATATTTGCCGGCAGCACATACCGATTTTATTTTCTCCATTATGTGTGAAGAGTTTGGTTTATTTCGCATTGCGCTGATCGTGGGGGGATTCTGTTGGTTTTTGATACGGGGAATTAGTTTGGCCCGTATCGCTAAAACACACTTTAATGCGTTAGTTATTTTTGGGCTTACCTCTACCATCTGTTTGCAGGCATTTTTTAATATGGCCATGGCCATCGGGCTAATGCCGACAAAAGGGATTGCTTTACCGTTTTTCTCGTATGGAGGATCTTCGGTGATTATGACCCTGGTGATGGTGGGGATTATCCTCAATTTAGCAGCGGTAGACCGTACACAAAATAATTTGCGTGCGGACATTACAAGTTATAAAAATAGGAATAAATAATTATGAACAGACGCTTTATGATTGCTTCCGGTGGAACGGGTGGACACTTTTATCCTGGCTTTGCACTGGGCAGGCAACTTCGAAAACAGGGACTTCCCGTTTTATTTGTGGTGCGAAAACACGACCCCGCCATCCAGGTTCTAGAAGCACATAAACTACATTATAGGGAAATTGATTTTATGGGGCTCCCACGCTCATTAAATCCAATGCGGCATCTCCGGTTTGTAGGTAAATTCTTCAAATCTCTTTGGCAGACCCGACGGATTATTAAAGAATTTCGTCCGGATGTAGCACTGGGGACAGGGGGCTATATTTCGTTCCCGCTGATTTTTATGGCCCATTTTATGGGGGTTAAAACTGCGGTGCATGATTCCAATTCTCGTATTGGGTTAGCCAACAAGATGTGTGGTAAATTTACAGATTTATTTATGTTAGGGTTGCCCACAAATGAAAAAATCAAAAATTCTGTTTTGACTAGTACTCCTATCCGTAGTGAATTTTCATCAGAGGCAGACCGTAATTCTCTTTTAATTGGCCTAGGGCTAGATCCCGCTAAAAAAACCATTTTAGTAGTTGGGGGAAGCCAAGGGGCTCGTGCCTTAAATACGGCGATTGTATCTCTTGTAAAAAAGAACCCGGATTGGCAGTTTATTCATATTACGGGAGAACGTTGGTATGGTGTTTTGCACGAAGAATATACCAATTTGCCCAATATTGCGGTACTGCCTTATTCTCATGAAATTTACGCTTTTATGAAAGTAGTAGATATGGCCATTTGCCGCAGTGGTGCTAGTACGCTAGCGGAGCTTATTTACTGCAAATTGCCTGCTATTTTAGTTCCTTTTCCACACGCCGCGGCTGACCATCAATATTATAATGCAAAAATTTTGGAAGATGCCGGCTGCGCTTTTGTAGTGAGAGAGAATAAAAAGATAGAGGAAAATTTGCAACTCCTTCTTGAGAATTTACGAGAAGAAAAATCCAAACAATCGCTTGTTTCTTTGCGACGTGCTTATCAGCATTTGAAACTACCCAATCCATTAAGGGCCGCCCATGAAATTGTTGGATTATTACGAAATCTGTAAAATTATCAAAAAAGAAAAGCCGAGGGAAAAATCCTCGGCTTTCTGTTTAGAATAAATCTTACTGCATGTTATTAAAGAATGTGCATATGTTACTATAATCTGAATCGGTAGGACTGCAATTGCGGCTTTCCCCATTGTAAGAAAGGGTAAGCGTATACAGAATGGTGGTATCTCCTTTATCTTTACGTGTAGCAGTCACAGCTCCGCTATCCGCATTTTTTTCTTGCAATTCATATTCAAACCAGTTGGTAACAAAAGTTTTGTTCGAGTTGGACCACTCTCCACCTTTTAATACAACATCTGAAATGTTCTCGTAAGAAGAAATCGCTTGCCCAGGATTTGCCTGATCGAAACGTTGAACGGCATCGGCGATTGCTTTTAAGTTAACCAATGCTTCTGTCATGCGAGATTTTTCCACAGCTGCCTCATACTGCGGCATGGCGACGGCGGCTAAAATCCCTACGATAAGTACGACAACTAACAATTCAATTAATGTAAAACCTCGGTTCATAAAAACCCTCCTGTTGTCCTTCTGCTAATAGTATACTAATTTTCTTTGAAAATGCACATGATTTTTAAAAATGTAATATTACCGGCTACCTCGGATTCGCTTAATGTTACGGCGGTGTTCATCGAAGGTTTTCGAAAACACGTGCCGTCCCGTATTATCGGCTACGAAGTATAAAGCTTCAAATTCCGGAGTAGGATTTAAAACACCCAATACGGAGGCTTCGCTTGGGTTGCAGATGGGGCCCGGAGGCAATCCGTTATATCGGTAGGTATTATAAGGCGAGTCGGTACGTAAATCAGAGTATGTTAATCCCTTTTTCCAATAGCGGTTTTCCTTGATGTTAAAACCGAGGGCATATTGAACGGTCGGGTCTGCTTCCAGCTTTTTATCAATGCGAAACCGGTTTAAATAGACGGCTGCAATCTTGGGCCTTTCATCATGAACAACAGCTTCCCGTTCTACGATGGAGGCAATCGTCAATACTTGTTCTTCGGTTAGGTCGGTGGGATATTGTTTAAAAAGAGGGGTAATATGTTTTTTATATTGATCTAGAATTTCTTTTACTACTTTCTTAGCCGGTGTGTTTTGGGCAAATAAATAGGTGGAAGGAAATAATTTTCCTTCCAATTTTTGGGTGCGCACTAAATTTAAAAATTCTTGGCCATCTGTAATCCCGCGTGATACTAACTCTTCGGCCATTTCTTCGCTGCGCCATCCTTCTAGCAAAGTAATCCTTTCATAATGGGTGCATTTCCCGCTCTTGATGCAGTTAATTACCTCTATGTCGGACATATGCTTGCGCAAATCAAATCGTCCGGCCTTAAGGTCTGCTGCATTGGAAGTTAATTTTAACAATGCTTTAAAGAGCAATTCACTGCGAATCACCCCTTTTTCTTTTAAGGTGTGTGCCACCGAAGAACCGCTTTGGCCCGGTTGAATGGTTACGACGGTAATTTCTCCTGGAGTGAACAAATATACTTTGGCACTCCAGAGACTCCCCAAGAGTGCCAATAGAAAAAGGGTTGTTAGCAGCCAGAATCTTTTCATCTTTATTTAATTAGTTTGAAAAAATGCCGTTTGCCGATCTGCAATACATCTCCGTTTTCAAAGGCAACCGGCCCATCTTGCGTCACTTTTTCGCCTTTTAAACGGACTCCGCCTTGCTCTATGAGTGCACGCGCTTTGTTCTTGCTGGGGGCGGCCCCGGCGGCAAAAATGACAGCAGATAACAGTGCTCCCGGTTCCGGAGTAAAAGACGGCATATCCGTCGGGATTTCTTTTTTTGAAAATACTGTTTCAAAATGAGTTTGTGCTGCATCAGCGGCAGCTGCATTGTGAAAACGTTCCACCAATAAATGCGCCAATTTTTTCTTAGCAGCCATGGGGTGCATGGCTTTGATTTCATCCAAATTTTCGCTTGTTAAAAGTTCGTAATACATGGGCATTACTTCGTCGGCAATAGACATAATTTTTCCAAACATATCTTCCGGTGCATCCGTCAGCCCGACGTAATTTTTGTAGGATTTGGACATTTTTTTCACGCCATCTAATCCTACCAGTAGCGGTACGGTAATGGCCACTTGGGCTTCTTGACCGTTGTTTTTTTGGAGTTGGCGTCCGACAAGTAAGTTAAAGATTTGGTCTGTTCCACCCAGTTCTACATCTGCTTTCAGTGCCACAGAGTCCTGTCCTTGGAATAAACTGTAGAGTACTTCAAGCATACTGATTGGATTCCCGGCAGCCATGCGTTTTTTAAAGTCATCACGTTCCAATACTTGTGCAACGGTTACTTTTTGAAGTGTAGAAAGTAGTTCTTTGCCGGATACAAAGGGATCTAACCATTCGCTATTGAAGCGAATTTCTGTTTTAGTGGGATCCAATACTTTAAAAGCTTGTTCCGTATATGTTTTTGCATTTTCCAAAATTTGTTCACGGGCGAGGACGGGGCGGGTGGAATCACGTCCGGAAGGGTCACCGATAGCGGCAGTAAAATCGCCGATAACGAGCACCGCGGTATGGCCGAAATCCTGGAAACGGCGCATGAGCGACAACGCTACACTATGGCCAAGGTGTAAATCAGCGGATGTTGGGTCGCACCCTAATTTAATTTTCAGTGTTTTCCCGCTTTCCAATTTTTTGGCTAAATCAGCCTTGGAAACTACATCCACGCAACCGCGTGTTAAAAATGAAATTTGTTCATCAATGGTCATAAAAATACTCCTCTAATAGTATAGGTATATTCTAGCAAAAAGAATGTGCCAACGTATTAATAAAAATCGTATGGGTCTGCAGCTAATTTTAATGTTACCTTTTTGGAGGGTTCCCAACTATCCAATAAGGCCAGTAAATCGGCTCGCCTGTCTTCATCTGTCTTAAAAAGCAAATATTGTTTTTTGAGTGTATCGGTTTTTTTACCGCATTCAACCGGGCCCAACACTTCTAACGAAAGCGGCGTAGCAAGTGCACGTACACGGGCGGCTTCCTGTTGAAGTAAATCCGTTTCTTTGGCTTTAAGCGTTAGTTTGAATAAATGTACGAAGGGGGGATAGTTAAAACCTTCGCGAAGCAGCATTTCGCTTTCTGCTACAGCGGTATAATTACCTTCATATAAGGGAGCGTAATCGTATCCTTCTTGGTCAGAAGTTTGGATGAGAAGTCGCCCGTTTTTGATGCCGGACAAATGCCCCCGTAAATCAAAAAGAAGCTGCCCAAATCTTTCTGTACTTCTAAAATCGGTGCCGGCTAGTTCCAATTCTGCATCCAAGACTGCGGCAAGTGTGATTTTGGCGCCACGTAACGCTCCGGCGGCCACACGCGTGCCAATGATAATATCTGCTCCGCCGGATTGCAACGCGTGCAAGGCTTCAAATCCCTGCCCTGATTTTGTTTTCAAGGTGTCACTTTCCAAACGCAAAATTTTTGCTCCAGGAAATAATTTCGCAAGCTCAGTTTCAATTTTTTGAGTTCCACCGCCGCGAGACTTAAAAATAACATTCCCGCATTTGGGACATGTTTGCGAAAGCTCTTCGCGCGCTCCACATTTTTTGCAAAGTAAAACGTCAGTTCCATTTGTTTGCTTTTCTCGTGCTAAAATGCCACCGCATTTTTTGCATTTGGCATAGGTTCCGCAATTTAGGCATGCATATGCCCGAGCATAACCTTGCCGATTCAAAATAAGCAAAGCGGTTTCATGACGGCGGATATTTTCTGCAATTTCATCTATTAAAAAATCGGACAGGAATTTTGATTTTTGTCCCTTTTTTTCGGTTAATTTGATTTGAGGAATAAACGTGTGGCCGGGTACTTGTTCCTTAAAAGAAAATGTTTGAAGCAAGTTCTGCTTAACTTGATGAAGAAGTTCCACGCTGGGAGTAGCGGTAGAAGCGATAAATAAAGCGCCGTGTTGTTTCGCCCGAAAGAAAAGCACGTCCCGCGCATGATAGTAAGGTTTATTCTCTTCTTGTTTGTAATTATCGTCTCCTTCATCGAGTAGCGCAACTAACCGTAAGTTTTTAAACGGAAGCAAGGAAGCTGAACGCGTTCCAATTACAACACAGGGAACTCCGTTGGAAATGGCAGAGAAAAATTTTTTCTTTTGGCTTAATAGCATTCGGCTATGCCAACAAAACACATTTATAGCGCCGAATCGGTGTTCGGATTCAGCGATAAATTGACGTGCAGCTGCAATATCCGGCACGGTGATGAGGGTTTGTCCGTATTCGGTTAGAACCTGATCTGCCAGGCGCAAAACAGTTTCCGTTTTCCCGGTATAGGCCGGCCCGTTGAAAAGAGCTGCGTGAAATTCATAAGCCGGGAGTGCCTGGAGTTCTTTAAGTACCTGTTGTTGAGAAGAGGTTAGTGTAAAATCCGGCGTTTTGATTTGAATAGATGGAGGTAGCACCGGCGGTTGTAATTTAAAATAGGGTTGGGGAGGTACCAGTGCAAATAAAATTTGTCCGATAGGTCCACCCCAACGGCTTTTAATAAATTTAGCCAGTGAAAATAAATCGCTGCCAAACAGAGGTCGCTCGTCTACCAAATGGATAATATCTTTAAGAGTAATTCCCTGCGGAGCACCGGAGACTTCCGTCACCTGGGTGACCAGCCCGCAAGTTAATTGACGGCCAAACGGAGCAGTAACACGCATACCCGGCTGGATTTTATCTTCCAATTCGGGCGGAACTCGATAATCAAAATCGCGATCCAGCGGCACGTCGAAAACGACTTTGCAAAACATATTTATTTTCGGGCCCCTTTGAGTCCTAACTTATCCATGACCATTTGCAGGTCAATCCAGGCATCTTTTTTCCAACCGGGGTTACGTAAAAGAGCTGCCGGGTGAAAGGTAGCTAAAATTTTCACGGGACGGGGTAGTTTTACATTATCTAGGTGTAAATCATAAAATTGACCGCGCAACGCCCCCAATGATTTCGCATCTGCAATTAGAGCCTTAGCCGACACTCCGCCCAAAGCTACGATGTACTTGGGGCAGATAATTGCAATTTGCTGTTCTAAATATTTGCGGCAACAAGCAATTTCACCGGCATTGGGCGCGCGATCGTTGCCATGTTTATCCGGATGTAATGGATCTACCATCGGATGACATTTGGCGATATTTGCAATGTAGACTTGTTCACGCGTAAGCCCCATGGCCGCGATCATTTTATCTAATAATTGACCGGCACGGCCGACAAAAGGGCGACCCTGGCGGTCTTCGTCAAAACCGGGGCCTTCTCCCACAAACATTAGCTCGGCATTTACATTTCCTTCGCCCGGTACAGCATTTAAGCGAGTGGCTCCCAACGGACAACGGGAACAATGTTGAATCGTTTCGGCCAGTTCCTTTAAAGCGGCCTGTTTTTGTGTAGTATTCATGATAGAAGCGTCTGCTGTATTGGAGGCGGTTACGGTAGAAGCTCGGGGGGTTGAACGCCTAAATTCAATGGTTAAAGTAGCCCCGGAAGAAGTTTCTTCTTTAGACGTTACCTCTTTTGGAGAACAAGAAACCGAAGCGGCTGCAGTAGAAGCAGCCGCTGTAATTAAATCATCTTCATCTTGAGTAGCCAAGAAATTTTTTAATTCTTTGGCTAATTGATTGATGGAATTTTTCGGCATTATAATTTCATCGGTTCTTTAGCCTTTCGTTCGGCTTCTAACCGGGCTTCTTCTTGGGCTTTGAGTTCCGCTTCCAAATTCACTTTGCTCGTATTTAACACTTCATCTTTTTTAACGCGGCCCGATAAAATATCGTCCAAGGCAATTTTAATTACGACAGCATTAGGTTGATTTTTATACTCGCTTTTTTTCTTAAGTTCCTTGGCCCACATAGAGGCAAGAACAACTACATCATAGCGGTCACCGTCATAATTCATTAATTTGGCATCTAATTCTTTGTCATTTTTTACGGACATGTTTGCTCCCTCGCTGTACTACTTAAGAATTTTTAATCTTTTCAAATCGTGCCTGTCGATACGGCATTGTTCTGCCGATATAATCCCAGACATATCGGTAATGGCTTTTTTTAAATCATCATTTAAAAGTGCGTAATCGTATCGATCGAGTTCCTGCATTTCTTTTTTTGCCGTTTCCAAACGGATTTCAATATCTTGCGTATTATCGTTGCGTCCCAAAATACGTTTCTTAAGCTCACGCAAACTGGGGGGAATGATAAATATCATGACCGCTTCGGGATATTGTTTCTTGACGGTACGAGAACCTTGCACATCAATAACTAGAATCGGGCAAATTCCCTTTTTAAGTAAGCTATCAACGGATTTTTTAGGAATCCCGTAATAGCTGGTATGCACTTGGGCCCATTCGAGCATTTGATTTTTCTTGATAGCTTGCTCAAATTGTTTAATCGTCCAAAAGTGATAATCTTTTCCGTCTTTTTCGCCTTTTCTGGGTGCACGTGTAGTAGCCGTAATCACGCGTGAAACAGTTTTATTTTGTTTTAAAACCGCATCCACGATCGTGGTTTTACCTGCGCCCGACGGGGAAGATACAATTATGGGAAACGCCTTCATATTGCTATTATAGTAAATAGGGGGGAGGCGGAGCAAGGGGGAATCAATGTTTTATTCTTCTTCTACCGGGATATAAGTGCGCACTGCCTGTTTAAAGGCTTCCCTTGAAGCAAGAGACAGCGCATAATAGCGCATTAAATATATTTCGCTTTGCGGACGAAATAGCCATTTAGGTTTTATTTCTTTAGCATGTAATAGTTCCAAATAAGTTCCTCGGTAACGGGTTGGATTCTTAATACATACCATGCGTTTCACGTCCTTCCATAAAACAAATTCTCCTTGGTATAATAATCCTTCTTCCGAAACGTAAAAAATGGGTTTTTTAAACAGTTGATATAATAGCCATATTCCAGCCGTGGGAATTAAGGTACAAACAATAGACACAATGAACAGCCCAAACGTGCTAGCATCCCAGGGTGTAGCCGTATGTAAGACATAACAATTCACTAATTCAAATAGACCCATCAACACAAAAAATCCAATAAATAACCCCATGATAATAAATCCAGTTAACCCCACTACGTAGGAGCATTTGCTAGTAGGATGATTTGCATAAAATTTAAGCACATGGGCACCCAGAAACTGCGGTAATGAATCTGGAGCGGATTTCTTTTTGAACAATGGACGCAACGTATGGACGATCAAAGCAATTCCAACCCCTACGATAAACAAATCTAATAAAACGTTTACAGTATCTAACGCAATATGCCACCCAAGGTTTGTTTGCGGCACCACGCATTTAGTACCAATTCTCCAAGCATCACAACTTAAATAGCGCCAAGACACCAGTAATCTGAGTGCGCCAATCAGTAGGGTACTAATTCCAATGGTAAAAACCCAAAAATTAAATCCACTATTTCTTTTCATAATTCCATTATATACAAAACAGGCCCCTTGAACAAGGAGCCTGTAAATTTTGCCTAAACAATTACTTATTTGCGTTTCTTTTTAGCCAAGACGTCTTTGGCGGCAGCTTGCGCAGCAGCCAAGCGAGCTATCGGCACGCGGAAGGCCGAGCAAGAAACGTAGGTGAACCCTTCGCGGTGGCAGAATTCGACGCTTTCCGGGTCACCGCCGTGTTCGCCGCAGATACCAACTTTCAAGTTCGGTTTTTGCGCGCGTCCTTCGGTTACGGCATGTTCAATGAGCATTCCTACACCGCGTTGATCCAAGGTTTGGAACGGATCGGCTTCCAGGATGCCTTGTTTCAAGTACTCGGGCAAGAATGCACCGATATCGTCGCGAGAGAAACCAAACGTCATTTGCGTTAAGTCATTGGTACCGAACGAGAAGAAGTCTGCTTCGCCGGCAATTTCATACGCCAAGACAGCCGCGCGCGGAATTTCAATCATCGTACCGACGGAGTAGTTGAGCTTTTTCACTTTCGTTTTGGCAACGACGGCTTCATACGCTTCACGAATGAGTTTTTTCTGCGTGATGATTTCGTTTACTTCGCAGGTTAACGGAATCATGACTTCCGGAATGGCTTTGACGCCTTCTTTGATTAGTTCGGCAGCAGATTCAAAAATCGCACGAGCTTGCATGGAAGTAATTTCCGGATAGGTTACACCCAAGCGGATACCGCGGTGTCCCATCATAGGGTTAACTTCGTGCAAACCGGCAGCGCGTTCTTTGAACGTAGCCATCGTGATTCCTAAGGCCTTAGCGAGTTCTTGTTGTTTTTCCGGCAAGGTAGGCACAAATTCATGTAACGGCGGATCCATCAAACGGACGGTTACACTGTGTCCGGCCATGGCTTTCAACGTGGCTTTGATTTCTTTCTTCATGTGGGGGAATAATTCTTCCACCGCAGCTTTGCGTTCGGCTTCATTGCCGGAAAGAATCATTTTGCGCAAGATGAAAAGCGGTTTCTCAGAATTTTTACCGTAGAACATGTGTTCAATACGGAACAAACCAATTCCTTCAGCGCCAAATTTGCGAGCGTTAATAGCATCGGCTTCCGTATCGGCATTGGCGCGAACTTTCAAGGTGCGGACCTTATCGCACAAAGCGAGGAATTTAGCCAAGTTGGTGTTGCCTTCGCCAGCAGCTAACATTTTGAGTGCACCGGCATAGACGTAACCTTTTGTACCGTTGAGGGTTAATTCATCGCCTTCTTTGTAGGTTTTACCGCCCATCTTGACGGTCTTTTTGTTTAAATCAATTTCCAGTTCACCGCAACCGACGATGCAGCATTTACCCCAACCACGGGCTACCAAGGCCGCGTGAGAGGTCATCCCGCCACGTTGCGTTAAGATACCGGCCGCAGCGCGCATCCCTTCAATATCTTCGGGGTTGGTTTCTTCGCGCACTAAAATGGCGTTGATACCTTTTTCTTGCAAGTTAATTGCATCCATGGAATTGAAAACGATTTGACCGCAAGCACCGCCCGGGCCGGCAGGTAAACCTTGGGCTACCGGTTTGGCACCGGCTTCGGCTTTCGGGTCAATGGCAGGTAATAATAGTTCGCCAAGTTGTGCAGGCGTTACACGCAAGACGGCTTCTTCTTTGGTGATTAAGCGTTCTTTTACCATGTCTAACGCCATTTGCACGGCGGCCGTTCCATTGCGTTTACCAACGCGGCATTGAAGCATCCACAATTTTTCGTGTTCGATAGTGAACTCAATATCGAGCATATCGTGGAAGTGGTGTTCAAGTTTCTTTTGAATTTGGTCCAATTCTTTGTAAACTTTCGGCATTACTTTTTCTAACGTCGGCAAGTTTTTAGAATGAGCGTTGGTAGACCATTTATTCATCGGAGAGGGGGTGCGGATACCGGCCACAACGTCTTCCCCTTGAGCGTTGATTAAATATTCACCGTAGAAATGGCTGTCACCGTTACCGGGGTTGCGCGTAAAGGCTACACCGGTCGCGCTGGTGTCACCCATGTTTCCAAATACCATGGTTTGTACGTTAACAGCTGTACCCCAATCGTGCGGAATGTTTTCAATATTGCGGTAGGCAATGGCGCGTTTACCGTTCCAGGAGGCAAACACGGCGCCAATAGCACCCCAAAGTTGTTCCATCGGATCATCTGGGAAATCTTTTTTGAGTACTTTTTTGACCGTTTTCTTAAATTCTACGCAGAGTTTTTTAAGTTCTTCCGCCGGGATTTCGGTATCGCTGGCTACGCCGAGTTTCGTTTTGACGTCGGCCATCATACCATCTAAAATTTTGCGGATGCCTTCGCCGTCTTTGGGTTCAATGCCGGCGGCTTTTTCCATTACTACGTCGCTGTACATCATAATTAAGCGGCGGTATGCATCGTACACAAAGCGGGGATCGCCGGTTTTGGCAATCATGCCCGGAATGGTTTTTTCGGTTAGACCAATATTCAAAATGGTTTCCATCATACCCGGCATGGATGCGCGCGCACCGGAACGTACGGAAACGAGTAACGGATTCGTTTCAGAACCAAATACTTTTTTGGCTTTGCGTTCTACTTCGTGCAGATTGGCTTGTACATCAGCTTTTAAGGTTTTTGGATAGGTGCGTTTGTTGTTCCAGTAGTAGGTGCAAACTTCGGTGGTAATGGTAAATCCAGGGGGGACGGGGAGTTTCAATTGACCCGACATTTCGGCAAGGTTTGCTCCTTTGCCGCCCAACAATTCTTTCATTTTACCGTTTCCTTCGGCTTTTCCTGCACCGAAAGAATACACATGTTTCACAGCTTTCTTAGCAGCCGGTTTCGCTGCTTTTTTGATGGTTTTCTTGACCATAGGTTAGGTAGTTTCTCCTTGTATAAAATAAATCAGCCTTGACGAAACATATTCGCTCAAGTTTCTTATATATTTTAGTATATTTGTGCTAGAAAAGGAAGTTTTTTTTCAATAAATAATGTATAAATGTAGTAGAGGAGTATTTTATGAATTTCTTTTCTAAATTAGAGAGTTGGGAAGTAGCTATTCTGGTGATTTGTATTGCGGTATTAGCCGTGCATTTTGGGAAGAAAATTGATTTTGAAAATGCGTTTAAAAAGGATTCACCCACACCCGTGCACATGGGTGGCAACCAGCGTTATGCCGGAAATTTGAAAAAAGTACAAGCAGTTAAAATCCCGGCTTACGTTTATGAAAGCTTAGAGCAAGATTCCCAATTTAAGCGCTACCTAACCGGAAACCATAAGTATATTTTGATGTTTACGTATCCGGGATGTCCTTATTCCAGATCTTATACGCATGCGTTTAAGTATTTGTTTCAAGAGCGCGGTTTTGATGAATATTATCGCAAGCGTGTAATTACGGTGGGGAGGAGTACCTCGGTTTCTTGCCCCGGACATCAAGATATGAATTGTGCCACAGCGTGGATATTTCAAAATTGTTTTGGTGGTCTTTGTATCTTAAATCCACAGCGTAGAGAAGCCATTGTAGATAACTCCCAAGATGCAAGGCAGCTGGATGCTTTGTTAGAAAAATACCGGGAGTGGTAATTATTTATTTTTTAAGTAATCGCCGTGGAAACCTTTTGCGTTTTCTACATAGCGGCCAATGGATTTAATTTTTGACTCTATACATCCGCGGCATTTTTCTGCGCTGTCACCCAGGCAAATTTTACCGGGATACAATTCGTAAAATGGGCGAAATTCCCGGTCCGTCGCATTAGGCATGACGACATTTGCGCCGCTTTTAAGCGCCAAGAGACGACCATCCGGATGCAAACTTTCCATGGCGGTTGTGGCAGGGATATTAATATCTGGTAGCAGCAAGCGCATCACGGCCATCATTTTTAAGGAAAGTTCAAAATGCCCGTCCGTTTTTTCGTTGGCCAGCGGTGTTTGCGGGTGCGGAATAAAGGGACCAATTCCGGCCATATCTACGGGAAGTTTTTGAAAAAATAGTAAATCATTTGCTAGGCTAGCTACCGTCTGTCCCGGTAATCCTACCAGCGAGCCGGAGCCGACCTCATACCCCAACTCTTTTAAATCATACAAGCATTGTACGCGGCGATCCCAGCTTAGGCCGGGATCTAATTTTTCGTAAAGATTTTTATCGGTGGTTTCAATACGCAGTAGGTAGCGGTCGGCTCCGGCCTGGCGGTAAGCGGCATATTCTTCACGCGATTTTTCGCCGATGCTAAGCGTGAGGGCTACATCTAATTTTTTGATTTCGCGGATGATGTAGCACAATGTATCCGTATTGAACCACAAATCTTCGCCGGATTGTAAAACAATTGTTTTATATCCGTAAGAAACGGCTTGGCGTGCTGTTTGCAAAATTTGCTCCGGAGTCAAACGATAGCGATGAACACGCAAATTACTTTTGCGAATCCCGCAATATAAACAATCGTTTTTGCAATAGTTGGAAAATTCAATCAATGCGCGTAAATAGACCCCATCGCCCACATACTGTTGACGAATGCGATCAGCCGCTTCAAACAAAACGGGTGCTTCCTGGATACGCAGCAAAGAAACGAGTTCTTCCCGATTAAGCGTATGCGTTTCTGCGGCTTTTGTTACGAGTGAATTTATCATCTTTAAGAGTATAGCAAAAATATAGGTCTTAGGTCCTAAAGCCCGATGGGTCCGGTTTATGTAAAATCGTAGGCCTAAATTCCGTATGAAAATGGGTACTAGGACCCTGGTGATTTCCCGTCATAAACCGTATGATATAAATATCAAATTAGACTAAAAGGAGGTGGCCCGTATGAATCGTGAAACAGAAAAACAAACGCAAGCATTAAAACAAGAGCGATTGCTTAAAGCGTTTGAAGGCGTTCAGTACAAATTCTTTGCCGATTGGACCGATATGGACCGCTTTACTCAAGAACTTTTGGGAACCGATATTCGAACAATTTTGCCGTGATGAAGTAAGTATAATTCATAAACGTCCTACAAACTCCTATAACCGGACATCTGTCCTTATTGGAAAGTGGTTTTTAAATAAAATGTGTTATAATTGGATTAGATGCATATACCTAACTTTATTTTTTTAATTATTAGTTTGTTGATGTCTTTTTGCTTGAGCGGAAAAATCTTACACGCTCAAGAAGTTGCCATGCAGGAAAAACCTAAAAAATAACGTAGGAAGGTAAAAACTTAAATTGTGAGGAAAATCATGAAAACACAAACTCATTTAAACAGATGGTTCGGTGTGTTGGGGTGTTTGTTATTAGCCTCCGGGGTGTATGCTCAAGAAACTTCCTCTAAATTCTTACCGGTATATAATTCTTCTACCGGAAAGATAGAAGAAATTGAGATTAATGAAAACTTGACAGAAATTGCCGGCTTCGAACCTCAATCTGAAACGGAAACCGTGATGGAAAAAGGGATTATAGGCCGGGAAGACTGGTATCAGGTCGATGGACTGAAATATCCATATTCTGCTTCAGTTGCTCTGTTTTTTTCGGGGCAAATAAGGTGTTCTGCTGCTTTGATTGGTCCTTATACAATATTAACTAATGCACATTGTGTATATAAGGATCCTTCTCATAATGACGGCACTTTACTTAATCCCAGTACAATTACAGCTTATGCTGGCGGAACAAGATATGGCGTAAAGGCCAAAGGAACTAGAATTTATGCTGCTTCAGGGACAGAACGTATTCGCAATTTTAATGCTAGCACCGTAACAGCAGATTATGCCATTATTGTCTTAGACAAACCGTTAGGAAATAAGAATGGATACTTTGGAGTGAAATTAGGTCAGATTCACCGGAGAGATTCCATTTTTGTCTTAGGTTTTCCAGGAATAAAATCGCATGACCGTCCATGGTTGAGCCCAGGGGCGATCACAGGTATCCATGCAGGATATTTTTGTCATAATGCAGATGAAGTATCAGGGAGTAGTGGTTCTCCGGTGTTTAAAAGCAATGATTTGAACAATATTGTGGGGATTAACAGTTTTGACTCTGCTACATACCGTGGGTCCAGAAGGACATCTACTTGCAATGGCGCGATTACACATACACGGGACGCCTTAGTCAATTTTGTCAAACGATACAGGATGGAAAGACCTACCCAAGCAGAATCGCCAGATCCTCAACGGCAACGAGAGGAATTCTTTAATCGTTTGCAAAGTTGGATGGGCGGTCGTGGGCTGAGTCAGTTCCCGGATCAAACTCAAAGTCCCGAAACAGGTAATCCAAGTTCAAACGATTCTCGCCACAATGAGTTCATGCAAAATTTTCGACAAAATTTGCAGAACAGAGGGAGAACTTTTCAAAATGGTCAAAATCTCCCAGGAAAGATTCGAAGATTTATGCGCTTACCTCAAAAGACAAGAACTTCTACCGATGCTGTTGCATTGTGATAAATGTCTTTTTGCTTGAGCGGAAAAATCTTACACGCTCAAGAAGTTGCCATGCAGGAAAAACCTAAAAAATAACGTAGGAAGGTAAAAACTTAAATTGTGAGGAAAATCATGAAAACACAAACTCATTTAAACAGATGGTTCGGTGTGTTGGGGTGTTTGTTATTAGCCTCCGGGGTGTATGCTCAAGAAACTTCCTCTAAATTCTTACCGGTATATAATTCTTCTACCGGAAAGATAGAAGAAATTGAGATTAATGAAAACTTGACAGAAATTGCCGGCTTCGAACCTCAATCTGAAACGGAAACCGTGATGGAAAAAGGGATTATAGGCCGGGAAGACTGGTATCAGGTCGATGGGTTGAAATATCCATATTCTGCCGTCGTATCCATTGTTCGCCCCGAATTTGTTGGCGGATACCCCGGATGTTCCGGTGCCTTGATTGGGCCTTACACTGTATTAACCAATGCACATTGTATGTATGATAAAAAAGGAAAATTAGCCGATGCCTCGACGTTCAATATCAGAGCAGGTGGTGAATCTACAGGCCGCTGTGCAATCGGTACAAAAATGTATATGGCTCCCGGAAATCCTCAACAAATTAACTCCCGTTCTGGGCTAGAGCCCTCAAAAGAAAAAGATTATGCAATCATCGTTTTGGACCGTCCGCTCGGGCAAACCGCCGGTTATTTGAGCTTTAAATCTGTTCGAGTCAAAAAAAATGAACGTATTGCCGTGATGGGATTTCCAGGGGAAAAACCGCATGACCGCCCATGGTACAGCCCTGGTAAAATAACCGACGTTTTCCAAGGATACTTTCATATGGATGCTGATGCTATGCCGGGAAATAGCGGCTCTCCTGTTGTATATCAAAATGACTTAAAAACTATTATTGCATTGGAAACATTCGGTGAAGAAACCCCTAATCCGCGGTATAATGGGGCAATTATGTCTACAAATTCGGCACTGTTAAATTTTGTTAATAAATACAAAAATGAACGTTCAACGGGAACGCCCGGCGAATGCTTTTCGTTGACAAACCTGCCGGAGCATTCCCAAGCGCAGCAAGAGCAAATGTCATCCATTGTAACGGATATAACACAAGCCCTTACTAATCCGTCTGCTTCGGGAAGAATACAACCCGTCCCACCAGAAAATCCCGGGGCTGCTAACAGTTCTTCTGCTGGTAACATTGACCAATTGCGTCGTTATATGGGTCGATTAGGCAGACCGGGAAGATTTTCAACACCTCCAGGTTCTTCCAATTCTGGACGTATGCAAACTCAGCCGTCGCAACCGTCTAACGGGGCGAGTGGTTTTATAAACAGATTACGCAATTTCAGAAATAGAAGCAGAAATTAGTTTATTGGTAGCAAATTATTTCAAACTCCCGGAGTCTCCGGGAGTTTTTGCATTTAAAAAACTTCCCTATAGTTTCTTTCAATTTGCTATAATTAGTATGTACTTTTAGGTTAAGTATAAAAATTAAATAACAGGAGAAGGGTAAACCCCGGCTCGGTACTCCTTCGGATAAAGAGTGCTTGGTCGGCTGCGTGAAACCCATTAGAGTAAAACAAATGGTATTATCTACTCAAGACAGAAAAGACATTATCAGCAAATTCCAAACCAGTGCAAACGACACCGGCTCTGCCGCTGTGCAAATTGCGCTCATTACGGAACGCATCCAATATATATCTAACCACCTCAAAACCAACCCAAAAGACTTTGCGGGTGAAAGAGGATTAAACAAATTAGTAGGCCAACGCAAACGCTTACTTTCTTACCTCAAAAAATCTGACTTTGAAAAATATCAACAAGTCACCAAAGAATTGAAACTCAGAAAATAGGATTTTTTAAATGCCGAACTTTAACCACAAATTTGATATTCAAGAAGTGGAAGTTACTGTCGGCCGCGATACCATTAAACTGCAAACCGGTTTAGTGGCTAAGCAAGCTGACGGTGCTGTAATGGCCACGATGGGCGAAACCATGGTACTTGCCACAGCCGTTTCCACCAAAGAGCAAAAACCGGGTATTTCCGATTTTACGCCCTTAACCGTCAATTATAAAGAAAGAACGTATGCCGCAGGGAAAATTCCCGGCGGTTTTTTCAAACGCGAAGGCAAAGCCAGCAAGAAAGAAACGCTTTCTTCCCGTATTATTGACCGCACCATGCGCCCGATTTTCCCCGAAGGTTTCGCGTGCGAAACCAACGTAACGGCCATGGTTGTTTCCAGCGATGAAAAACACGATGCGGATATTTTATCCGTCATTGCGTCCAGCGCTTCTGTCGTTATTTCTTCTATTCCGTTTAACGAACCTGTTGCCGCTGTTCGCATCGGCCGCAAAGACGGCGAATATATCGTCAACCCGACCAAAGAAGAACAAGAATTGTGCGACATGGACCTCGTGATTGCCGGTTCCAAGCAAGGGTTGTTAATGGTAGAAGGTGGCGCGAAAGAAGTAGAAGAAGAAGCCATCATTAAAGCCATGGAAACCGCCAAACCGGAAATTGACAAAATGTGCGATGCGCAACTTAAACTGCGCGAATTGGCCGGCAAACCGAAATTTGAATATGTGGTAGAAAAACTGCCGCAAGAAGTATCGGATTTAGCAAACGGGAAATTCCGTGAAGAAGCCAAAAAAATCTTGCACGCTTTTAGCGATAAACAAACGCGTGATTGCCAAGTGGCCGAACTCAAAAAATCGTTTACCGAAGAACTCACCGCTACCTACGGCGATAACGCCGCTACGTATGCCGGGATTGCTTTGGAAAACATTATGTACGAAGAATCGCGCAACCTCGTATTGCACGAAGGCGTGCGTGTGGACGGCCGTAAACCGACCGAAATCCGCCCGCTGAGCTCCATGGTGGGTTTACTCCCGCGTGCACACGGTTCTGCCTTATTTACCCGCGGTCAAACCCAATCGTTAGCCGTTGCCACGTTGGGTACTGCCGATGATAAACAAATGGTAGAAGGATTGGACGAAACTTCTTACGAACGCTTTATGTTGCATTACAACTTCCCGGGTTTTGCTACGGGTGAATGCAAACCGGACCGCTCTCCGGGCCGCCGCGAAATCGGCCACGGGGAACTTGCGCGCCGCGCTTTAATGCCCTTAATTCCCAGCGAAGAAGAATTCCCGTATACGATTCGTGTCGTATCCGATATTACTGAATCTAACGGTTCTTCCTCTATGGCTTCTGTGTGCGGTGGCTCCTTGGCGCTATTTGATGCCGGCGTACCGATGAAATCGGCCTGCTCGGGTATTGCGATGGGTGCTATCAGCGGCGAAGGCAAATTTGTCGTTTTGTCCGATATTATGGGCTTGGAAGACCACCTGGGGGACATGGACTTTAAACTGACCGGTTCTCGCAAAGGGATCACCGCCTTCCAAATGGACGTAAAACTCAAAACGGGTATTCCGCTAGACGTTTTGCGCCAAGCCATTAAACAAGCGACCGAAGGCCGCATGTTCATCATGGACCATATGGAAAAGACGATTGCCGAACCGAGAAAAGAAGTTTCCCGCTTTGCACCGGTGATTTACAAAATGCGCATCCCGGTAGACAAAATCGGTGCGTTAATCGGCCCCGGCGGTAAAAACATTAAACGCATTACCGAAGCCACGGAAACAAAAATTGACATCCAAGAAGACGGCACCGTCAGCATTGCAGCTGCCAACGCCGACCGTTTGGAACAAGCCAAAGCTGAGATTGAAATGATGACGGCGGAAGCTGAAGTCAATAAAATCTATAAAGGCAAAGTGGTTTCCATTCAACCGTTCGGTGCGTTTGTGGAAATTCTGCCCGGCAAAGACGGACTGTTACACATTTCCGAAATTGACAAACACCGCATTAACAAAGTAGAAGATGTGCTTCACTTGGGCGACATCGTCGAAGTAAAATGCGTAGAAATTGACAATAACGGTAAAGTGCGCTTGTCTCGCAAGGCCTTACTGAAATAGTAGTAAGTTTTATTAAAAAACCCTGGCTTCGGCCAGGGTTTTTGCTTTATATAAGGTATAATAAACGTATGAAACGAAAAAGTTTTTTCCTTTTATTTACGTTGGGATTATTGGCAAGTGCTTGTACATATCATGGAACAATACGGCCCAATCTGTATCCCTCTTCTACCAATGAAAACCCAGTAGAAGCATCTATTTTTGTTCTTGCCGATCATCATATCCCACAAGAAATTTATATCACAGATCCGGACGATAGCGACACACAGGCCTATCTCCTGCATACTTCACAGGGCGTAGTGGTATCGGTCACGGATGCTTTAGGGACTCTTTTTACGCAGGCGGATGCCGGGGCTGATTCTTTTCAGGAGGGGTATGATTTTGTGGCTGATGTTACGATGGAAACGGGTCTCACGCGCAATAATTGCGAAGGAAATTTAGCAAAATATGCGGTGCGTCAAGAAGGGTTGTGTACGGAGTTGACTATCTCAATCCGGCGGTCCGGGCAGACCACGCCCGTAGCGGTGGCCAAAGCCTCACGTTGGCGAGAATTTAGAAAACCGGGATTTGCTTCTTCTGTCCGTTGGGTAAATAAACATACGTATATTTTCTCTCCCATTCTGACACCGTTGTATGTGCAGTCCCAAGGGAGTTCTCTGCGTAAACAGTTAGAGAGTAATCTAACGGAGGCTTTGCAAGACATCCTGTATCAACTGCGAGAAAACCGGGAACGATTTGTAAAATCTTTGAAAGAAAATTAGATAACTGGGAACTCGCGCGCGCAAACAGCTCAAAATTATGTAGAATAAATAAAAGCAGGTTATATTAAAGAGGTTTCTTGTTTATGAAAAAAACAGCTACAAAAAAAGCAATCACGACGAAACATACAAGTCCCGTTGCTAACAAAACTGCCAAAGAATCTCCCATTTTAAAAGAAGTGAAACAGCTTTATGGCTTCATGCAGGATAACAATTTAGAAAGTATTGAATACGACCAAAAAGGTTTGTATCTGCGGCTTGTGAAAGCTCGCCCGGCGATGGTGCCTGTGCCCGTAGCCGTAGGGGGAGCTGCAGTGTCTACTGCAAGTGGTGCTCCGGTTAGCGCTGAACAGCAGTACAAAGAAGTATTTAAAGCTCCGCTTATGGGTATATTCTTCCGCGGTTCTACGCCCAGTGCTCCGCCTTTTGTCAAGGAAGGGGCCACGGTGCAGAAAGGGGATGTGATTTGCCTTATCGAAGCCATGAAAGTATTTAATGAAATACGTGCGGAATACACGTGTGTGATTAAAAAGGTTCTGGTCGAAAACGGAAAGCCGGTTAAACAAGGGGATGCCTTGTTTGCAGTGGAGCGTGCATAATATGACCCCATTACAAGAAAATATTCAATTAGCTTCCTCGAACATTAGCACGTATTTGGCGCAGCACAAAACGGCCTCTTCTTGGCAACTCAAGGTGATGTTCCGTTTGTCCAGTTCGGTGCTGTATTTAGCATTAGGAGCGTTGTATCAAGAGGGGAAAATTTCCCTAGAAGCCGACGGAATTAACTACAACGTAACCTGGGGCAAAAAACCGGAAAATGCAGTTCCTACGGCCCCGGCTGCCTTAAAAGAACAGATGTAAATTTGATTGAAGATTTAAAAAGCCGCTCAATAAGAGCGGCTTTTTTTGTATATCTTAGCGAATCATTTTAAGTGTTTAATACGCGCGGCGTATTTTTTTGCAAGAGCGTTATTATGTTCATCTCCGCCGGGAGCATTACTGCTTTTATAAATGGGTAGCGCAATGCCTTGTTGACTTAGTATCCTAGCTGCTTCATATAGAATGTGGTGCAAAACAGCTGCAAACGCGATAGTAGAGATGGGCGCTACGCCTATTTCATCTAATGTTAAACAGGTTTCGTTTGCACTCACACAGTTATCAATGACTAAATCGGCCACATCTTTAAGTAATAGTCCCGAAGAATGACGGCTTTTGCTTTGTTTGTGTGCACTTGCGGCTGTGAAGGCAATCGTGAATACGCCCTTTTCTTTAGCCATTAATACGGCATCAATCCCTGCCGGGTTTCGTCCTGAATTAGAAAAAACAAGTAGTATATCACCCTTGCGTAAATCGTGTGTGGCAAGCAGTCTGGGGGTGTAGCCTTCTTGACGTTCCAAGGCTGTTCCGGTATGAGCTCCATGCTGAAACATCAACCCCGGGTCTAAAATAGCATCCACCGCGGCAAAACATCCGCTTCGGTGAAACGGTTCCAGTGCCGCACTGGCGCTGTGCCCACAACCAAACGTGTGGATTACTCCGTCGTTTTTGAGGCTTTGAGCAATATGTGTAGCGGCCTGATTTAAAACGTCTTGTTGGGTGGTTTCTAACCGTTCCAACAGACGTGCAATTTCATTAAAATACGGACTTTGAAAAGATGTGTTCATAGTTTGATTATAGCAAAAGCCAAGCCTTGTCCTCAGACCGGGGTGCTATTGGCCATACAGATGCTACAAAAAATTGTAAATCAGATAAGTGAACAAAAAAATCTATTTCTTGAAGAAAGAGCCCCCTTGCTGTCCGATTATGAAAAGCTATCTATCTTTTACGAAATAAAGTAAAATATTCTATATGCCCAGATATTATTACGTTGCTAAAAAATCACGCAAAAAAACAAAGAAAACAGCTTCTACAGGTTCCTGGATTCGTACTGCCTTTTATATCTTAGGAATAACCTTGTGTGTGTGGCTGGCATCTGCGCTGTGGTTGGATACTGCCACCGGTAAGGTGGGGGAAAATGTAACCCGGATGTTGCGTCAAGTGCTGGGGCAAAGCTCAGCGCTGATTCCTTTATTCTTGGCATACTGGTTGGTACAAGTAGTACGCAAAAAAAGTGCTTCCTTCTTATTTTTCTTATTGGGAACGACAGTCACATTAGCGGCATGTTCCAGTTTTTTGACCCAACTTAAATTAATTTTTAAAGAATCTCTGCTTTCCGGTGGACTCGTTGGTGAAAAAATATATTTTGCTTTCCAAGGAGTAGCTGGTTCCGTGGGAGCAACGTTGTTTTCCTTAGCATTTATTTTGGTGGGACTCCACATGCTTTTTGCAATTCCTTGGTCGATTATTTTTCAAAAAACAGTGGAATTTGTCCGTAATGATTTTAATGGTTGGATGGAAGCGCGTGCCGAATTGAAAGATAAAATAGCCCAGGGAAAAGAAGAACAAAAAGCAAAAAAAGAAACTTCTTCTAAAGAATTGCCTGTTACTGCGGAAGAAATTCGCCACGCTCCAGAAATTCACCGCGCTAAGCCGGAAATCCGCAGACCGGTAGCAGAGCCTATTAAAATTCCTCGCCGGGGAGAGGAGAAACAAACCTCAGCGGTTGCTTCTAAAGAAGAACCGGCGGAAAAACTTTCTGCTCCAACGGATGAAAATGGCGAAGTGAAAAAATTTGATCCGAAGACCTTTCAACTTCCTTCCTTGGATTTACTCAATGACCCGGTGGGTAATGGGGTTGTGGGACCAACAGACGATGAAATCGCGCAAGCTACCAAACGCTTGGAAGATACTCTTAAAAGTTTTGATGTGCACGCACACGTAACAGGAGTGTCACCGGGGCCGGTAGTCACACGTTACGAAATTCAACCGGATGCCGGTGTTAAAATGTCTTCTATCACGGCCCTCACGCAAGATATTCAGGCCAGCATGCAAGCACGTTCTATCCGCGTGCAAGCGCCTATTCCGGGTAAAAGCACACTCGGGTTTGAAATCCCCAATGACCGTCCCGTGATGGTCACCATGAAAGAAATTTTGCAATCGCCGGTGTATGCCGGTTCCAAAGCCATTTTGCCGATTGCACTAGGCCGCCATGCCAATGGGGATCCGGCCGGAACGGTAGCAGAAAAATGGCCGCACATGCTGATTGCCGGGGCCACTAACAGCGGTAAATCCATTTGTGTGCATACAATTATTATGTCTATTTTATTCAAGCACCGCCCGGATGAAGTTAAATTTTTACTCATTGACCCAAAACGTGTAGAGCTGACGTTATACGAAGGCATTCCGTATCTTTATGATCCGAAAACTTCGTGTGATGATGCTGACATTATCACAAAAGCATCCGACGCAGCCAAATCGCTCCAAATGCTTGTTAAAGTAATGGAAAAACGATTGGATATGTGTCAGCTTGCCAAGGTTAAAAACATTGAAGGATACAATGCCTGGGCCAAACAAAATAATGAAGAAAAAATGTTCTACATTTTTGTCATCATTGATGAAATGGCCGACCTTATGCTACAAACAAAAGCCTCTATTGAAGATTCCATTCAACGTCTTGCACAAATGGGGCGCGCGATGGGGATTCACTTAATTTTGTGTACGCAGCGTCCATCCGTTAAAGTAGTAACGGGGATTATTAAGGCGAATATGCCTTCGCGTATTGCATTGCAGGTAGCCTCGGGGATTGATTCCAAAGTAATTTTGGATGGCGTAGGCGCGGAAGATTTACTCGGCCGCGGTGATATGCTTTTATTAGACAGCTCTACGCAAACGCCGCTTCGTATCCAAGGTGCATATGTGTCGCCAGAAGAAATTAAGGCAGTCGCTGATTTCTTACGCGCGCAGGGTGGGCCCGATTACCCGGTGCAAGTCGTGAGCGAGGCGCCGGCAAACAGTAGCGGACGTCCGCAAGATGGGCTCGGAACAAAACCAGAGGAACAGCTCCAAGCGTTGCGATTAATTAAGGAACGCCGCCGCGTATCGCAAGATTTACTGAAGGCACACTTTGGTTCGTCAGCCCGGGCAACCAATATGCTGAGTGTGCTGGAAATGCGTGGGTATATTTCCAAACCGGAAGGGTCGAACCGGTGGGAAATTCACTATGACTTAATTGACCAAGGCATTGAGGAACTTTCCGGTTTACCGTTTGAAAAGGGGTATGAGGAACCAGAATATGAAAGCGTTTACAAATAAAAGCGTTTGCGCGTTAGTAGCTATCTGTTTACTGACAGCGTGTGCCCAAAAAGAGGGCCCCGTTGAACCCCCTGTTGTTGAGGAGGAAACAGTAGTGGAAGCGGCTCCGGTGGTCTCGTTGCCTCCTGCTGAAAAAACGCAGGAAACGCCGGTGACTAAACCGGTTTCAGCTCCCGTTGAACCTACCGTTACTGCGCCTGCTAAAACGACTAATTACACGGCAGAAGAATTGATGGAAAAACTCAAGAAATGGGAACAAAATTTAAAAACTTTTTCAGCTGATTTTAATCAAGTATCTTCTTATGATGGTGTGGAAATCAATCGCTCTCAAGGGCGGTTATATTATGATTTAGCCAATCAACTTTTGCGCTGGGAAGTACTAACTAAAACCAATGAGATAGACCAAGTCGGCATTAGCAATAAAAAAGACATTGTTATTTTAGATGAAACCTTGCAACCGGTAACGACTTTATCTTGGAAAGAATGGCAAAAAGGACAAGCCAACCAAGCCTTATTTGACATTGGAAATTATGCAGATTTATCTGCAAAACATAACGTGCGTGTATCCCAACAGGACGGACAACAAGCGGTGCTTGAATTTACTTCGAAACAAGAAGGAGAAAATTACATCCTTTCAATCACGCTGTCTAAAAAAGATTTTTTCCCGATTGCAATTGCTATCACGTCTGATGATATGTTGACCGTTACCGAGTTGGTTTCATCCCGTAAAAATGAACCCTTGGAAATGGATTTATTTGGAGGATTTTTTAAATGATGACTTTAGCAAATAAAATCACACTCACCCGGGCGGCGATGTCGATTGTTATGTTTTTATTTATCTTGTGGCCGAATGCGTGGGCACGTTTGATTGCTACCCTTATTTTTATTGTCGCGGCGAGTACCGATTGGGTGGATGGAAAAATTGCACGCGAAACGAATACCATCACTCCTTTTGGTGCTATCGTAGATCCCTTTGTAGATAAAATTTTAGTGGCGGCGGCCTTCTTTGCTTTCGTAGGAATTAAAGAATTGGACGTGCCGATTTGGGCGGTGTTTTTTATCTTATTACGTGAACTCATGATTTCTACTTTGCGTGTAATTGCCGCCCTGGAAGGGAAAGTGATGGCTGCGGAACGGTGGGGAAAATTCAAAACGGTTATTCAGCTTTCTGCCATCGGTACTATTTTCTTTGTGCTGGATGTTTATCATTTGGCATTTTTACTACAGGGGGCTGCCAGCCGGGTATGCGTGATTTTATTTATTACTTTACAGAAAGTCCCCTATGCTATTACGGCCATTGCGGCAATTATTACGTGGATTAGCGCGATTTCTTACCTGCGTAATAATTGGGATTTACTTAAAAAATCTTGGAGTCTACCGTCATGCAAATAATCTTGCGTGCTTTAGCTACTGGCCTATTCATTAGTTATTTGCCGGGCTTGGTTATTCCTTTTAAGAAAAATACGGGTGCAGGATTTTTAGGAACTTTGTGGGGAATACCGTTGGTGTGGTGTTTACCGAACGATTTTTTATTGTACTCCATTTGTATGCTGGTATTTTGGGTATTTGCTGTATGGGTATGTAAAAAAGTACAATTAAAAGGAGATGGGGGGCACGATAACCCCAAAATTGTTATTGATGAGATTGCCGGATATGTGACGGCAATGGCTTTTTTACCCAGGACATGGCCCTATTTTGTGGCGGCTTTTGTGCTCTTTCGCACGTTTGATACACTAAAGCCCTGGCTAGTAAAAACATTTGATAATATGCACAATGCCTTTGGCGTTGTATTTGATGATGTAACGGCTGGATTGATGGCCAATATTGTTATTCAGATTTTTGTAGTATTTATTGTAAAAGGATAATTAAGGAGAATAAGTTTATATGACGACTGCTACATTACGTGAGTTACTTTCTGCCGGCGGACCGGTATTAATTTTGCTACTACTGCTTTCTGTCTATTCCATTTCAATCATTTTAGAACGTTTTTTTAGATTGCGCTCGGCCGTTTCTTTATCCCGTAAATTGATTACCTGGAGTAAACATCCCTTACGTTCTAAAAATTATCAAAAAGTAGCCGATGCCTGCCACAAAGGAGAGGAAAAAAATATTCCTGCAGCCGCAGTGTTAGGTAAACTGGTGACCAATCGTCATCGTCCTACAGAAGAATTGGAAAAAATGGCAGACAGTGCGATTGATTGGCAAATTTCCAGATTGCAGCGCCGCTTGACGGTACTGGGTACCTTGGGAAGTATTACTCCCTTTATCGGGTTATTTGGTACGGTTATCGGGGTTATGCATGCATTTAAAGATTTGGCAGCCAATACGGCTGTAGCCGGCGGGGCTTCTGTTGTAGCGGCCGGTATTGCCGAAGCGTTAATCAATACGGCGGCCGGGTTATTTGTGGCAATCCCTGCAGTTATTGCGTACAACTATTTTTTATCCAAAACAAATTATTTTGCTAAAGAGTTAGAAAATATGGCGGATGAATTTATTTATAATTCAGCGGCGGAAGAGGAATAATCATGAGTACCCATCGAAATAGAACCGTCATGGCAGATATTAACATGGTGCCGTTTATCGACATCACGCTTATTTTGCTCATTATTTTTATGGTCATGAGTCCGCTTCTTGTTCAAATGCAACTTACCGTTGATTTACCAAAATCCACAGCAATTAACACGCAAGCGGAAGATGATGTTATTCGGGTAGAAGTTCTAAAAAACGGAACTGTACAAGTAGAAAATAAAAAATTTACGCTCAAGACTTTAGAACGTGAGCTTATTTTACGTATGGGGAAAGCAAACAAAAAAACCATTTTGGTTCAAGCCGACAAAGACGTACCTGTTCAGAGTGTTGTGGATGTGTTTGATATTGCCAAACAATTAGGTGCGGCGAAATTGGGAATAGGAGTGCTTTCTAAAAACTAATGACTAGATACGTAGCACTTTCAAGTGGACTTCATTTATTAGCTGCTCTATTTTTGCTGCTTTTGTTAGCGCCTACAGCAAAAAAAGCGTCGGCCACGTACACTATTGATTTTATCGGTTCGGGAAAAGTAATTGCTACTACCGGGCAGGAAGCGGCTTCAGTTCCTAAAACTGCGGTCGCAGCTCCGGCCCCGGCCAAAGAAGCAATTCCACAACCGGAAGTAAAACAACCTGCCAAGAAAGCCTATGTGGCAAAGGCCGAAATGACTGCTAAGCCGCAGGCCCCAGCGAAGAAAAAAGTAGCGGTAGAAGAACCTCTTGCTGCACCTAGCGTGTTAGATGATGAAAAAGCAACCGGACAGGAAGCTGGCGATAATGCTTCATCAGAGGGAGAATTTTCGGGGGGAAATATACAAACTGATTTTGCTAATTTCCCTTATCCGTGGTACATTACCCAAGTTCGCAATTCATTGTGGATAGAGTGGGAAAAACGTCGCCCTGCTGGGGATGTTTTATCGGCGATGGTATCATTTGCTATTTCACGAGATGGCAAGATTAAAGATTTGAAAGTAGAGCGTAAATCGGGGGATGATACCTTTGATTTTGCTGCTTCGTCGGCTGTAATTAACGCAGGGCCTTTTGCTCCGTTGCCGATGTACTATGAAAAAGACGAACTTACCGTTACGGTAGAATTTAAACAGGAGAAATAATTATGAATGGAATGCAAAGGTTTGGATTACTTCTTTTAGGTTGTTTTGCGGTAATGGTTTTGTATCCGAATTTTGATGCACGTGGCTGGCATTTTATTGGATTTACTTTGTTGGGGGGAGCTGCTGTGTTATTGATTTTGTCAGTGTTTTCTAATTTGTTTGCGATTTACCGTTTTGAAACACTGAATAAAATCATTACTTTGGGAATCATTGCGGTGATTATTTATGTGTTATGGTGGCATTTCCCTCAAGTAGACAATCTAACCCCTATTGAAAAAATTAAAGATGGACGTACACCTACTAAAGAGGACATTCAAAAGGGTTTGAAACGTCTTACTTTTAATTTTGATTTCGTACACCGTAATGTTCGCCGGGAAGAAAATTTTATTAATCAGGATTTGGAAAAGAAGGCAAAAACTCCTGCAAAAAAAGTTCGTGCCCCTAAATCTGCTTCTCAGCAAGAAGATGATGGAATTTCTATTATTCCGGAAGATTAATTCATGAAAGATACGGTACTCATTACCGGCGGGAATGGTTTCGTTGGCCGTGTCCTGACGGATAAATTATTAGCACAAGGTTATCAGGTTCGCATTCTTTCTCGTCGTTCTCCAAAAAAACAGCGCACGAATCCTTCTGTTACCCTCGTTCAGGCAGATTATCAAGACACCGCTTCCTTGGCCAAAGCCATGGAAGGTTGTGTGGGTGTTTTTCATTTGGCTGCGGCTATTTTTGGATTTAATTATCAGGATTTTGAAAAAGCCAATATCTTGGCAACACAACACGTTGTGGAAGCGGTGAATCAAACTTCCTCAATTCACACCTTTGTACACGTTTCCAGTCTAGCAGCTAGTGGGTACGCAAACGATAAAGATCATCCTCGAACGGAAGAGCAAACACCGGCCCCAGTGTCTGATTACGGGCGCACGAAGTTAGGTGGAGAGCAAGCAATTAAAAACTTGCGTCACGGGGTAAAATGGACAATCATCCGTCCTCCGATTGTGTATGGAAAAAATGATTCCGGCGTATCTAAAATTGCACTTTGGGTTCGGCGCGGTTTGATGGTAAATACATCTGGAGACGGTTATTTTAGCTTTGTGTATGTTCAAGACTTAGTGGAAGCTTTATGGCAGGCTTATTTGCGTCCGGAAACTGCCGGGGAGACTTATTTTGTGACGGAACCCGCAATTTATAGTTGGGATTATTTTATTTCCCAAATGGCTGATGCAATGGGTTGCCGCAAGCCGTTCATGCCAAAAGCTCCCAAATTTCTAATGTATGTAGCCGCTTGGATTTACGAACAAGTTGCGCGCTTAACGGGTACCCAGCCGGCCCTCAACTATGATAAAGTGGCCGAGGCAATCATTCCGGGTCACTGGATTTGTTCCAATCAAAAGTGGGTACAGCTCACCAATCAATCTTTTACACCTTTAGCAGAAGGTCTTAAAAAGAGTTTTTAAGATTTCATTATGATACGCATTTTATTTATTTGTCATGGAAATATTTGTCGCAGCCCCATGGCGGAATTTGTATTAAAAGCGTTGGTGCAAAAAGCGGGATGTGCAGACCGGTTTGATATCGCTTCGGCCGCTACCAGTAGTGAAGAACTCGGTAATTCGGTTTATCCGCCGGCACGTCGGAAATTAGCGGAACATGGAATTTCTTGTTTAGGAAAAACAGCCCGTCAGCTTACCAAGCAAGACGGGGCGGATTATGATTTACTTATTGGGATGGACCGCGCGAATATTCGTAATATCTTACGCATTATGGACGTTGAACAGTCACACAAGGTACATCTTTTACTAGAATATGCCGGGCGTCCTCACGAAGAAGTCGCTGATCCTTGGTACACGGGCGACTTTGAACAAACATGGCAAGATGTACTGGCCGGATGCCAAGGTTTACTCTCCAAATTAAACCCGAATTAAAAGTGTCGTTTTCTCTTCTATAAAAAGCTTGTTTGTCAGCTTGCATTTGTGTATACTGAAAATAAGGAGTATTTTATATCAATACTCCTAACGGTGTGTATTGATATATTTTCATGAGGAGTATTACCCAGGTAGAGGGAAAAAATTTGCATTATGTCCGACGAAAAACAATTCAGCCAAGCTGTTCAAACCAATCAAAATCCTACTGTTAATCAAGGAGTTACGGGGGCCACTTCGGCGGTAGATGTGCCGAAAGATGTAACGGCTTCGGTCAATGTGATGTCGAACCAAGTTCCGCCAAATCCGTTTGTCGTTGATATTCCGCCCGTTCCTACGCAGGAAGGCCCTATGGGGATTCGCTATGATTTTAACGACGGGGCTCGTATCCTTTTGCCTAAAGGAAAATGGCATGTGCAAATTGAAGATGACGAAACCGATAACATTATTTTTGCCTGTGATGCCGATGAAGGATGGGTACTAAGCACAAAGAAATATTATATTCCGTTTCGCATTCGTGTTTGGGTACGGGGAGAACAAGAACCGGTGCTTAATCACACACTGGACCTCAAAGGAAAGGAAGTACAAATTAAATTCCCCGTTGGGACAATAGGGGATACGGTAGGTTGGATGACGTATGCAAACCGTTTTCAACAAAAACATCAATGTGCGGCCGAAATAACCATGGCGAAGAATATGGCCGAAATTTTTGCCGGTCAATATCCCAATTTATTTTTTACTGCTCTACCGGGAAAAGTACGTTTTGAAAAACCATATGCCAGTTATACGCTTGGCTTATTTTTTAGAGGAAATACGACGCACCAACCCATTGATTTTAGAAAAGTGGGTTTGCACCGTACGGCCGGGTTTATTTTGGGCGTAGATCCACGGGAAGAAGCCCCCAAAGTAAAACTGGGCAGCAAACGCAAGATCAAAGATCGTTATGTTTGTATTGCGACCAAGGCCAGCTCTCAAGCTAAGATGTGGAATAATGGTTACGGATGGGAACAAGTAGTGGCGTATTTGAAAGGGCTGGGCTACCGAGTATTTTGCATTGATAAAGAACCGGTTACCGGTTTTAAATATACATGGAACCGTATGCCGCATGATGTAGAAGATTTTACAGGTAATAAATCCTTACAAGAGCGCATTGAACTATTGGAACACGCGGATTTTTTCATTGGGCTTGGTTCCGGGCTTTCGTGGTTAGCATGGTGTGCCAAAGTGCCGATCGTGCTCATTAGTGGTTTTTCGCTGCCGATGTGCGAATTCTACACGCCGTACCGCGTATTTAATTCTCACGGTTGTAATGGCTGTTGGGATGATGTTAACGTCAATTTTGATCATTACGATTATTTTTGGTGTCCTAAATTTAAGGATACCGACCGCCAATTCGAGTGCACCCGATTGATTACGGGCAAGCAAGTTATTGGTCACATTAAACAGTTAATGAAAGACCATCATTTATCAGCGCCCAAACCCACCAAGGAGGATAAGTAACTTTATGTCACACCACCGAAAAAAACCCGAAAATATTTATTCCAGTGCTTGTGTACAAGCCTTAGAGCAGGAATATTGTTCCAGCTGCAGTGCGGCTGTAGTGAGTTCTTGCTTTGTTTCCAGCCATGGTTTAGGGGCAAGGGTGGTGTCCCGCATTTACAACGGTGGCCGTCGTGCGGTGTACGTCGCTACGGTGGGAGCGATGCTTGTGCAAAATATGGTGCCGTATGCCTATGCGGATACAGATATTAGCTCAGGAACGTATACCTGGTTGGTAATAAGTGGGCAAACAGTTTCTGTCCACGCGAATGGAAGGACCTCGTACTCTATTGTTCAAGATGATGGCGTTGAGTTAATTTATGGTGGAGGGAAGGCTGGTGGAGGAACTGCTACATCTACCAGTGTAAACGATGGCGGACTTCAATGGGTTTCTTCCGGTGGAAAAGCTTTTTATACCGAAATCTTAACGGGAGGAATTCAGCAAGTAACTTCGAACGGAGTTGCTTCTAATACGCTCGTCGTGGCGGGAGGACAGCAGGAGGTATTTTCGGGCGGAGTTGCTTCTAATACGCACGTCGTGGCGGGAGGACGGCAGGAGGTATTTTCGGGCGGAGTAGCAAATAGTACAGTCCTTTCATCCGGGGGAGTTCTTTCGGTAGCATATGGAGGAAGAACTAGCAATGTTACTGTGTCGGGCGGCGGTATTCAGGTCGCAGTTTATAATAATGATAATAATACCTATATTTCCGGGAAATATGCATCCGGGACTGGGATGCTCCCATTCTCTTTAGGTGTCGGAAAAGCTAGTGGCTTTCATCTAGGCTCTGGTGGCGATTTGACAATTTATTCAGCAGCAAGTGCTACGTCTACAACAGTCCATAGTGGCGGAGTAGAAAATGTAAGAGGGGGATCCGCCAGGGACACCAGTGTTTTGAGTGGCGGTACTCAAAACGTGTATGATGGTGCAGTTGACGATGCAACTATTGATAAAGGCGGAATCCAACGAATATCTGGAGGAACAGTCTCTAGCCCAATAGTAGGGGGAACCCAACAAGTTTTCGGAGGAACCGTGATCAACACGTACGTTTTAACTAGTGGCGTTCAAAATATATCCAGTGGTACTGTAAATAGCACGTATGTTTACAGTGAGGGCGTTCAGGATGTAGCTGGGGGAGAGGTAAATGACACGTACGTTTTAACTAGTGGCGTTCAAAATGTATCCGGTGGTACGGTGAACCGTACAAATATTAAAAGTGGTGGAAAACAAACAATTTTTGGAGGGACTGTAAATAGCACGTATGTTTACAGTGAGGGCGTTCAGGATGTAGCTGGGGGAGAGGTAAATGACACGTACGTTTTAACTAGTGGCGTTCAAAATGTATCCGGTGGTACGGTGAACCGTACAAATATTAAAAGTGGTGGAAAACAAACAATTTTTGGAGGGACTGTAAATAGCACGTATGTTTACAGTGAGGGCGTTCAGGATGTAGCTGGGGGAGAGGTAAATGACACGTACGTTTTAACTAGTGGCGTTCAAAATGTATCCGGTGGTACTGTAAATAGCGTGAATGTTTTCAGTGGGGGCGCTCAATCTGTGTTTGGAGGTACCGTAGGCAACACTTCCCTTGAATTTGGTGCAACTCAAAAAGTGTTTAATGGTGAGGTAAACAGTACAATCCTTGCAAGTGGCGGCACGCAACATATCTCTGGAGGAACAGTCAATAACACTCAACTTACAGGAGCTCAATACATATCCGCAGGAAACGTAAATAGTACCATTATTTCATCAGGTGGCACGCAACATATCTCTGGAGGAAATGCTAACCACACCTCGGTATATGGAGGAGGAACACAATATATTTCTTCAGGAGGGAGCGCTGTCAGCACAGTTTTGTTAGCTAATTCTAACGGTGGCGGTAGACAAAATGTCTATTCCGGTGGAAAAGCATATAATACGGTTATTAACAGCGGAACCAATCAAACAATTGGTAGCGGTGGTGCAGTTTATTCCACTATCGTAAACCAAAGTGCCTACCAAATTGTAACAAATGGCGCTCTGGCCGTGAGTACAGATTTAGGGCCCAATGCATCTCAACATGTTAGATCAGGTGGAGTTGCTTCCGGTACGTTGGTAAATTCTTCGGGAGCTGTCCAAATTATCAGCTCGGGTGGGGTTGCTCAACAAGGGCAAATAGCCAATAGTGGACAACAAAAAATATTAAGCGGAGCCGTCGCAAACAATGCTACTGTTAACAATGACGGGGTCCAGCATGTTTCTAACGGTGGAACGGCAAACTATACTTCTGTCAATTCCGGTGGAAAACAAATTGTTTCCAGCGGAGGTGTTGCAAGCGGTACACGCTTGATTTCCACCGGTTACCAAGAACTTAGGGCAGGCGCTTCCGGATTTAATACTTCCTTGTATGCCGGCGGAAGTCAGCGCGTCAAGAAAGATGCTTTGGCTTCAGGGATTTATTTGTATACTGGCGGAGTTACGACCGTTGAATCTGGAGCGACGGTACAAGATGTTTCCCTGTCTTCCGGCGGGGTTGTAGATTTATTATCAGGAGGCAATGCAAGTGGTGTTTCTGTTTACTCCGGTGCAGTATTAGACATAGGCAATGGCGCTACAGTCACTGATACCCATGTGAAATCAGGCGGACATCAGTGGGTATCTTCCGGAGGGGTTGCCTCTTCTACTCAAATTGAAAATGGCGGTACTCAACAAATATTCTCCAGTGGGCTTGCGACCGATACCACAATTAGCAGTGCTGGTTATCAGGGCATTTTCTCGGGTGCATTGGCTTCTAACACGACTATTTTATCCAGCGGCGCACAGCGTATTTATGAAGGAGGGAGCGCGCTCTCTACCCATGTTTATGATCAGGCAGTCCAGCATATTTCCAGCGGTGGAACGGCCACCAGCACAACGGTTTTCGGCGGTGGTTTACAAACAGTATCTGCCGGGGGAACGGCCCGATTAGCCACTTTGACTTCCGGCGCCAGGCAGGAAATTTTATCCGGTGCAACTGCCAGTGGAACTATCGTTCAATCGGGAGCACAGCAAGTTGTTTCTGTCGGCGGTAGTGCGCTGAATATTACGCAACAAAGCGGTGCTGCTGTTTACGCAAACGTGTACGGAGATGATACAGCTACTAAAATAACGGGTACCAATCAGAATGGAAGCAGTTTCTCTTTATCTTCCGGGAAGGCATCTAATTTTGTATTAAACAGCGGTGTGACGCAAATTGTTTCTAACGGCGGTGTGGCAAATGCTACGGAAATTCGTTCCGGTGCCAAACAAACCTTAGCGGCCGGAAATGCAACTTCTGCGAATCAGACTGTTGTTTACGAAGGTGGCGTGCAAGCCATTGAAGAAAACGGGGTGGCTACAAGCACCAGCGTTTCCGGCGGATTGCAAACCGTTTCCAACGGAGGAACTGCCCAAAGTGCTACCTTATTTCAATCCGGCGTTCAAGAAATTCTTTCGGGCGGTCTTGCAAACAGAACGACTATTTCTGCCGGTGGTTCGCAATCTCTGGCTGGTGGGGCAATTGCGACGTCTGCCCAAATAACCTCTGGCGGAATACAAGAAGTCAAAGATGGCGGTCAAGCTTCTGCAACAACCGTTAGCGCCGGGGGAACTCAAATTGTTTCTTCCGGTGGAAGAGCCTATGGTGTAGTACAAAAAGAAAATGGAAATATACAAGTAACGGTAGTCGCTAAAGAAGATACCGTTGTTTCCGGTACTAATGCAAAAGGGAAGGCTTTCTCTCTCTCCAATGGCGTAGCAGAGAATTTTATTGTCTATGCAGGTGGTAGCCAAGTAGTATTTTCAGGCGGGGTGGCAAACAATACGATTGTTTCTTCCGGCGGAACTCAAATTCTACTTTCCGGGACGAAAGGAGCTACCGCAAATAGTGCAATTATTGAAAATGGCGGTTTGCAAATTATCGAAGATAAAGGAATCGCTAACAATACGGTCATCAATGGTGGCGGTAGTCAGCATGTATTATCCGGTGGAACGGCAAATAGTACAACGATTAAATCGAACGGGGTACAGCAAGTTGAATCCGGCGGTATGGCTAATTCTACCGTGATTAGAGCCGGTGGTTCTCAAATAGTAGCTAATGGCGGTATTGTGGATGGAGCTACGGTATTTAATTCGGGCTCTCAGATCGTTTCTTCCGGCGGGATTTTAAGCAATACAATGATTAATTCTGGTGGTTCCGTATTCGTGGAAGCCGGTGGAACGGCCCAGGATATTATTATTAATTCTGGGGGACTTGAAGCCATCACTTCCGATGGTTTGGCACAACGGACTTCCATTTTGGCATCAGGTTCCCAAGTAATCTCTTCCGGTGGATTGGCGAGTGAAACTACCATTTCCTCTGGTACCCAGCAAATTAAAAATGGCGGTGTAGCTGTTACTACACTCATGAGCCAAGGTGGAATTCAACGGGTGGAATCTGGTGGATTTGCCAGTGATACAACCGTGCTCGCCTCTGCATCCCAAACGATTTTAGCTAATGGGTCAGCTGCACAAACCACTCTTTCTGGAGGAAGCCAAATTGTAGAAGGTAACGTCGATGATACAACCATAGTAAACGGTGGAACCCAGCACGTACGAAATAGCGGAGTTGCTAGCAATACTAAGGTAGTGGAAGGCACCCAAGTTATTTCTACAGGGGGAGGCGCTGCCGATACAACCGTATATGCCAAAGGTTCCCAAATAATTAGTACGGGAGGAGTTACCTTTAACACGGTGGTTTCCGGAGGAACTCAGAATGTTCAAGGAATTGCAGGGGTTACAACCATAGTTTCCGGCGGGACCCAAAATGTATCGCAAGGCGGAGTTTCTCAATCTCCTACAGTTTCGAAGGCTACTTTGAACGTATCGAGCGGGGGGCAAGTAACAGATGCAACTTTACATAATGCCACACTCAATCTTCAACAGGGCGGAACTGTGCGTGCTTTAAACGCGGTATTAGGGACTATCAACGTAACCGGAAATGGTGTAATGAATAAGGATATTCAACTGACAAACACAACGGTCAATATGAAACATACCACCGGGGTTCATACGTTGAGAATAGAAAAGTTGACTGCTCAAGATTCCATATTTAATATGAATGTGGATCTAAAGGCACAGACAGCAGATAAGCTGAATATTACCAGCTCGTATACGGGAAATGCCCAACTTAAGTTAACTAATATCGCCAATGAAGCAAAAGAAACGTCAGACGATGGAATTCAGCTCGTGGCGTTTGGAAGCAGTGCAAGCGTCAATGGGTCGTTTACACTTCCCGGTGGAAAATGGGATCAAGGTGGATATGTGTATCGCTTGGTACAAGGTACTGAGGAAGGGGAAGGACAGGATTACTACTTACGTAGCACACGTGAATTATCAGACGTATTTAAAACAATCCTCAATGTGCCTGTGATGAATGTGATGATAGCTCAAACGGGAATGAATTCGCTCCAAAAACGTTTGGGGGATTTGCGTGCCATGGATAATCAAAATAAAAAGCAAGGTATCTGGGCACGGAGCTATTACAAGGACATGACAGTAAAAGATCTGGCTAAAACCGACTTGAATTTGTTCGGTGCTGAAGCCGGATATGACTGGCTGTTCAGAGCAGACGAGCCAACCAAATTATATGCAGGGGTTTTGGTGGGTTTCTTGAAAGCTACTTCTATCAAAACGGAAAATAATCAAGGAATGTACGATAAAGGAGATGGTATCGCTCCAACCGTAGGTGTTTACGCTACATTGGATAATGAAGACGGTTGGTTTGTCGACTTGGCCGCACGTAATTTTTGGAGTAAATTGGATATGAAAAATTACGCCAGCGATGGAACGGAACTAGCTTATTCACCTAAACGAAATGTACTTGCCTTGAGTGTAGAAGGTGGAAAAAATTATATTCAGGAGCAAGCACGAAACCGTTTCGTGCGAATTGAGCCAAAAGCAGAACTTTCCTATATGAATGCTGCTTCGGCCACAACGTCCGTTTCCAATGCGGGCAAGATTGATTACAGTGCCGCGAACTATCTCAACCTGAAGGGCGCTGTATTGCTTTCGTATAATACAATTCGTGACAATGGGTTGTTGTTAGAACCGTTGTTGGAATTGTCGGTACGTTATGAATTCTTAGGGACCGACGAAGTTTCCTACGGCGGGGCCAATGCCAAGAGTAATTTGCGTGGCGCAACTGCTGAAATTGATGCTGGGCTAAATATGCAACTAACTAAAAACTTGTACTGGTACGCATTAGGAAGCTACGAAGCCAGTGAAAAAGTTAAAGGTTGGGGCGTCCAAGCCGGAATTCGTTACACATTTGGCAAAGAAAGAAAAGACACTTGGGAGTTGCAAGCAGAACGGAAGCAACAGGCCCAACAGAAGCAGGAACAAGAACGTGCGGAAATTATGAAAAAAGCGCTTCAAAAGCAAGCTGCCTTAGAAAGAGAACAAGCGGCAGCTTTGCAGAAAGAAAATGAAGAGCGCCAAGCTGCGGCTGCCAAGGCCGCACAAAAAGCCGCCGCACAAGAGAAGGCAACTGCTTCGCAAGAAAGTATTTCCAAGCCGGTGGTATCACAACAAATTGCTCCCACAAATACAGCAAGCCTACCGGACCAATTGGAAGTCTATAAAAAGCCGACAAATAAAGACTATTCTTTTATGCAATCGATAGAAAAACGATGGATAGAAGAACAGAAATAAATCTAAAATATCCCGTAAATTCTACGGGATATTTTTTGTTTTTAAGCTTATAATTGACAAAGAAATAATTTATTAGTAAACTATTTATATGAAAACTTTTAATTCTTCTTTAAGTCGTTATGGTATTGATCCGGCCAAGGGCCGCACCTATGAAAATATTACTTACGTGCTGGCCTTAATCTACAACCTGTTGCAAGCAAAAATTGAAAACTATTTGGCCCCGTATGATTTATCGGCTGTACAATTAAACGTATTAATGCTAGCAGCCTATCAAAATGAGGGAAAAGGGCTTAACCAAGTAGAATTGTCTAAACGCTTGATTGCTTCTGCCAGCAATATTACAAAACTGGTAGAAAAGTCCGTGAAAACAGGGCTAATTTCCAGAAAAACAAACCCGAAAAATCGTCGTGAAAATATTATTTGTATTACTAAGAAAGGGCAAGCCCTTATTGATAAAGTATGGCCCGGGTATGACCGGCTGGTTGCCACACTGACCGAGAAAATTCCAGCTGCTCAACGTGGCCGCATAGAACCCATTTTAAATAACTGGTTACAAGTTTTACAAGAGGAGAAATAGTATGCTATCGTTATTCAAAACTTTCTTCAATCGTGCTTTTTTATCTTTATTTTGTACCCAATATTTAGGATCTTTTAATGATAATTTTTTCCGTACCGCGTTAGTTACCTTTATTACCTATAAGGTAACCACCCTGTCCCAGACGGAGAAATCGGTTATTGTGGCCCTGGCGTTATCCTGTTTTATGTTGCCGTTCTTTTTATTCTCGGCACTGGCCGGGGAGCTAGCTGATAAAGTACGTAAAGACCGCTTGATTCAGGCTACTAAAATACTAGAACTTGTTATTGTTATACTAGCCGGAATCGGTTTCTTAACTACGAATATCTATCTATTACTTTTCGTTCTCTTTTTGATGGGAACTCAATCTGCTTTTTTTGGTCCGGTCAAATACAGTATCTTACCTGAAATATTGCCTAAACAACAATTAATTGCCGGTAACGGTATTATTGAGGCGGGCACTTATGGTTCTATCCTGCAGGGAACTATCTTCGGTGGACTTCTCGTTACAGTATCACACTTGAAAGTATGGAAATTTTCTTTTCCGGTCAATGAATTTTTCATACCGTGCATTATTTTGGGCATTGCTTTGTTGGGTCTACTGGCTAGTTTATTGATTCCACCCCAAAAACCTTCTAATCCGAGCTTGACGATAGATAAAAACTTCATTAGAAGTACATGGAAAAATATGTCATTCGCTAAGCAAAACCATGATATTTTCCTGTGCATCTTGGGGATTTCTTGGTTTTGGATGTTAGGAACGGCGATGTTGGCCCAAATTCCATCTTTAGCTTCTACCGTACTAAATGGTTCGCCAAGTTTGTTAACTTTCTTACTCACGTTATTTTCCTGCGGTATTGGATTAGGAGCCTTGCTCTGCCAATTTCTAGTAAGGGGGGAAATTACCAGCAAATATGTCCCGGTCAGTGCGTTAATTATGACGATATTCCTGGCTGATTTTGTTTGTGCTACTTCCGGATATATTCCTTCAATAAACCCTATAGATTGTCTCGACTTCTTAAGGACATTTGCCGGTAAACGCATTACTGTAGATTTGTTAGGATTTGCCGTGTGCGGTGGTTTATATATCGTACCGCTCAATGCTATGTTGCAATCGCTGGCCACGGATGAAGTTCGTTCTCGTGTAATAGCTACTAACAACATTATTAATTCCTTATTCATGGTATTGGGCAGTGGATTTTGTGGGTTGTTACTGGCTCTTAAGTTCACTATTCCCTTTATCTTTGGCGTAATTGCCTTTTTAAATGCACTGGCAGCCATTTACATTTGCGGTTTATTACCGCATCATATTATCCGTATGATTTTAACACACGTGCTCAATATCATTTACGGAGTTAAGGTCAAAGGCATTGAACATTGGAAAAATCTAGAAGGAAATGCCGTCATTGTGGCGAATCACACTTCGTTTTTGGATGCTGTATTGTTGTGGGTATATTTGCCAGGCCGTTTATACTTTGCTATTGATACCTACGTCAGCCGTAAATGGTGGGTAAGGCCGTTTTTGCACCTGGTAAAATATTTCCCCATTGATCCTACTAATCCAATGGCTGTAAAGTCTATTATTGAGGAAGTAAAAAGCGGCAAACGGGTGGTTATTTTCCCCGAAGGTCGTATTACAATGACAGGGGGGTTGATGAAAATCTATCCCGGTCCTGCTATGATTGCGGACAAAAGTAATGCACAACTCTTGCCTGTTTATTTGGAAGGAAGCCAATATTCTTTATTTTCCAGGTTTGGTACTCAGTTAAAAACGCGTCCACAAAGCAAAATCACTATTACCGTGCAAGTGCCTCGGAAAATAGAGATAGATGAAACTATAAAAGGGAAGGAGCGCCGCTTGGCCGCTTCCCGGGCGTTGTATGACTTGATGGTAAATATGAAGTACGATGCCGGGAATATCCAAGAGACATTATTTGATTCGCTCTTAGACGCAGTAGAACTGGTAGGCCGGAAGAAACGAATTATAGATGATGTAACCCGTAAATCCTTAACCTACGGACGATTTTTAATGGCCATATTTATCATAGGCAAACAAATCGCCAAACGTCAAAAACAAGGCGATTTTGTGGGGCTGCTTTTGCCTAATATGACGGCTAGCGTGGTTACTTTTTTTGGAATGAGAGCATTTAATATTACGCCTTGCATGCTCAACTTTTCGACGGGGGTAAAAAACATGCTTGCTTGTTGTAAAGCCGCCAAAATTTCTACGGTATACACTTCCAAAGCCTTTTTGGAACAGGGCGGGCTTTTAGAAACGGCAGCCGCGCTAAAGCAGTCCGGCCTTAATTTAGTATATTTGGAAGACCTAAAAGAGCAAATTACAACTTGGGATAAATTATTGGGCTGGACGGTTTCTCACTTTCCCCGTTGCTATTATAAACGGGTACGTGGCAATGTATCGCCGAAAGATCCTGCTGTTATATTATTTACATCAGGCAGTGAAGGCACTCCTAAAGGAGTTGTGCTTAGTCACGAAAATATTCAGGCAAATCGTTTGCAACTACTCAGTGTATTGGATTTGGGCGTGAAAGATCGTATGTTTAATGCTATGCCGATTTTCCACTCTTTTGGATTAGTCGCCGGCACTTTACTACCGCTTTTATGTGGGGTACCGGTATTTTTCTATCCATCACCTCTTCATTACCGCATAGTTCCAGAATTGATTTATGATCGGAATGCTACCATTATTTTTGGTACGGATACCTTCTTTAATGGGTATGCAAAAATGGCCCATCCGTATGATTTTTACTCTGTACGTTTAGCTGTGGTTGGAGCGGAAAAACTGAAAGAGGAAACCATTCGTAAATATTATGACCAATTTGGTCTGCGCATCATGGAAGGTTACGGAGCCACTGAAACTTCACCGGTGATGGCAGTAAATACCCCGATGTATTTTAAACGGGGCAGCGTGGGACGTTTCTTACCGGGAATTGAATATCAATTGGAACCGATCCCCGGTGTGGAAGAAGGCGGGAAATTAATCGTCAAAGGGAACAATATTATGGCTGGCTACGTACGGGACACAAAACCCGGCGTGCTGGAGCCGCCACAAGACGGTTGGTATGATACGGGCGATATCGTACGGGTGGATGAAGACGGATTTGTGTTCATCTTAGGCCGTGCTAAACGTTTTGCCAAAATTGCCGGAGAAATGATTTCTTTAACGGCAGTGGAAACAGAAATTAACGCCTTATGGCCCGGGAAAATGCATGCAGTAATAAATATACCGGATGAGAAGAAGGGCGAACAGTTGGTGCTGTTTACTACGGAACCGACCCTAGAACGTTCTGCTCTACTAGCGGCTTTTAAAGAAAAGGGATTAAGTGAACTGGCTGTGCCGAAAACCATTCGTGTGGTAGAAGAAATTCCACTGATGGGTACCGGCAAGGTAGATTATGTAAAACTGAAAGAAATGATGTTTGCATAAAGACGTGATACTATAAAAAGGAGAATAGTATGAAAGCAATAAAAAAGTTGTTTTGGATTGGCGGTTTGTATGATTTTTGTTTAGGGATAGGCTTTTTAATAGCCCCTGTGTGGTTGTTTCAATATTTTCATATTACGCCGCCCAATCACTGGGGTTATGTAACCTTTGCGGCCGCGATGCTTATGATTTTTGGACTCATGTTTTTCCAAATCTCTAAAAATCCAACGGCCAACCGCAATTTGATTCCCTACGGCATTTTGCTAAAAATTGCCTACTGTGGAACGGTGTTTGGTTATTATTTCTTGTCCTCTCTGCCGTGCGTGTGGGTTGTTTTTGGAATCTTTGATTTTGTGTTTTTGTTATTTTTTGTATATGCTTACAAAAAATTAGGGAAAAACTAAGTTTATAAAATAGGAGAAGTACCCTCTTTTATGGGTACTTCTTTTCTTATGAAAGTGCTATTATTTTTAAAATATTATCTTAAATCTATGCGTTTGTACTATGGGTTTGTGACCCTGAGTGCAGGGTGCGTAGGTATGGCACTTTATGAAGGAACTATTTGTTCTTTAAATCAAATTTTATTACCGGTAATTTTATTTGGTTGTTGGGGGGTAAACCAAATTATCAATGATTATTTGAACTTGGAAGAAGATAAAATCAATGCGCCCTCTCGCCCAATGGCATGCGGAAAATTAAATGCACGGGCCGCTCTTTGGCTAAGCACAACTGCTATCGTTGGGATTTTATTTTATGCACTGTGGCAAAATGGATGGGCTTGCGTACCTATTGCGGTGGGAGTGCTCGCTAATATTTACTATTCCAAAACGAAAAACATCTTGCTTTTTGCTTTTAGTATTTCGTGTTGTACATGGTTTGCGTATGTATTATTGGGAGGAGGCCTTCTCTCCTTTTTTGCAGCGCATAGTGGGGCGTTTTTGGGCGTAGTAGGATGTAATGCTTGGATGACATTCTTTACTTATTTTAAAGATGAAAAAGGAGATAAAGCCGTAGGGAAACGTACGCCGCAGGTAATTTTTGGAAACCAAGCCATGCGCAGTGTGGGGCTAGTTTTAGGAATTTTACCGTTTGTGTTAATTTTGGGAATCGTGCTTTACACAAGGAGCTGGCATCAAGTAACCAGTTGGATATTTTTAACGGGAGGAATATTTACGACCCTAACCGGAATATTATTTTATAAACCTTCCCACGTACAAGCAGATTATTATCATTTAAAATATGCTTTTACCGCCTGTTGTGTGTTGCAAAGTTCCTTAGTTGGCTTATATTATCCGCAGACAGGGGTTGCGTTAGCTTTTCTTTGTATCATGGGAGTACTAAGTATTTTTAGCAGGGGGTATACGCATGCAGACGAGTAGAACCGGATTTAAAAAAGCATTGATTTACGTTCGCATTGCCTTGCATGTGGTATGGAGATACCGTCGGCATCTTAGCTACCGCTTCTTATACCGGGCGGCGCGTTTGTTACTTGCTTTTTATGATAATAAAATTATTGTACGTAATCACACGTATAAGTTACATCTTTATTTACCGGCTTATCCCACTCCGGCATTTTTTAAGGCTGTAGAAAGTAAATTACTTGTTTCTCCTCCGCAACCTATTTCCATGGTTTGGGGAATTACGAAAGCCTGTTCTTATCATTGTCCGCATTGTTATCAACGGTTGGACAAAGGAGCCGATCTGCCTTCTGAAATATTGGCAAACACAGTAAAAGCTGTTTCAAAAGCCGGGGTGTCTTTTTTGAATATAGAAGGAGGAGATGTTTTTCTCACCTTTGATAACCTTTGCTCCTTATTAGATCATGTGGAGCCTGATATGGAAGTGTGGATTAACACCACCGGAGCGCATGTAACACGCGAAAAGTTGGAAATTTTAAAAACTAAAAACGTATACGGTTTTATGGTTTCTTTGCATAGTGCAGATGGTAATATACATGATGAGTTCGTCGGTCAAACAGGATCTTTTAAACAAGCCCAAAAAACGTTGGCCCTTTGTGCAGAGTTAGGTTTTGGAACGGCCATCAATACCGTCCTGCAATATAAAGACATTCAATCACAAACACTAGAACGACTGATGGATATTGCCAAATCCTTGCAAGTGGGTTTTGTACAACTTATTCATCCTAAACGGGCCGGCAAGTGGCTTTCCAATGCTCAATTATACGACCAGGACCAACAACTATTGGCCTACGTGAGAAAAGCCTATCACTTTTATAATAAAAGTGCCGCTTTCCCGGCTTTACCTGCACAGGCGGAAGAAGAAGATGTAACGCGTTTTGGATGCACGGCCGGAGGAGTAGATCGTTTTTATATCGGAGCCAGTGGCGAAGTTCAACCGTGTGAATTTCTAAACATTTCTTTCGGAAATCTAACTCAAGAACCATTTGAAGTGATTTTTAAACGAATGAGAGCAGCCTTTCCTACTCCGTTTACGCAATGGGCTTGCGAAAAACGCGCGCCGCAAATTTATGCTTTTATGCAACAGCATAAAATTACACAAACACCGCTTTCTTACGAGTATACCAAAGAAATTGTTCGACATTGGACGGATGGGACACCCACCCCTATCTATAAAAAAATCGGTATTTATGAAAAAAACTGATACGGTATTATTTTTAAATCCAAGTTCACACAGTTACAAAGCCTCCCGAAGGTGGCCTTATTTTCGCTCAGCTGGATTGGAAGAAATCATTTCTAAAAGTGCAGATGATTTAGTGCAACAAGTAGCGCAAAGCCCGTGTAAAACAGCCGTGGCGGTAGGTGGAGACGGAACTATCAATTTGGTTATCAACGGAATTATGCAATCTTCCATCCCTAAAGAATTAGGGGTTTTATATGCCGGTACAAGCCCGGACTTTTGCCAATTTCATGGCGTTTCCACTCAACCTTCCGCGGCCCTGCAACAATTCTTGTCCGGTACCCCACGCGCCATAGATTTATGCCGGATTACCTATCCTAATGGAAAGTGTTTTTATTTTGCTTCCAGTTGCAATATTGGTTTAGGGGCCGAAGTGGCGCGACTGTCTAACAAAATACGCAGATATGTGGGTGATTTTTGGGGAACACTTTTAGCTTGCATAAAAGCCCTAGTTTGCGTAAAACCTTTTTCGGCCACTTTACACATAGATGGCAAGGTACATACTTTTAATCATTTAAGACATTTGGTGATTCTAAAAAATAAGTTTTTAGCTTCCGGGCTATACTTGGACGTACCAGCCCAACCGGATGACGGATTTATCTACGTGGTTGCGTTGCCACGCCTTACACTAAATGCTCTTTTTCATATTTATAAAGGGGGCATCCCGCCAGGGGCATATCTGGCTAAGTGCCGCGAAGTTTCTGTCGAAACTTATCCCACCCAAGCGACGGAATTTGACGGAGACCCAAAACCGGTGGGAAATGTGCAAATTACTTGTTTGCAGCAATGTTTGGAGCTTATTAAATGAACGAATATAATTTAATACGACAATTATTTGGAAATGTGCGGGATTTATTCCGTGCTGATGCACAATTAATCGAAATTGTTGGGCAAAAATGGGGCATTACGTGCGATAATTTTTCCATAGAAGAAGATTTATTCACGATGGATCAACCACAAATACTCGGGCATAATTTAGTCGTGGCCACATTGGCTGATTTAGTAGCAACAGGTTGTAAACCTACTTTTTATGAACATGCACTTACGTTGCCAAAAACAGCTTCTTTATCCTGGGCTCAAACCCTGGCAAACAGTATTGAGCAGACCCTGGCACAAGCCGGTTGTATGCTTGTAGGGGGAGATATGGGCCAAGCAGAGAAATTTGCATATACGGGAATTGCCTTGGGGCCGCAGCAACGAGCTATTTCGCGTATTTTCCCCAATAAATTACAAAAATTATATATCTCCGGTCCGTTAGGAGATGTAAATGAAAGTGTCTTGCTCGGTCAGGCTACCCCGTTGTTGGAACTGCGCAGTTTACCGGCTTGTGCGTTGGCGGCCATAGACACCAGCAGTGGTTTTATGGATGCCGTATGGCAGTTACACCTACTAAATCCCCAATTTAGGATAGAAATTCATAATCCTCCCGTCAAAGATATACGCTTTTTATTTGGGGCAGCCGGAGAATATGAACTGCTCTTTACCAGCGCGGAACCTGTGCCCGGTGCTATTTGCATTGGTACCGTTACGCCGGGGGAAACAGGTGTGTACATAAACGGCAAAGAAATCAAAGTGCCGCCACCGGACCCGCGGGCCTTTGCCTCATTGCAAGAGTATATTACTTCGGTGGAGAAACAAGTACATGAACTATTTGGATAAAATCATCCGCAGTGCTACCGTAGAAAACGGGGCAGACCGTAACGGCGTACCAGATGTAACGGCGTTATCCACCTTGTATCGCAATTTATCGGCCAAAACGATTATTACGGGCTTTGTTTACGTTTCTGAAAACGGACGGGCTATGCAACCTTTGCAAGCCGGTATTGTCAACCAAATGCAAACGCACGCGTGGAAACAAATAAGACATGCCGTGCCGGATAAACAACTTATTATGCAATTAGCACACGTGGGCCGCCAAACTACCCGTTCCGGCGCGGTAGGGGCTTCCAATATTAAGTGTACCTACTGTAAGGCACCGGTGCGTGCATTGTCGGTAAAAGAAATCAAGCAAATTGTGAACGATTTCGCCCAGGCCGCTTTACGTGCTAAAGAGACCGGGTTTGACGGAATACAAATTCACGCAGCGCACGGATATCTTATTCATCAATTTTTATCTCCCTACACCAACAACCGAACGGACGAATACAAAGACAGGCCTCTTTTATTAGAGCAAGTTTTGAAAGCGGTGCGAGCCGTTTGTCCGGCACCGTTTTTGATATGGATAAAACTTAGTTGGGCTGATGACCGCGGTCTTACGCTGGCGGATACATTAGCTACTGTCAAACGCATAGAAACTTTGTGTGATGGCGCGGAAATTAGTTACGGCACGATGGAATATCCGCTAAATATTATTCGCGGAGCAATTCCCATCGATACAGCATTCCGGGTCAATCCGCTGTTTAATAAGTACCCGCCGCTTATTCAACGGTTGTGGCAACGGTTTGTGTTTCCTCGCTATAAACGCCGTTTTAAGCCGTTTACTCCCAACTATAATGTGCAAGCGGCCTTGGAAATCAAGAAGCAGACCTCGCTACCCATATTTGTAACGGGGGGTATCCGTACGAAGCAAGATATAGACCATATATTAGCAAGCGGCATAGATAAAGTATCTCTATGTCGTCCGTTTATTAAAGAGCCAGATTTGTTGCACAAATTAACGGGCGATTGGAAGTCCGGTTGCGTAAACTGTAATCTTTGTACAATATACTGTGATAGTATGGAGTCCGTCCGGTGCCATTTAGGAGAAAAAAATGAAATTTGAAGATTTCGCCACTTCTGAAAATGCTGATTTGTTTGCAAAGGCCACGCGCTTTTTAACTTTACTTAACTCCACCCAAGATACCGGCGGCGAGGCACTGGGTATTCAACTCATGCAGGCCGTGCGTCCTACTTCACGTATGAAAGAAAAAGACGGTACGGTAGCACCGTATTTAATGTTGGGGTCCAACTCGTATTTGAATTTGACAACACATCCGCAAGTGGTGGAAGGAGCCCGTAAAGCGCTGGAAAAGTATGGCTATGGTATGGGGGCCGTTTCTCTCTACGGCGGCATTACTGATTTACACCGCGAACTGGAAGAACGCATCGCTGCCTTTTATCACGCAGAAGATGCGGTTTTATTTCCTAGTGGGTACGGCACGAATATCGGAACGATTTCGGCTTTATGCGGCCCGGGGGATGTGATTGTGAACGACAGTGCCAACCACGCTTCTATCTTTGACGGATGCCGCTTGTCCGGGGCAGACATTAAAATTTATCCCCATGGAAAAATAAAATATTTGGAACAAGTGCTTGCCAAAATCCCGGCAAACGTAAAAGGTCGGCTGATTATCACGGACGGCGTATTTTCTATGCACGGAGACATGGCAAAATTAGATGAAATTTACACACTTGCCCAAAAGTACAAAGCGCGGCTGATGGTAGATGACGCGCACGGATTAGGTATTGTCGGGCCGACTGGTCATGGAACGTCAGAGCACTTTAATCTACTCGGAAAAATTGATTTGAATGTGGGCATGCTGAGCAAAGTGCCGGGAGCGATTGGGGGATATTGTGCCACCTCCAAAGAAGTAGCCGCGTACCTCCGCATTTATGCACGTACTTATTTCTTTTCTACGGCTATTCCGGCTCCAGTGGTGGGGGGATTAATTGAAGTATTTAAACTACTGGAGGCGGACCAAGCCGGACGTAGGGAGCTATGGCAAAACATTACTTACCTAAAAACAGAACTGCAAAGACGAGGATTTAACACCGGAGAAAGCGAGTCGGGTATTGTACCGATTATCATAGGAGATGAGCCTACCTTGATTCGTTTTACGAACGATTTGCGCAAAGACGGGGTATATACCAACATTGTAACCTACCCGGCAGTACGCCGCAAAGAATGCCGCGTGCGGTTGTGTGTGATGAAAGATTTAACTAAACAAGAATTAGACAAAGCATTAGAAGTTATTACAAAAAACGGAAAAAAATATGGAATCATCTAATACGGTTTTAATTACGGGCGCAGGCGGCTTTATCGGCCACCACATTGTGCGGGAATTCGCCAAACACAATTGGACGGTCTACGCACTTATCCACCGACAGCTGCCGGAAGAATTAAATCATCTTCCCAATGTGCACATTATTAAGGGAAGTGTGACAGATGGAGATATCTTATCTAAAATCACCCCAATTATAGGCCAACGGCCCGAAGTGGTCGTGCATGCCGCCGGGTTAGCCGCAGACGTGGGCGCTGACCGTATTTATAAGGCCCTTAACTTTGAAAGTGTGAAAACATTTGCGGCATTACCCACCCGTAAACTGGTTTATATTTCTTCTTCTGATGTGTATGGAATTAAGGATTTTCATGGAGAAGATGAAGACAGCTTACCCTTTGAAACAAAACCCCTTAGTCCCTACCCCAAATACAAGATAGAAAGTGAAAAATGGTTACGTTCCAACTTGCCAACAGATAAGTATGTTATTTTGCGGCCGTGTGCAGTCTATGGGGAAGGAGATAAAAGTATTGCCATTCGCATGGTTAAATTTTTAGATTCTTCCCCGTTCATTATTCACTTTGGGAAATGGAAAGGCCAAAACCGTTGGCCAGCTGCGGCTGTAGAAAAAGTGGCCCAAGTGGCGTACGCAACGGCTTGTTGCACGAACTTTGATGGACAGGCAATTAACATCATAGATCCTGAACATACAACTGTGGATGCTTTTTACAGAAAGGTAGCGGCCGTGCATTTCCCGAATAAAAAGTTTACTACGGTTACATTACCGTTCTGGATAGGGAAACTGCTGGGACGTATTTCTACCACGTTATCTAACCTGCTGGGGAGGACCGAGCAACTGTTTGACCCGTCCTTTTACGCGGTGCACCATGTAGCCAGCAACTTGGATTTAAGTTGTGCCAAACAGCAAAAAGTATTAGAAATTTATAAAGAACTGACGCAACAAGGAAATAAATATGAGATCAAATAAAATAATCTTAGTTATTTTAATCGCGACTGGAATGCTGGCTGCCGGATTGTTAGTGGTATTATTTCAATCTGCCCCAAATAAAAAAATGGCTTCCTCAACTGCAAATCAAGAAACACTTCCCTCCATCTTTTCGAGAGGGAATATTGAACTTCCGTCAGAAACGTATGAAGTGGCAGTTCGTCCATTAGTTGCCTTAAGTGGGGCTTCTAAGAAGGAAGTGTTTGCCTTGCGCAAAGAAGCTGTAGCCAACTCTCCTTTTGCACAAGACGGTTATGAACCTTCTCAAGAGGTATTTGGCTCCATTGTTTCCGGAAAACCATGGATTGCCGCGAATTTATGTACGGACTTAATCACCAAAAGACATGTCACCAAAGGCCCCAGCGAAGAAACCCGTTTTATCAATAATCCCACGGCCCTTATTGCGGTGGAAATGCCTTTCGCTTTTAGTGGCTTACAGGATGCCTGGTGTACGCGGGAAGACACTAACACCATTATCCAGAAAATTGATTATGACGGATTACATCGGGAAATTTCGGTTGAATATTTACCTTTTCCATTCGATACAGTAAAAAACAATACGTTTTATGCATTTAATGGGGTTAACGCACGAGATTTGGGATATTTATATATGTATGTAGACGATGCTCGATCCAGCTATCATCCTGTATTTTTGCATGAACACAATGCGTCTAATCAAGTAGTAGAACTGCAAAACTATATCCACGTTGGTTTTTCTTGCGGGGCTAAAAATGGATGTAACAATGGCTCCCCAAGACAGACTATGCTTGAATTTCACGAGGATCCGTTAGGTGATTCATATACAGAAAACCGAGAAATTTATATTAAATTATGGAGGCAAAAACCAGCCTCTAGCGAAGAAGCCGCTGATGTGACTGAGCGTATCATTATTCGGCCTAAATAAGCCAATTAGTGATTGCGCTTTTTGCGAAAATAATAGCAGAACAAGATACAACCCACTATCGAACCCAGCGTGTCCATCAGCATATCCTTTTGAGCATCCCAAATGTCTCCTTGGGAGCCTAGGAAAGCAAGCCCGGCGGAACCACCATCAATTTCGGCATAGGTCCATTCTACCAATTCCCAAAAGTTGGCTACCGCCATAATGAAAACGATCCCGAAAAAAGCAGCAAATTTAAAGGAAGTAACAATCTTCTTCCGCCATAAAAATTCACTAACCAAAAAACCGCTTAATCCGATTGTAAAATGGGCGACACGGTCGTAATGGTTTCTTTCAAAACCGAAAAAATTGGTAACTTTATCAAAGGGAACTTGCTCAAACGTGTAATGTGCGCCTATAATTTGCAAAAAGCAAAATAGAAAAATAATAAAGTAGGCCAAATTAGAAAATTGGAATTTTTTGTAAGTACACGTGAAAAGGGCAATTAGGAAGAATGCCGTCAAAAACTCCGTCCACCACACCTGTACATCATAGGGAGAGCAGATGGACCAAAGTGTCTCAATAAAGAGAATCCCCAACAAAGATAATAAGAATTTTTTATTTTTATCCATAGCAGGAATATTATACCTCAAAACAAATTAATTTGTCTGTAGAGATGTTAAATGGGATACCCAAAATAGTTTACGCTGTTCCTGTTCTTCCTTAACAAATAAAAAACACCCCAAAGGGTGCTTTTTATTCATACGGAGGGGGAGCAATTGCCCTGCGTCAATTTCCTGACGGAAATTGCGCTCGGGCCTGCCCTCGCGGTTTTTGCCTTTCGCGGCTTACGCACATTCAAACAAAAACATCGCTCCGGGCTTCGAATCCCAACGTGACACCAAGCAGTTGGTGTCCCTCCAGTTTCTAAAAATCAAAAATCCCGCTGTTGCGGGATTTTAAATTTTTCGGAGGGGGAGGGATTCGAACCCTCGATACGGGAATTAACCCGTATAACGGTTTAGCAAACCGCCGCTTTCGGCCTCTCAGCCACCCCTCCAAAAACGATTTCAATTTCTGGTTGGTACTATCATTATAACAAAATTTTAGCGCGCTTGGAATAAGCTTTTCTGGGCTAACTTAAACAAGTATTTTAGCTGGGATAAAACCGCTTTATTTTTTAAGTCTGGCTCCCATATACCTTTGCTAAGCTGATCGCTTACTACAAATGCAGCCGCACCTTGTACTTTGCGCTTCCGGCATACTGCCAAAAAAGCACTGGCTTCCATATCCACGGTTAGCACCCCTTGCTTTTGATAGTGCGAAATTTCTGCTTTTGTTTCACGAAACACCCCGTCTGTCGTCCAATGTCTTCCCAAATGGAAATTGACTTTCTCTAAACGCAAGTTTTTCGTCAAAGCCGTTAACAGAGAAGCATTCGGGCGGACCGTTTCACCTTTTACATAATGGGGAGAAGTCCCCTCTGCACATAATGCTTCCTGGCATACGACTATATCTCCCGTTTGTACCTCTTCCTGTAAACTGCCCGCAGTCCCTAAAAAAATAACTTTTTTCACACCTAATACAATCAGCAGCTCTAAATGCATGGCCGTAGCAGGAGCCCCACTAACAGCCAAAGGGAGAAAACAAAAATCTTTTTTAGATTGAACGTAAATATCGCCCTGTACAAATTGATGTTCGTACTTATCTTGAGAAAGTACATATTTGGTCAATACTGGAAGCGGGCACAGCACGGCACAAGAAGGTAACCCTACTCCACGCGCAAACAATTGGACGTAATTTGCGGGGGTAATTACCTCAGTACCGGAAGATAAATCTCGTTTGTAAAGTAAACTCATTACAATACCGGCAAGTAACGGGAAATTTCGTAATCGGACACATGCGTGCGATACTGTTCCCATTCTATATCTTTATTAGCGATAAATTTTTCAAACGTATGATTTCCCAAAATATGCCGAACAAGGCTGGATTTACGTGTTAAATTGGTAGCTTCATACAAGTAAGCCGGCAACGTTTTAATGCCACGTTTTTCCCGTTCTTCCGGAGTCATTTGGAAAATATTATCTTCCGTGATGGGCATCAGCGGGGTTTTACGTTTAATACCATCTAATCCGGCCCCTAACATAACGGCAAACGTTAAATAGGGGTTACACGCCGGGTCCGGGAAGCGGCATTCAATACGAGTAGCAGATGCTTTACCGGCTTTTGCTTGCGGTAAACGAATTAATGTACTGCGGTTTTTGCGGCCCCAAGCGATATAAGCCGGGGCTTCATAACCAGGCACCAATCGTTTATAAGAATTGACCCATTGGTTGGTTACGGAACACAGTTCATTCACATGCGTTAAGATACCGGCAATGTAGTGTTTAGCCGTATCGGACAGATAGTACTCATCTTTCTTATTGAAAAACACATTCTTCCCTTCTTTAAAAAGAGATTGATGCACATGCATTCCGCTCCCGTTAATGCCGGAGACGGGTTTAGGCATAAACGTAGCATACATATTGTGTTTGGCAGCAATCTGTTTTACAACTGTTTTGTAGGTGATAACTTGGTCTGCCATTTTGAGAGCTTCGTCATAACGCAAATCAATTTCGTGCTGGGAGGGGGAAACTTCGTGGTGAGAGTATTCTACGCGAATATTTAATTTTTCGAGCATTTGCATGGTTTCCCGACGAACTGCATAGGACATGTCTAGCGGAATCGTATCAAAGTATCCGGCAGAATCCAATAATTCGGTATGTTTATCATCACGGAAATAAAAATATTCTAATTCCGGACCGACCATAAACTGGTCATAACCCATTTTTTTCATAGTGGCCAGATTTTTTTTCAAAATATAACGCGGATCTCCCTCAAATTGTTCTCCCGTTGTCGTTTTAATATCACAGAAAAAACGAGCAATCGGAGCCCCTGTTAAATCCGGCGGAAACATTTGAAAAGTATTTAGATCCGGCAGGGCTACTAAATCCGATTCATACACACGGGCAAATCCTTCCACCGAGGAACCGTCAAATCCCATCCCTTCCAACATGGCATATTCAAATTCTCGGGGCGATAAGGATAATGATTTTAAATTTCCCAAAATATCCACAAACCACAATTTAATGATTTGGATATTATTCTCTTTCGCTAGTTGCAAAATATCCTTAATCTGATTTTTTTCTTCGGAGGTTCTTTCTATAGACATATCTTTTTCTCCTATCATTAAAGCTATATTATACCTTTTTATAAAATGTGATAAAAAGTTTGTAGAATATAACTATGAATAAATTTATACAAGTAGGCAAACGACGAATAGGGCTTGATTATCCACCCCTTGTTATTGCTGAGATTGGGATTAATCACAATGGCTCCTTGCCCGTTGCCAAACAAATGGCGTCCGCCGCGATTAAAGCCGGTGCGGAAATTATCAAACACCAAACCCACATCCCCGACGAAGAAATGAGTGCGGAGGCCAAGTCCGCTATTCCGGGAAATTCCTCTTATTCCATTTATGATATTATGGCTCGGTGCGCCCTAAATGAGGCAGATGAACGTTCCTTAAAAGAATTTATAGAAAGCACGGGCACTTTATTTTTATCTACTCCTTTTTCTTTTGCCGCAGTCGACCGTTTGGAACGGTTTGGTGTACTTGCTTATAAAATTGGATCCGGAGAAATGAATAATTTGCCACTGGTTGATTACGTAGCTTCTTTGGGAAAACCGATTTTTTTATCTACCGGTATGAATCATTTAGATGCCGTTAAGAAAACGGTTGAAGTAATTACCAAGCATCACAATCAATTTGTTCTATTGCACACCACCAATTTGTATCCTACACCTCCCCATCTAATCCGTTTGGGAGCTTTAGAAGAATTTAAAAAAGCTTTCCCAGGGGAAATTATTGGTTTGTCGGATCATTCGATTGATAATTTGGCTTGTCTGGCCGCTACCGCTTTAGGAGCCAGCGTGCTTGAGCGTCATTTTACTGACTCAAAAGAAAGGCCGGGAGAGGATATTTGCTGCTCTATGACTCCAGAAGAACTAAAAGTCTTGATAGAAGGCTCAGCACGTATTGCTCAAATGCGTGGGGGGAAGAAGCAAGCGGCTCCCGAAGAAACAGTAACCATTCAATTCGCCTTTGCTTCTTTGGTAGCTGCAAGAGATATTCCTGCCGGTAAAAAATTGGAACGGGCTGACTTAACCGCAAAACGCCCAGCAGGAGGGATTCCCGCTGCTCAAATGGAAGAAGCAATTGGCAAAACCGCTCGCAACGAAATTTTAGCTGGTAAACAAATAAACTGGAATGATTTAGTATGAACTCAAAACCACGCATTGCTTTTGTAACTAGCTGTCGTAGCGATTTTGCCAAATTGAGGCCCTATATCGGCTACTTTGTAAAAAAGCATTTTTCCATTTCGCTTTTCGTAACCAGTATGCATGTAAATGCCCAATTAGGTTGTACCCGGGAAGAAATGTTATCTTACTTTCCCACAGGGGTTCAATTTTGTTGGGATGAGTCCTTCCCTCAACAGCAACCTTTAGCCGCTTTGGCTCACTTACTCACTTCTATAGAAAACTTTTTAACACAACAACATATACAATTTCTATTTGTTCACGGAGACCGGATGGAGGCTTTTGCTGCAGCTACGGCAGCGGCCTTGCACCAAATTCCAATTTGTCAAATTGAAGCTGGGGATATAAGCGGAAATATTGATGAATCTTTCCGGCATGCCATTACCAAACTATCCCACCGTTTCTTAGTGGATAATGATGTGGCCAAACATCGAGTAGAACGGTTAGGGGAAGACCCTAAATCTATTTTTTTAACAGAAAGCAGTTCCATCTATTTACTACCCAGCGACCGAATACAACGCCAAATCGTAAGAAATTTTCATTTAGAACAACCGTACGCCGTTCTCTTATATCATCCGGAAACAGGCCTAACCGACTCCAAGCAATATCGGCAAATTTATTCGCTGATAAAAGCTTTGAAAAATGTGCCTATTCAATATTTGGTACTAGCTCCTAACAATGACCCTGGGTACCCGGAAATTTTACGAGCGTATGAGGAGTTTCCTCCTTCACAAATTGTGAGAGCCACTTCGCTTCCGTGCGAAATTTACTTAACACTACTCAATCGAGCTGTGTGTTTAGTAGGTAATAGTTCCAGCAGTATTAAAGATGCCCCTTGTTTGGGAGTTCCATCTATTACGTTGGGGAACAGACAGTATAAACGGGAAGCTGGTCTAAGGCTTCGTTCCTACAAAAATGTGTCTACTGCTAAAGAGGCCGCAAAGTGGGTAAATTGGTTTTTACATCATCCCAGAAAAATCGAAAACAAACCTTTTTACTTGAAATCATTTGAGAAGAGACTGAATGATATTTTCACAGCAGATTTTTTCCGACCCGATTTGCAAAAACATTTTCACGAATGATTCCGGCGTAATAAAGCCTTCTCACAACGTTCAAAATCTTGCAAAGAATCCACGTCTGGGGTGTGTGTTCGTGCGAGCACCATTCCGTAGCTGGGGGAATTTAATTTAACTCCAGGACGTAAGAACGAAAACTTCCACACATAAACAGCTCCATTTACTGAGTAGATGGGAAGAGCATCCTGGCGCCGATGATCGGCTTGGCTTTTAACCAAAGAACGCGTCCGTAATACATCCGCTTTTTTTGTTCCAAATAATAACAAACCCGGCCGCAAGTTGAGTTTAGTAACACTGGCTAAGCTAGAAGCATTAAGCTCAATAGCTTGTTTAATTGCCTTTGTAATATCGGTATGCGTTCTCAAGGGAGAAGTAGGTTGTAATAAAACCAAATAGTCAAAATGTTGTTTTTTCTTTTTTAACACTTCTAATAAGTGCAAAACAACTTCTAACATAGGGGTTGTATCTGTTGCCAAACGCTCGGGTCTTTTAATCAAAGTGATGTGATGTTGTTGCGCAAGTTGGGCAACTTTGGGATCATTAGTAGAACAAATAATTTCATCTATTAGAGGGCATTTTTTAGCTGCTTGAAAAGTCCACACAACTAACGGTTTGTCTGCCATGATAGCATGATTCTTACCAGGAACACTCTTTGAGCCGGCCCGGGCGGGAACAAGAGCAATTATCTTCTTACCGTGATACATGCTTTCCCTCTAACGTAATAATTTTATCATCCGTCAGAATGCCTGCTTTTTTTAGCATAGGGATGTAGACATCATTGGGTCGCTCGATATAGAATAAAATCCGATCAGGTGGTAGTGCAAAAAACAGGGAAGAACTATATCCAAATACTTTATCAGGCATATATCCTGCTAAAAACAAGACCTCTAATGGCATTTGTTTCGGTAACGCGTGCATAAAAGGCCAATGTTTAGTGATGGTAGCATGTAAGAACCTATTATTGGTTAACCAAGGATGCTCCTTAAACATCCATACATAGTTCCCGGGATTTTTAATGGGAACGATTTTCCCTTTGAACAAAAGGTCTAAAATCCGAACCTGGGCCATGTTAAAATGAATATTATCGTTATGAAACCCTAGCGTATACAACATCACAGGTTTCCCTAGTCTAAAAAGGGTTAAATCTTTTTCCCGAATACCACCCAACCTTAACAAATTATGTTTTTGTTGAGGGGTTAACGTTTTAGAAATTTCATTAAATTTAACATCATCAACACGAACCGCCTTTGAAAAAATTTCCTTTATTTTTGGAAAATCTTTCATCACAGTATCGGCTAAAGCCAAGTGTACCGTAGAGGGAAAGACGGGAATAAGAGACAATGCGTAGTTCACTCCAAAATAGGCAGGGGGGTCTTTCCGATTTATTAGAGCGAGCGCTTTTTCTGGAGGAGCCGTAACAAATCCCATTTGAAACGTGGTAAACCCGAAACTTTCCTCATAGTAATGTACATGCTCGATACGGTCTTTCGGGATATTTTTTAGGACAGCCCACACTACCAAATTCTGGTCCTTATTCAAGTGAACCGTAAATTTGGCATTGGGATATGTGTCTACAAATTTTTTTATCGCTTTACTAAATTCTTCTTGAAATTTACGTGCAAGCATTTTTTTGGGAGAAGGATAAACCGTTATATTTTTAAAATAGGGATCATTTTGGTCTATGTAAATCATCCGACGCCAAAAAACAAACTTGGGGATGGAAGGCGAGCTTTTTACCAAATCTACCATTTGAAGTAACGTAGCAAAGGAAGAAATGTCCGCATAGATGGTAGCTTGTTTTACCTCAGGAAATACCTGATCGGGTTTATGATATGGCACAAATCCGGTATAAGTAACAGCAAATACTGCAAGGGAAAGCAATGCACAAATACAAATTATAATCTTTTTCATGAGGGACTCCTATAATGAGAGATCTGCCATATTTGATGATCAGTAATTTTATTAATTTTTTTTAATAATGGCAAATACGGATCATTGAGACGCGGAATATAAAATAAAATACGTTCCTTCGGTAATGCAAAAAACAAGGAGGAACTGTACCCAAATACTTTATCAGGCATATAACCGGCCAAAAACAAGAGCTCCAAAGGAACTTGTTTCGGCAATGGGTGCATATAGGGATATTTTTTAATAATTTGATCTCGCAAAAAGGTGTTTTTTGTAATCCAGGGATGTTCCTTAAACAACCACACGTACTGATCCGGTTCTCCTAACGGAACAATTTTTCCCGATAGCAGGTCATCCAATACCTGTATTTGGGCCAAATTGAGTTGATTTTCCTCACCCAAAAAACCCAGCGTGTAAAGAAGCACCGGTTTATTTTGATTAAAATAACTTAAATCTTTTTCAGAAATTCCACCCAGCCGGAGTAAATTTTGTTTCTGTTCTTTCGTCAAGCTATTGGCTATTCTTTCAAAATTAACATCCTCTATTTTTTGTGCTTTTTCAAGAGCTCTTCTTTGCTGAGGATATTCTTTCATAACATAATCCGCCATTCCAATGTAAACGGTGGAAGGATAAAACGGAAGCAGTGACCTCGAGTAATTAAATCCAAAATGTGGTGGCGGAGTTTTCCGCTCCAAAAGGCGTAACGCATGTTCGGGGGGTACCCGAATTTGTCCTAGTTGAAAAGTACAGGAACCAAAACTTTCTTCATACCAATGGATATGTTCAATCCGGTCTCTGGGAATCGCCGTTAAAACAGTCCACACGAGAGGATTTTGATCCATATTTACATGAACTGTGAATTTAGCATTGGGATACGTATTCACAAATCGTTGTATGTGATCTCGTAAATTCGTAAAATCTGTCCCCGTGAATTTATATTTCTTAACAGGAACAATTTGAGCTTGTTGTAAAATAGGATCTTCAGCATCGAGCGTCATCATTCTGCGCCAAAAGATCAATTTAGGAATAGCAGGATCACTTTTTACCAAATCCACCATCTGTAACAAGGTGGGGAAGGAGGAAGTATCTGCATATATTGTCGCTCGAGTAATCTCCGGATGAATTTCTAATTTTTGTGTGTGTACACAATGCCACCATGCGCCAGCACCAACCAAAAGTATTAATAGAACCACTCCAAATAAAATACGATTTTTCATACTTAACCTTTACATATATTTACTTGCAACCGTCCGTTTACACACGTACCAACAAACTATACTTCCAATAAAACAAATTCCAAAAAACAATTGCCAATTTACCAAGCTGGAAGCCTCTGTTCCCCAACGTTGCAATGTCATCCAAACCAAACCTGCCAACATAGGACCAATAGCTGCGGCCAATCTCATCCAGGAAGCCACCGTAAAAAAAGCCGTGGAGTACTTTTGAGGGGAATTCAATAATAACAGAGAGTCTACTCCGGTCAATATACCGGCTTGCGCCACTGCCATGGCCAGTAACAGACCGGCCGCCACATACATAGCCATTCCCGGGTGCCACCGCATCGTACACAAAATAAAAATGCCCAAAATAGCCGCTAAAAAAAGGAAAGCGGCTCTCAACGAAGCGGAAGCGTGAAAACGTTCATTCATATGTTTCCATACGGACACCGAAATTAAAAAGAACAGCTGACTAAGCAAGGATAGTGCTGTTAATGCAGCAACCGAAATTTTTGCCTCCTGTAGGGCAAAGACGGGCACAAAGGTAGAAAAAAAGAAAAATACAAATAGACTTAATCCACAAACAAGCATGAGTAATATGTATTTTTTAAGGATATATTTAATAGCTTTCCACGGTGGCAAAACGGGTTTTGAAGATACTGGAGGGGTGGGAATACCCAACAAAAAAATAGTTCCTAGCATTCCAAGGAAAAAAGCAAATAAAAAAAGGAATGCATATATGTCTACCGGGATATCACTCCTTTGAGAAGTATACTTTTTAATAATCAAAAAAGCCCCTAAGAAACCAAACACATATGCTATCTTAGAGAAGAAATATTTTTTTGCAACAAATAAATAGGTTTGTTTTTCGGGCAAAAGCGCCTTTAACCAGGGATAATATCCACCGGATGACACCCCACCCATCAAATAACATAGGCCAATTCCTCCGCACAACCATAAAGCGGCATGGGGCAACTCCGGAAAACAGGCAATCGCGCCGCAAAACAAATAACACGGCCGGCTGGCAAACGCAAAACCAACCGTCACTTTTTTGACATTAAATCCTCTATAAACTAGATACGCTCCTACGGCGTTAAGCAACGTCCCAAAATAAGGAAGCCCTCCTAAAATACCAACTACGAGGGGAGAAGCCCCCAAAGCTAAGGCATAAGCCGTTAGCAACGTACCAGTTGCCAGTGTATCCATTGCTGAAATGCAGGCATTATTATAGATAAAGTAGCGTAGAAAGGAGGGTTCTAATTTGGCCATACTAGTCATTATTTTAGCATAGTAATCTATCTAAAAAAAGGGGTGGGTTTTCGCGCGGCGCAAAAAGTGGTAAAATATAAGGGAAGTAAAAAATCCATGGAGGATGTACAAAACTATGACTATTAAAGTAGGTATTAACGGTTTTGGTCGCATCGGACGCTTTGTTTTCCGCGCGGCCCAAGAACGCAACGATATTGAAATCGTCGGCATTAACGATTTGTGCCCGGTTGACTATTTGGCTTACATGCTCAAATACGATACCATGCACGGTCAATTCACCGGCACGGTAGAAGCCGACGTTGAAAAAAGCCAACTTATTGTAAACGGCAAAAAAATCCGTGTAACCGCTGAAAAAGATCCGGCCAACTTGGCTTGGGATAAAGTAGGTGCCGAATATGTAGTAGAATCTACCGGTTTATTCTTGACGCAAGAAAAAGCGCAAGCTCACATCAAAGCGGGTGCTAAATATGTAGTAATGTCTGCCCCGTCTAAAGATACCACCCCGATGTTCGTGGTCGGTGTAAACGAAAAAACCTATGTAAAAGGTACGCAATTTGTTTCTAACGCGTCCTGCACCACCAACTGCTTGGCTCCTATCGCCAAAGTATTAAACGATAACTTCGGTATCGTAAACGGTTTAATGACCACCGTTCACTCCACCACCGCCACTCAAAAAACCGTAGACGGTCCGTCTATGAAAGACTGGCGCGGTGGCCGTGCTGCTTCCGGCAACATTATTCCTTCTTCTACGGGTGCTGCTAAAGCCGTAGGTAAAGTAATTCCGGAACTTAACGGCAAATTAACGGGTATCTCTATGCGCGTACCGACCTTGGACGTGTCCGTAGTAGATTTGACCGTCAACTTGGCCAAACCGGCCACCAAAGAAGCCATCTGCGCCGCTATGAAAAAAGCCGCTGAAGGCGAACTTAAAGGCATTTTAGGCTACACCGAAGATGCGGTCGTGTCCTCCGACTTCTTGGGCGACAAACGCACCTCTATCTTTGATGCCAATGCCGGCGTATACTTAACCGATACGTTTGTGAAAGTGGTCTCTTGGTACGATAACGAAATCGGCTACTCCAACAAAGTGCTTGATTT
>CAMZDW010000005.1 GCA_947305555.1 uncultured Elusimicrobium sp.
TCTGCTTGGTTGGCGCAATCCTTTTCTTCTTTCTTCTTCTCAACTTCGTCGACATACCATTCAGCACAATACTTGCTCATACTTTGTGCTTGGTTGGCGTAGGAAGGAAGGTCGCAATTCACAGTTTCAGGAATCTGAATTGTACCGCACTTACCTTGGTAGCTATTCAGTGTAGTCTGCAATTTCCCATACTGGTTTTTCATCTCCTTGCACGTCATCTGAATAGACTCAAAAGCCTCACGATATTTATCTTTGGAGCTATCATATTCCCAAACATCCTTGCACGTCGTAGGGAGTTTCTCCCCAACACTGCGAATCTTGCTTCTCATATTTTTAATTTCTTTGGAGTAATCCTCATTAAAAGCATCGTTCCATGCTGTCTTACACTTTTCATCCAGCTTCAAGTAATCGTCCACGTGTTTTAAATCTCTAATAACGTCTTCCGGGTTGATCCCAATACCGGAAAACCCATTCACCGTAAAAACCGTGCGTGGCAAATTAGCACCGTTAAAACCGGCGGCCGCCAACGTTTTCTTTAATCCCGGTTCACGCGCACGCCGAGCGGCACGACCTGTCAACCAAGCCCAATACAAATCGCGAAAAGCTTTATCCCCGCCTACTTGCCTTAACTTCCCTAAACCGGCCGCCAAACCTCGCCCTTCCAAAAAATTTCTCAAACCATCCATTTGGGCATCTTGCGAAATGGCTTTATTCACCGTGCGCATAAACCAATCACTGCCGGAAGAAGAGCTACCCGCGCTCCCCAACGGGGCATTGGCCACTTTTTTAAGTATTTTGGTGGAATTATATCCATCGCGTTTATCGCGAGGAATGACATTGGAGTCCGCCCCGAAATACACATCCCCTATTTGTGAACCATTAGCATCTGTATTGACAGAAATTTTATCCGTATTTAATGAGATTCCCTCACTTTTCTCTCGTTCATCCCGGATATCCCGGCCGGAGGAACCTACCACTTGCACCGCACCACGCCCTTGTTGACGACGCGCGGAATTAGTAGCCTTAATGTTCAACAATCCGCTCTTTCGGCGATTTGCGTTGTTTTGTCCGGCTGCCCTGGCGGCCTCCTCCGCCAATGAAAAAACGGAGAGTTCGTTCGGGTCCGGGATTTCGCCCTGTAACATTTTATTATGCTCTTTCCAGGAAAACAACGCTTGAAACAGCGAAAAACGCATGGTTTCCTCAGGGGAGTAACCCATAGCGTATACTAAATTGCGTAATAAAGGGATTCTTCCTACCGGGACGAGTGTTCCACCAGCCAACAAAAAAAGCAAGATCGCTAACATTAACCACTTTCGTTTGGAACGTAGCGTATCCGGCAAATTCCGCTTGGCCCGCTGTTTTTCCTCCGGTTGTGGAGGGAGCTGGGGCAACGAGGTTTCTTTTTCTTCCGGTAATGGTTTCAAGTCGGGCATATATCATCCCTAATTTTTTACAACAGACCCCGGGAAAAGATTTTCCCCGGGGCCGGAAAATAAATCTTACTTCTTCTTTGTTGTGGTACTGCTTGTACTGCTTCCGCCACCGCTCACAGCACTCTTGACGGCACTCGTTGCCGCTCCTGCAGCAGCAGCCTTGGCACCTTTCAGTGCCAGCTTGTTAACTTTGGGCATAATCTTGGCCATCCACTTTCCTAAACCGGATGCCTTATTGAGCATAGCCGAGATTCCTACAAAAGCCAAAGCGGCAATCGCCAAACCACCCACAATACAAGATATGGTGGACATCGCAGTTCCGGAGAATTCATTTGCAAATTTCGCCGCTTTAACAATAAGCGTAGTGGCTACGGCCGCCGCAGCGGCAAGAACAGCAAACCCGGCCACAATCATGACAATGCCCCAAGGACCTGGCTTTGCTTTACCGGCAGTAATTAAAGCATATCCAGCAATTGCCCCCGCAACCATAGACGCTAAAGTGATTAGCAACCATTTGCCCAAATCATCGCTTTTCTCTTGGCGCTTATCAGCATCCTCATCTATGTTTTCTTTAAAGGCCTGTAATTTTTTGAGGTTATTCGTGGTGGGAGTTTTAAAATCAGCCGAACTGGTTGTTCCCACTTCCACGCCATTCTCAATCGTCATACCACCGGAATTGCGGCTAGACCCTAAGAATGCGTACATCCCTTCCATAGCTGATTTGTGAGAATTAGCCGCGGCATCCGCAGAACGTTTGGCAATATCCGGCAAATCTCCCTTCCCGGGAGTACGTCTGCCGGCAGAAGATGTACCCTGTCGGCCTCTAGCCATAAAAGTAGAGGGTCCGTTCGCGGAACGGCCTCTGCCGCCATCCCCTCTCAAAGCAGGCACGGCACTGCTACTGCCGGCCATAAGACCTGTGAAATTATAATTACTACCATTGGAGGACCCACCGTTTCTACCTCCGGCAGAACGGCTATTTCCCCCCATTGAACCGGCTGCGGCGCCAAAGGCATTTCCGGAAGCACGAGCCATAGATGCCGAAGGCAATTGCCCCCCCGCACCTTTTGTTTTCGCCGGTCCACCTGAACCAGATGCTTGCCCAGCAACCGCATCCGTTGTGAGTCTAGCCGCTGAAGAGGCCCGTTCCGAAGCTGCAACCTGTGGGCTGTAGTCCACACCCGAATCAACGAGTGTCGCTTTATTGCTTCCTAAGCCTAACCCATCGCTCTCACCCGTTGCGGCAGCGGCGCCTAAACGTCCGCCGGTGAGGCGACCTTCTAACCTGTCTATGTTATCCAACCCAAAATTGTTAGAGGAAGCACTCCTATTTCCCATCCGTTCAAGATCGTCCTGATTAGCAATTTGGTGCCGGCTGTCCTGCACGTTAATAGAGGTCAACCCTCTGTGGGAACGTTGCATCCCTTCATAGGTAAACGGGTCAGAAATGGAAGTGACCGAGCGGACAGCTAACTCTTTCTTGCTCTGATTAATCCCTACGTTATAGAACAAAGTAGTCGCCCCAACCCCAATCGCGGCGGACGTTATTAATACGTTTTGGGCATTCATGACTAACTTGCCCGACTTGCTTTTTAAGAAAGATAGCCACTTCATAAGTTATTCTCCTTTTTTCTAAGACTATCTACAGCGTTTGTAGTACTGCGATTTAATTTTTCTTCTATCCTTCGTTGGTCAAAAGAAGCAACTCGGCGTGAACGCTCTTCTTGCTGTTTTCGCATTTGTTGTATACGCGCGATCTCTGCTTCGTCGGCTTTGACTATCGAATGTAAATAAAACGCTCCTGCTACCCAAACTAAAAATAATACAATCAATATTCCCCGAAGAATGAACTCCATCCTTGGAGTTAAATAGGAAGGCCTTTCTATTTTAAACGGATTTTCCATAAGTTTCCCCTATTGATTTTCTCCGGATTTCACGTTCACATTTTCCAATTCCGGGTTCTCAATTACAGCATCTTTCGTCATCTCGTTAGCAAACCATGCGCCTCCTAAACCCAGGATCGGTCCGGCCGTTAGGTACAACCACGATTTCATGTTAGCAAGCATAGCACTAACCCCGGGAATGAAAGCCGCCCCTACACCGGCACTTAATGTGGCACTAATCGCCATCCCCCACGTAGACACCGGGGCTCCGCCATACTTATTTGCGAAGCTTGCACTCTTAGCCAACAACACAATATTTGGAATGAGCGCAATCACAGCAGCTGCAGCCGCTAATCCCCAAGCCACAGCACTGACAAACGGAATTCCCATACGGCCGATTGTAGCAAAAGCCCCAATCAGCGGAATCATCATAACAGCCAAGGGCACGGCAATCCAGGTCCATTTACGGATGGTATCGTAATCTTTTTTGCGTTCTTCCATCTGTTGTGTAGTATCACTATCCGTCGCCCATTTCTGGACACCACGCAACTGAGCGGACGTCTCATTACTAAAATCTTTTGAACTGTGGTTTTGTCCGGTTACTAAATTTTCTGATTCAATGCGCAAACCACCGGAAATACGGGTATTGGAAATGAACGGAGCCATCCCACTATTGGCGGCGCGAGTCTTCGTTGCCGCTACTTTGTTTGACATCTTTGCTATGTATGCCAGCTCACCCATTTGTTTAGATTTACTAAGGCTCGGGCCTGCCTGTACACTGGCGTTGCGGCTCTTGCCCAAACTATCCTCTCCAAACGAGGATTTCGCTCGCAACCGAGCTCCTTCCAACGCGGCACCCATCTGCTCTTGGGCAGAGTTTAACACGTTGTTTGCCTGTGCCATCTCCGCGGCAGAGGTAGCGCCTCCTCCTTTGTTGCCACCGTGTGAACCCACCGAAGTAGAATTAAATCCTTTGCTTCCAGAACCGGCTGTGGCCATTTTAGCTTTCTGTAATTTCCCAAGAGTTGGTTGCTCTTCTTTCCCTTTTTCGCCCCCCTCTCTTTGCCCGGCGCCTGCGCCTGCCTCGGCATTCGCCGCCTGCTGTTGTACTTGGGACATCAAACCTTGCATATTTCCCATGGTTTTTGCCATGGCAGCCATCGGATCGTCCGCACCGGGTAATGCATTCCTTTCATTGGCGACGTTCGACATCAAACCAAGCCCTTCTGTTTCCCCACCCTGGTAGGCTGTTGGCGTATTTCCTGTGGAGCGCGCCACAGAGTTACGAGTCGATTCTTCGTACTCCTCCATTTCATCACGCACTTGCGCTTGACGGGCAGACTCTCCCAAAAGTCTTATGTTTTTGGGGTCCACTCGCACCGCCGACTCGCTGACAACTTGGTCTCCCTGCCCGGAAGTATACGAGATCCGTTCGTATTTTCCACTATTGGGATTACCCGCTACATAAACGATTTCGCCCGGATTATAGGACGAAGGATTATAAGAGGATTCTTCCGCCGGAGAGCTAAGGAAATTCCAAGCTCCTACCCCGGCTACTCCCACTACAGTGGCAATACCCGCTGCCTGCAAAGCAGACAGGGCCATTTTGCCACTTCGGTTTCTAAGCCAATTTAAAATATTCATATTTGAACCTCCCACCAAATTTGTTCACCTTCTGAAAAATCTTAATAAGCGAATTAATCTCCCACATCTTTAGCTTTGTCGTCAGACCCACCGCTAGAGGATTTTGCTTTTCCAATATGCCAATCGCCGTTGTTAAGCCCTCTATCCAAATAGGAAGTAGCAAAATTTACCACTCCATTTATTAACCCCTGCAAAGCACCTTGCCACAATTTATCCCAAAAACTAAGTTGTTCCTCTTGCTTTTTCTTGTCTTCTTCTGCTTTTTTCGCTTTGTCATTAATGCTACTTTCGGCATCCGTCAAATCCGGCGTTGCCATACTTGGAGAAGAGATTGGAGCATTCGTATCCAAGGTTAAACCTTTGGTAATGTCCAGTTCGACTCCCTGACCGCCAAAAGCTTCACTCCCCTTTACTTCGCCTCCCATCATTGCCCTTTTAGCGTTACCGGATTTTCCTTCCTTAAACGCTGCGGCAGCCTTACTGGCTTGTGCAAACTGAGAAAGTGATTTCTTCGCATCATTCGTTTTTAGTTGGGGAGGAGCAGTAATTTCCTTCCCTTTATCTTGGCTTTTCCATGGGGAGAAGTCTCCTTTTGGTGCTCCCCAAGTACTATTTACACCGCCCCCACTGGCACGCCCGGCATTGGCGGAACCCAGTTGCTTAATCTCGGTTTTAGTACCACCGCCCTGACGGCCCCTATAATTACGACCACCATAGTTTCGGCCGCCATATCCTTCAGAAGAATCTCTGGCAGTAACGCGAGATCCGCCCCCAAAAGAAGTCGTCGATTCTTCTTCCTCTTCTTCCTCTTCCTCTTCGGCGTCCTGAGCATCCTGTGCCTGGCGAGCCGCCTTTTCTTCCGGAGAGTATAAGGCGGAGGCTTGATTGTCTTTCATATCCGGGTATTGGGAAGCTAACAAATAAGCCTCGGATTCATCATTCAAAAAAGGCATTTGGGCCAAATCATATTGTTGGGTAGATAAGCCATCAAAAGAAGTATCATCTGCATCCCCCATCATAGAGGAAATTGTTAAAAGTGCCACAAATAAAACGATTACAATCGCGCCCAAGGTATATGCTTGTTTGCGATCCATCTTTTTGATTTTCTCAACCACATTCCCGGATTTTAATTTAAACATAAAAACCCCTTATACGATAAATAAAAACTACTCTTGTTGACCTGGCTTTTCAGCCACTCAAACACAGAGTTCCCAATACTTCTACTTAAAGTATAGGTAGAAAAAAACCTTTTGTCAAGGGGAATACAGGCAAGAAACACCGGTCCACAGGACCCCGCGTACTCACCGTAAAGAATAAAGAGAGAAAGAAAATGAAATAGACGAAAAACGCCCCGAATGTTACGACCGTCCTTCCGGACGTTCGTAGGGAGCCGGGCGATCGTTATGACCTACATATTTAATAACTGATATTTCGCCCCCGGTTTCACATAAGAAATTGTACCCTTTTAAACAAATATTATCGTGTTCACACACCTGGTCTTTGTCGTAATTACACAAAAAACGGATACGGGGAGCCTTCGTACGCGCGGTGATGGTAATTTGAGTCCAAGTACCGCTTCTATTGACGTCCATTTTTACGCTATCCAAACTTAAAAATTTTTTCATATTCGGGTTATCAAAACCCAAGTAATTTTCCATTTTCTGTTGGATATCTTTGATCAAAAAACGGCGATCCCAAGTGCGCTGATAGTAATCCGTCTCGTGCGACTGAAGCTGGAAACGCTGCCCTACATAATAGCCGGCAATTTCCATTTTCTGGCTCAGTACCAGCAAGCCAAAAATTTTAATAATAAATAAAATGAAAATGACAAAAAACGGGAACAACAACACAAGTTCGGTTGTAGTCTGCCCTCGGCGCGAATGAAAAAGGTGTTTGCTCCAATTAATCATGGTCGTAATACAATATTGTACTTCGGCAACGGGTTTGGCCACACGCAGTTATTGCCATTGCGTAGGCACGAAACTATGATTTTGTTGCGAACGTACGGTTTATATTTTTGTTCTAAATTAAGATTAAAACGGTTGCGCGGCAATTTAAATCGTTGCTTTAATAGAACGCCACGTTGTAAAGTACGTAACCGCCCGATGCTGGAGGGATCCAAGTAGGCAAATTGAAATAATTTTTCGCCACTTAGAACGTCCCCAGGTACATTTAACGTAACATCAATTTCTCCACCGTGTGAAGATCCCCCACGCCCTTCCTTTCCCCCACTGGAAAAGAAAACTTGAATTTTCTCTATTTCAAACGGATGAGTAGCGATGGAAAAGAAGGGACGCAGTTTAGCTGCACTTTCCCGGGCACAATCGTTCATTTTACAATTGTCCACATTCAAAAAATAGGTTTCCCGGAACATAATGGCATTCTTGGTAAGGTCCTTATACACCATGTCCTGGGATTTATAAATCGAACTGGTATAAATGTAAGTCTTTAAATAATCCACTAAGACGGTAGTTCCAAAACCTTGATAAGGGAAATGGTAATTTCTCACTAAATGTTTACTAATTAAACGGACAGGGGTGTTCCCCGGCAATGTTGGATTCTCTTTTTCCCAATCGTCACGAGAAACTATTACCTGCTGCCTGCCATTATCAGCAGTAGCCTCTTCTTGTTCCCGTATATCCGTAATCTCTTCACCCATTGCATAAAATGCCTTCCAGTTGACAGACTCCGGCTTGGGGCGATAATTGGCAGTTCGTGCATCTTTATCTCCCTCCAACGTAACAAATGCCCCACTCTGGTAAAAAAATTCAAATAAGTTTAAGTTCTCTTTTTCATTTTCATATTTGCCCCCAGCCCGGGGTTCCAGCGTCATACTACCGTCTTGCGAGTTTCCATAGTACCGCATGACACGATAGGGCGTTGGGCCATTAATCATAGCCATAACGTTTAAATACGTGGTGAGTGAAGACATCTGAGTATAGGCTGCATTGTCCAGCGCGAATTGGTGACGCACTTTCGCCATGGAGACTTTGGCCGTTTCCAACAATAAGTAAATAACCAGTATGAAAATAGGCGCCAGCAAGATCGCCGGTAACAAAATCTGTGCCCGACGTTCCTGTAGTTTACGGGAGCAATAACCTATTCGCATACGAGTTTTCCCTTTTTAGGACGTAATTACACGACCAATAAATTGAAAAAAGAAACGCACGATATGGGTGTGAAACGCTGTCAAAAAGGCAGAAATCACCAACACGATAGAGGCGAGTAATAAAATATACTCTACCGTAGCTTGACCTTTCTTCTTGGACATAACTCGCCCAAGTGCGTTACAACCCTTTTTCCACATTTAATTTTCGTATTCATCATCCGGCACAATGCTGCCTTCAGAAGAAATAAGTCCTTTTTCAATGGCTTTAACCACGGCTTCGGTACGGCTACTTACACCCAATTTGTGGAAAGCACTATTCAAATGATTTTTAATCGTTTTAACGCTGCAACCCAACTCTTTGGCTAACTCTTTATTGCTTAATCCTTTGCCCAAAAAGTCCATCACTTTAATTTCCGTTTTAGTGAGCATCGCTTGCGAAGGCATACCGCCATCGCCCATTTTGCGAAGGCCATGGAGGAGCTTGCCCATCAGTTGTTGCGGAATCATCAGTCCCTCACTGGTAAACGTTTTGATGGAGTTTACTAATTCTGCCGCCGGTAACATTTTAGATAAATATCCGTTGGCACCGGCCTGAATAGCATCCAACACGTGGGCTTCATCTTCAAAACTAGAAAGCATTAATACATTTACTGTGGGGCATGCTTCGCGGATTTGGCGTGTGGCATTGATACCGTCCATCTTGGGCAGCTTAATGTCCATCAGCACCACATCCGGTTTTAATTTTTTGGCTTTAGCAACCGCTTCAATTCCATCGGCCGCTTCTCCAACGACTTCCAACCACTTTTCCCCGGTAAGGACGTCTTTAATTCCTTCTCGGAACAGCGTTTGGTCATCTGCAATTAGAACTGTAATTTTTTTCTTATTCATCCTTTGCTCCCGTAAATCTTAAATATCTTTTAAACCACTGGTAACGTAAAGTTAAACGAGGCGCCTTTGCCTAACCCATCACTCTGCGCCCAAATACGTCCCCCGTGGTTTACCACAATTTCCTTCGCAATAGACAACCCAAGCCCCAACCGACCGACCCGGTCTTTGGTGCCGACCTGCGTAAAGCTGGTAAACAAACTCGGTGCCACGGCCGGATCAATTCCGTCCCCAGAGTCTGTTACCGACACTTTAGCATTTTTTTCATCTATTTTGCTAACAACAATTTCAATAGTACCATTATCCGGGGTGTGCCGGACCGCGTTTTCTAACAAATTAGAAATCACTTGGCGGATTCGTTTCTCGTCTGCCAGTACCGCTATAGCGCCCACGCTTTCAAACGTCAATCGGATGTTGCGCTTCAATGCCTTGGCTTGAAAAATTTCAGCCGTTTTCTTTAGACTGGCGGTCAATTCAAACTGAGTTTTTTCAATGCGGAGTTTCCCTTTCTCAATGGCAGCCCAGTCCACCAAGTCCTTAATTAAATGTTCAATCTGGCTGATGGATTCCTCCATAAACATCATTTTTTTTCGCTGTTCTTCATCCGGTGTGAAGCGTTTTTTGAACATGTCAAAACTCATTTTTAACGTCATTAACGAATTGGACAAATCGTGCGAAACCATGGAAAAGAACTTAGATTTCATGTTATTTAACCGGCCTAAATCTTCGTTACGCGTTTTCAGCTCGGCCAATAACTCCTTGTTGCTTTCTTCCAAGAAATATTTATCCAATGCGCGGTTAATTGTACGTTTCAAATAATCAAAATCTACCGGCTTCATCAAGAAATCGTATACCGACTCTTGCATTGCTTCCATAATAGCACCCAGAGAAGCATAAGCCGTAATCATAATGATCTGCGAATCTTGGTTAAATGAACGGATTTCGCGGATTAAATCCATCCCATTTTTATCGGGCAGATTATAATCCATCAAAATTACCTGGAAAAATTCGCTTGCACAAATTTCCAAACATTCGGCTGCGTTACCGGCTTGATAGACCTTGTAGCCTTCAATTTCCAATAAATCTACCAAGGTCTCACGCAGGTTATTATCGTCATCAACCACTAAAATTTTAACTTGCTTCTCCATAATTTGTATCTCCGGGTTTCTTATAAATTTTTAGATAAATCTGAAAACAGGTCCCTTTTCCTACTTCACTGTTAATAAACAATTTTCCATTATGCCGGGCAATTGCTTTGCCAACTACGGCAAGCCCTAACCCCGTACCACGTGCCTTGGTTGTGAAAAAAGGCGCAAACATCTTTTTACGTACTTCAGGAGCAATACCTGGTCCTGTATCTGCAATATACATACACACCAACCGATGGCCCACTTTCGTTCCCACCGTCAACTGGCCTCCCTGCGGTTGCATAGCATCTACGGCATTAGAAATCACGTTACGAATCGCCTGCTTAATTTCTTCAGCATCTATTTTGATACGGACGCTTTCCGTATCCAATTCTTCCTTCACTTTCACGTTCGACGGCCAGGAATAAACAGCCAATATGTCATGCAAATAGCTGTTAACGTCAATTGTACTAAACATTAACTCTCGTGTTCGAGCATATCCTAATACTTCACTAATGATACTGTTGGCCTGCTTAATTTCAGTTTCGATAATGGTAATTTGTTTTTCCAGTTTAGGCTCTTTAGAAGGAAGCAATAATTTAATCAGGCGCGTAGCATTACTGATTACCGCTAACGGGTTGCGTATTTCATGGCTGATGATGGAGGCCATTTGCCCAATAGAAGCCAACCGTTCCACACGCACTAATTCTTTGGTTGTTTCTTTTAGTTCCCGAGTGCGCTCCTCCACCCGTTTTTCCAAATCCTGGTTAGCTTGAGCCAATTCATGTTGAGCTTTTAGCAGCGCTTCTCGCCTGGAATGCAATACTTGGGACATTTCCACCATGGTTTCCGTCAAATCCCCCAACTCGTTGTGTGGAGTCTCTACTTCATCCAATTTGATAACATAATCTTCACGTTCGCGTAATTTCAGTGCAGCCGCACGTAATCGCTCTACCGGCCGCGTGATAGGAATAATAACGATATAACTTACCCCAAGTAAAAACAATAAAACGCAAATCAACATCAAACACATATCCCATCCAGACTGATAGGTACTTTCCTTAAACACTTGAGAAGCTACGTTAGCTGGCTGCGCCACGTATACCTTCCAATCCGGTACAAGTAGGGTAGACGAAGTAACTAAGACTTTTTGCCCCCCCTTAAGAGTCACAATTCCATCGGTTTCTTCTCCTAATTGCGACCGGATTTGTTGTATTTGCTCAATGAACAAATCCTCTTGTGAATTTATATCTGCCACAAATCCTCCGTTGTAGGAGATTACTAACCCGGAAGAAGATACAACTGCTGCCTCCATTTCTAAAGGATAGGCTTGCGCCAATGTTTGTTCTAACCCAGATAAATCAATTGCAGCTAATAAAATTCCTGTTACTTGCTGCCCTCCCACCTGCGGACGAATGGGAAAAGCCAACCACTGAAGTACCTGACGATTTCCCTGGTATGCCGGGCCAACGTAATTTGTTCTACGCTCTACACAACTTTCTAAAATAGCAGGTAACTGCTCTGTGTAAGGAGGCTCTGCTGCCCCATTGAAAAATAATAATTTCCCGGAGGGATTTAAAACAGCCAGATAGACAATAGAAGTATCCCGAGCACGCAAGTATGATAGGTCCTCTTCATTTAAAAAATCATGGCCTCCGAAATCAGTATGTAAATCAATAAATACGGAAAATAATTGAATTTTATGAGTTAAGTAGGAACGAGCAATAGAAGCTAATCTGTTCGCTACCGTTTGCTGACGTTGTAAAATTTCACGCTGCAACATACGGCTGTTACTGCGTACCAAATGAAACCCAATCAGGATTACAGGCACTAGCGAAATAAGCGTTAGTACAAATACAGCCTTAAAAAACAATCCACGAAAGTTTTTCATACAGATTTAGCAAACCCTATTTCTAAAAATGGGGGCCGGCTAACGCCCACCCCCGTTTTTCTGCCACAAAAAGCACTAATTAGCAACTACCGGCAGGAGCTTGCGCCGCCGCACCGGATCTAGCAGCATTTGGATTTAAAAATCCAAAACCCTCTATTTTGGAAGCGGAGCCAAAATCCAACTGAACTTTTCCTTCAAACAAGAAAGTCGGAGAAGCATTCACTCCATATTCTTTACCGTAAGCGGCTTCTTGCTTTAAGAGTTCAAGACCTTCGGTATCGAATTTTTTCATAATTTTTTTTGCATTGATACCGGCATCTTCCATCGCCTTATCCCAACGGCTGGAACGGTAATCTTTGTTGCGAATTTCTAAATACTTCCATAATTTTTCCGGGTAATATTTCGCAATTAATAATTGACGAACATCTTCTTCCCATTCCCCGGAACCATGCAAGCTGCTAAAGCCTTTATCCTCGTTGTAATCTACAATGTAACGAATATGTACGTTATTAGCTTTGGGGGATTTTCCCTCTTTTTTTGCTTGAATTACCGCATTTTCAGCCATGACCCCATAAGGGCACTGGGACATTACAAAAATTTCCATAATCCCCGGTTTAGCGGTTTTCTCGGAGTAAACGCCTTGACGTGTTTGATGCGGCAAAATCACATATTCGTCATTTTCTTGTACGTAACCATATTGAATATGCTTCTCGAATTTGGAGCGAATATCCGGGGTTTTTTTAACCAGATACAACGGTAAGAAACTATAATCTAAATTAGCCAATTTTTCATCAGCCTTTGCCACAGAGTAAGGCATATGCGTAACTTCCGGCTCCACATTCAAGAACTCAGCCAAACCCATTGTCAGCTGTTTATCTTCCTTACCGGCTTCATAAGCCTCATCTTCTACTATAATAAAACTAGCTTTTACTTTAGCAGGAGCTTTTTTAGTAGAAGTCGCTTTGGTGGTAGAACCCCCCGCAAAAGCGAAACCAGCTAAAGCAATCGCTAAACATAAACTAATAATCTTTTTCATATTTACTCTTTATCCTCCAGCGTAACACGTACGCCCCGAATCCCCAAAGCGCACAAAATATTATAGGCCAGCAAAAAGAACACCGTCGATACTAAAAAGAGTAAGGTGCCCTGGATTGCACGCATTACCAGCCCTACAAAATAGTTAAAGCTCAACGTAGCTTCCGGGCTAAAAAGCTCCAAGAATGCCGCGACAAGCATTACCACGAACACAGCCAGTGGAAACACGGAAAACAAAACCGTTGTGATTCCAATTTTTTTAATTTCTACTTTCATTTTTTCTCCCTATTTAACAAATATTTACTATTTTTTAGGTTCTAATACCAAGACGATACGGTTCTTTCCAGCATCATCTGGCAATTGCACAGCCTTTACCGAGTATTGTACATCTTTATTATTCACGGTACTACGCAAAACTTTCGTTGGATTCTCTAGTGCTTCTCCAACCACTTGAATAATCTCCTGCTGACGTCCGTCGAAGATATCCAACAAGTGTACGGTTTCTTTGCCAGGAACATTGAGCTCAAAGTTGGTGTAGAGAATATTATTGTTTTCATCCACCACCAACGCACGAGAACCTTTCGGCACCGTAACGGCCAAGATAGTTTTCCACCAATTTTGTTCTTTGGCAACAGACATAATCTCTACGTTTTCGCGTCCTTTCAAATCCTCCCGAATCTTGTCTAACAGAAAAGCCACTGAAGTTCCTACTTCTCCGATTTCGTCCTTACGCTCCGGGAACGATAACGTCAAATTATTTAGAGAAACGGCTTCGATACTATCTTTTAGACTTCCTAAAGGACGAATAATTTTAAGCAATAGGAATAAATATAACACGCCTCCTATCAGCAAAATCATAATCAACGCCCCAAAGGCATAGCGCACCATGGAAGAATGAATAAGCTTTCGTGCATTTTCACGCGAAACCGTGACATTGACCACCCCGGCCACCATATTGTCCTTGGCTAGTAAAGGAATGGCCATGTCATAATCGCTTCCGTTATTAAACATAATCGCACGCGGAAGCCGGTCATTAATAGCCTGCACCACCGCATTCGTATCAAACCCAACGGAAGTATTATAGTCGGAATACGACATCCCCAAAAATTTGGTATTTTCATGCCAGCGAATAGAACCGTCATAATTTAGATAAATCAGACTTTTGATTCGGTCATCGTTGCGCACAAGCCCTTTCATAATCTCTGCTTCGCGGAACGTAGCTTCTCCTTTTGGACGTGAAGCTAGCCACTGCACTAATGACGGGGCACGATAACGTACCATTTCTACCATTTCGTTCTGAAGTTTTTTATCAAAAACAAACTTAAACAAATTGTAATAGAATAATCCGCCAATAACAGACGCATACACCGTTACCAACACGAACCATAAAATCCATTTAGAAGTCAATTTCATATACTTTCCCCATTATTTCATGAGTTCTTCCAATCTACGTAGACCGATGTCCACATCACTGTTTCCCGGATCTAATTTCTTAGCAGTCATCCACGCAGAACGCGCCCGTTCATAATCATCTTGGTTAAACGCATCCAAACCTTCAATATATTTGGCACGTGAAGCCTCTCTCGCTTCAGCAGACACCCGTTTCATGGCGTCCCCTCCTACGGAAGGTAAAGTTTCATTAGGATCTAACGGATTGATAAGCGTTGTAGTACTTGTTCCCCCTGCTGAAGATCCCGGGATATTTACCATTCCAGGGATGTTATCCGTTACCTCTACTGTTTCAATCTGCTCAGGCTGCTCTTCTGGACCAGCTCCCGGTGTATTTCCTGAGACTTGAGCGGCTGCTTGGGCTTGGGCTTGTGCTTCAGCAGCTTGTTGCTGTTGTAAGTACGCCTCTTTCGCACGTTGAATTTGTTCTTGGCGCTGTTTTTGTGCGGTACGAACATAATTTTCTTTGGCAGTACGTGCCCGTTTGATTAGGCCGTCCATCGTGGTTGTGTCAGCGCCCCATTTCTTTGCATTATTCCAATACGAAATGGCTTGATCAAACCGAGCAGCATTATAAGAATTCGCCCCTGCATTATAGTACCCCGCCGCAATTTCATTTTTAAGTTGCGACATATACTTTTCAACCCGAGCATCACCCGGTTGAATTTTGGTAATACGTTCAAATACCGCATAGGATTCTACGTATTGTCCCTTGTTATAAAAATCCAAAGCCTGTTTCATGGATTCTTCCACTTGTTTTCTGCGCAGCAAACTCTCGGCTTCTGCAATTTTAGAAACCAGCTTAGGATCCTCTTTGCGCATCAAAAGCGAATTATACCAGGCATCTAATGCTCCTTGATAATCCCCTTTTTCATAGGCCACTTCTCCACGCCGGGCATATTCTTTTGCAATATCAGAATCAATTTTTGCTTTCCAAGCCTGTGCTTTGGAGTTACCCGGTTGAATAGTTAAAATTTCATTTAATTTATCGTTGGCTTCCACTAAACGGCCGCTGTCATACAAGTTAAGAGTTTCCTGGAATTTGGCCTCAATAACTTGAGCTTCCGAAGTAGTCCCATAAGTTCCCATATGTTGGGCCTGTTTCGCCAACGTTTGCGCTTGGGTAAAATTCGGATCAATACTCAGAATGGTTTGAGCCATCTCCTGCGCCCGTTGGTAATCCCCCATCTTATAAAGCTGATAGGCGTTCTCATACACCATTCGTAATGTATAATTTTGAATGCGCTGTTTTTCTAATTGAACGGTGGATAAGTATTGTTTCTTTTCTTCCACATCATTCAAAGTTCCTAACGAAATTTTCCCTAGATCCAACAACATCCCTTCCTCTTTGCCATGTTGACGGACGGGAATTTCTTTACGAAAGGTAGCCGCCTGTTGTGCTGCAACAGCCGGTAAAACAGTTGCCCAAAGGACGACTCCCAAAACTAGTTGTTTTTTCATACAATATACCCTCTAAAAGCCCAGGCCGCCTTGAAGAAGGCCCATAATCATAGGGGCTAAAATTAAAATAAAAACGGTTGGCAAAATAAATATAAACATTGGGAACAGCATCTTTGTAGATGCTTGCGCAGCCAATTTTTCTGCCCGGCTCAAACGTCTAGAACGCAAATCCGTAGAGAAATTGCGCAATAAATCCACTAAGCTGGTTCCTAACTCATCGGACTGAATAATAAGACCAACCAGAGAACGCACTTCCTGCACGCCCGTACGCGCGGCGAAATGTTCCAAAGCATCGCGACGAGAATAACCCAGTTTAATCTCATTAATCGTCTTTTCCAATTCTTCTTCCAAAATTGTTTTTTCTTTTGCAATTTTAATAATACGCTCAAATGCCGTTAAATAATCCAAACCGGATTCAATAATTAACGCAGCCAAATCTACCGTGGTTGAGAAGTTACCCAAAATTTCCGCCTGACGTTTTTGAATTTTGCTTTTGAAAAATACATCCGGCACGTAAAAACACAGCGGTACTAAAACGACGGGCCACAAAGCTTGAAACAGTAACATCATACCGGCCGGAATTGCCAAAGCAGCAATAATTTTCGTGTACAGTATATCCACCGGCTGAGGATTATCTGGGCTTCCCAACTGCATGTGCATTTCTTCCAAGCTTGATTCTAATTTAAATGTACGCAGGCAGAACACAGCCACTCGGTCCATAAACTTCTCTTCCGGCTTTAAACGCGAAAAGCTGGACGTGGATTTAAACTGCTGCACTGAAATATCCATCAGGCTTTCTTTCTTTTCCTTAGGTGCCAATAAATTCAGCACTACGGCAAAAGTAGCAAATGCCCCAATGGCTAACAATACATTCAAGCCCATTTCTAAAAAGGAACTCATAATTACACTCGCACCTCACCCATTTTCCGTAATACAGCCAACCCGATGCCAATCCATATTACGCAGAACAAAAATACAACGATCCCTACGAAACTGGTATAGAAGGAAATCATTTGTTCTGGATTGAATACGAACAAAACCATCATAATTAAAAACGGCATGACACTGACAACGATAGACTGAATTTTTTGCTGGGCCGTCATTGCCTGCAATTTTTCTTCCAGCTTACTCTCTTCACGAATATTTTCCACCAAACGTGAGAAAATAACCGTCAAATTACCACCGACCTGCCGTTGAATAATAATCGCTTTAATAATGTACGAAAGCATACGGCTTTCGACACGGTCTGTCATGCCATCCAGTGCTTTTTCAAAAGGAGTACCCAATTGGTAGTTCTTAACTACCAAGCCAAATTCATCTGAAATAGGCGGCAACAAGTCCCGGGAAACCATTTCAAACCCCTGTACAATATCCATCCCAGAACGTAGCGAGTTAGAAAGTAAAATCAAAGCATCCATGAGCTGCGCATTTACCTTTTCCCCGCGGCTCCTTTTCAAGGTTTCCAATACTTTCATGGGCATACGAACACTCACTACGCCCCCTAAGAACAGCACAAGTAAAAATACAAAAACTCCGCTAAAGCCACCCATCATCAAGCCAAATACAAGCCCCAAAGCAGCAAATACCGCGATCGTCCCCATCACAATATACTTAACATCAATCGTTACAAATTGCCGGTTAAAATCTTCTGCCCAAGCAGTACTTTTAACTCGGTATTCTTCCATAAATTGTAAAATACTGTCCCGTTTATTTTCTAGCAGTAAATAAACAGCGAACCCAGCCAAAGAGGAACCAATCAAAATAAGTAAGAGGGTCAGTGATCGGTCTGCCCGAGTCGTGGTATAAATTTTTGGATCTGGAGGATACACGGGGATAGGCTCTTTCATCAAAAATTCACGGAACAAATAGTTAGAAAGCACCACTACTGCCGTGACCGATTGGCGATATTTATTTTCGCGCTGTGAAATCGGGCTGGAAAAAGACTCTATCGTACTGAAAATTTCGCTGTTAATCATTTCCATCGTGGACAACATTGCCCGACCGCGGCCACCCAGAGAATCCTTCATAATGATCATTTCTTTCCCACGCAACAAATCTTTATTCAAACGGTCAATGGCTAACGTAAGAGAAATACGTCTACGCATAAACTCACGTGATAATTGGCTTAACACAATTGGTTGGTTGGGGTCTAACGACTTTTCTGCCGTATCCAGGTAATAATAAATATTAGCAAAAGCTTGACGCCACAAATCCGCCTCGCTGTAGGTTCCTTCATCCTTTACGTATATGATTTTATTTTTATCTAATCGAGGCAATTCCTCTTTAAACCATTCCGGAACCTTAATGGTAACCTCTTTTCCGCCCCCGCATTGTTCCGGCAACTTGGCCGCTTTTTCTTCTGATATTTTTTTCACATCAAAAAACTCAGCTAAAATACGCATCTTTTCTTTGGCACATTGAATACGAATGCGGTCATCCGCGGTTAACGAACGCGCCCCTGCCGGGACAGAAACCCCTAACAAGGTAAAGATGAACAAAACAACAAACAAAGTGCGTATCTTAAGTATCATAAAATCTCTTTTGCCTAAGCAGCAGGTGCTGCCGGTGGGGCCGGAGGCACATCTGATGCTGTTGAGGCTGCTGAACCCGATTTTTGATGTTGCAATTCTTTTACTGCAGCTAAATCCGGCTCTCCATTCTCATCTAAGGGAACAGCCCCTTTCGTAAATACATTTTCATCCACCGGCTGCCCTTTGGCTGCAAATTCATCATAGAAAGTCGGCAAATTGCCCGTAGGCGCAAAGACGCCTTGTACTTTCCCGTTTTCATCTACTCCGGTCTGCACGTAGCGGAACAAATCCGTAGATTGAATTTGCCCATCCTTTTGCCCGTGCATCTCCGTAATATAAGTTACTTTACGGGAACCATCCGAAAAACGCGAAAGCTGTACGATCATGTTTACAGCCGAAGAAATCATTTCCCGGATAGCAAAAATTGGTAAATCAGCCCCAGTCTGCATGCACATTGCTTCCAAACGAGACAGTCCATCACGTGGGGTATTGGCGTGAATCGTTGTCAAAGACCCTTCGTGACCAGTGTTCATAGCCTGTAACATGTCGAGTGCTTCTCCACCACGACACTCCCCGACTACAATTCGGTCCGGACGCATACGCAAACAGTTCTTTACTAAATCTTGAATGGTAATGGCCCCCTTTCCTTCTACGTTTGGCGGACGGCTTTCCAGCGACACCCAGTGCGGTTGTTGCAAACGAAGTTCCGCGGTATCTTCCACCGTAATGATACGTTCATCATCCGCAATATAACCGGAAATAGCATTTAAGAAGGTTGTTTTACCGGTACCGGTACCACCGCAAACGATAATGTTTTTGCGGATTTTAACACATTTCTTAATAAATTCCATACATTCCGGGCTAATTGTACCAAACCGGTAATAATCTTCCGGCCCGAACGGTTTTGAAGAGAAACGACGAATCGTCAACGTTGGCCCCGAAACCGCCAACGGTGCAATAATAGCGTTTACACGGGAACCATCTTTCAAACGAGCGTCCACCAGCGGTACTGATTCGTCAATACGACGACCCAAGGGCGCCACAATACGTTTAATTACTTGTACCACTTGTTCGTTATTTCTAAATTTGTATTTAGTGAGAGTCAACTTACCTTTTTGTTCGATAAAAATCTTATCAAAGGCGTTGACCATAATTTCGGTAACGGCCGGGTCGCGCATTAATACTTCCAGTGGCCCCAAGCCCAAAATTTCATCTAACAATTCGGAGGTAAACCGAGTTCTCTGATCACGTGAAAATTGCAAGTTGGGCTGCTTTTGTAGAATATCATCTACAATCGCCGCTACCCGCTTACGTGTTTGCGCACTGGCAGTGCTTTCATCACTGATAACAATGTGTTCAATTTCCAGGGCGTGTACCACTTCTTTATGAATTTTTTGTTTCAAATCGTCCCAGAAAGACATTTTTGTCTTTCCACGTTCGTCTTCCCCTTCCACAGCTACGTGATCCGTGCCGCCTCCGCTTCCTTTTCCATCATCAAATAAAATAGGCGACCAAATATCTTTTGCGGCTTGCGTAAACTCTTCATCCGATACAGAAGCTTGCCAATCTTTGGGAGCCGGTTTTAAATCGCGGATTTTAGCAAGTACCAACCGCAATCCTTTGACCCACTCCGATTGAGGATTGGTAATAATTTCCACTTCTCGACGGTTAGATGTGGCCATGACATCTTCATCCCAAGGGAGGAAAACATCTACTTCACGCTCCAACTCAGAATAAAAGCGCTCCATTTCTTCGTAGGGAATAGACCCAGGCATATCATAACCGTTACAAATGACGCTCACGCGGTCCATTGGATAACGTTGTGCTTTATAATCGTTAAAAAGTTGTACGGTGGAATTAATATGCGTACGGGTTGCATTGGATACCCAGAAAATTTTGTCCGCAATATCAAAAGCAAACGCCTGCATTGGGAAACTAGAATCCACATCTAAGAAAATATCAAATGTCTGAGATAAACGAGATAAAATCGGAATTAAAATCTTAGGACTAATCGCCGCCACTTGAGCCCGGTTATTTCCTAAAGGCAGCAAACCTACGCCCCATTGCGACATGGAAATTTTTCCACGTAGCAATCCCCCCACCACGGCAATAGAAGTGTTACCCAATACTTGCAACAAATCCGCCACACTAACGGGTTTTTGAATATCTAAATAAAAACTATGTTCTTGACGAGCCAAAGGATCTAACGGAACAATGAGCACCGGCCTTTTTTGAATACCGGCCCAGCCCAACGCCAAATTTAATACAAGCGTAGTTTTACCGGCTCCTTCCTTAGGACCAGTAAAAGCAATAATCTTTGCATTACTCTTTTGTTCTTCGTTATTTTCTTCAGCCATATAGTTACTCTACTACTTCAACCGTGATGAATAAGAACAGCGAACGTTGTTCCTCAGTGACATCCTTTGTTTTAAAGAATAAGCCAATGAGAGGCAAACGTCCTAAGAAAGGCACCCGGTCTTCCGCTACGTTACGTGAGCTGCTTTTGAGTCCACCAATGACTAAGGTTTCCCCACTGTTGAGTTCCACGTGTGTTTCTACTTCGCGGTTTGTGAACGAGGGAGCTGCTGCTGTACCAATAACAACCGTTCTGGAATAGTCTACAGATGAAACAGAAAGTTGTATTTGTAAATCAATAATATTGTTACGTTCCGGAACAATCGTCGGAAGCACGCTTAATAAAATACCGTAATCTTCCAACTGAGAACCAATCCCTTGGTTGTTTACTACCGGGATCGGCACTTTTCCACCCACCGTAATCTTGGCTGCATTGCCCGACGAAGTGACAATCTTCGGGTTAGACAAAACTTGTGCCCGACCTTCTGTTTCCATCAAACGCAAACGAGTTGCAACCGCGGTTTTACGTTCAAATTCACCTAAGGATAAAATCCCTGGAATGGAGGCTTCTTCAAAATCGAACATCGGGTTCCACGAAAAACCCTTTACACTTTGCGATGTTCCACTAATTTCAACAACATCCGCACTCACGGCCACCAGACGCGTTTTCTTCGCCTGTGCCACGCTGGGGAACAATATAATGCCCAGCAAAATTGTCAAAGATAGGTTAGTGATAAATTTTATCTTCATAGTTATCCTGTTTACTCACGAAATAATTTCTCCAAAGAAGCAATTTCCATTACATCAGTTTCTTCATCCCCTGGCTGACGTAACACAAGATCTAGTTTTCCTTGTGTCAGGGCCACAGACAGGTATTGAGAATCTTTGGGTGAAAGGGCTAAAACGACGTAAGCATTTCCACCAACAGGACCCGTCAAACCTGCTCGTTGGGGCTGTTCTAAACCAACATCTAATACTTTAATATTCTGTAACAGTGTAACCGTTACATTTTCCTTCCTGCCATTTTTTAATTGAGCTTCAAAAGTCATTAAAACATCTACCTGATCATCCGCATCTATTGTTTGTGCAAATGCATTAGGCAGACCCGGTATAATAAAGCCTCGCGATTGCAAAGGAACTTTTTCCGCCACCTTTTTCTTTTGCTTCGGAGCGTTCTCCTGCGAAAAAGAACTAGGCCGAGCCGTCTTCGGGCGATGAGACTTGGCAGACAAGAACGAAAATCCTGCCCAAATCATCACTCCCGCAATAACTAATAAAATCAATAAACTCAATAAACTCTTGTTCTTCATATCTCTAAATTAGCTCTATCTTACGACTGGAATAATCTACCAAACGTAGTTACGTCCGTAATGTGGGTCGTAACGTCCCCATGAGAGCGTAAAATAACGGAAATTACCCCTTCTTCCTGAGCAAGTGCCAAGTATTGTGCATCCTGTGGAGAAAGAGCCAAAGACAACGCCGAACTATCCGAGAAAGCAGCTTCTTCCTCTTCCTTGTTCTTCATAGCATTGGCAGTTTTCAAATCAATGCCTTGTCCTAAATTGGAACCAACCCCCAACACTTTAATATTCTGCAATAAAGTAATTGACACCTTTTCACGAGTTCCGTTCCGCATGTTCGCTTCAAAGGTTAACAGCACGTCCACATTGTCATCCGGCTTAATCATGTTGGCCGTCGACAAAGGAACACTGATGATGTAACCACGCATCTGCACCGGAATTTTACTCGAAAGCCCTGCTTCTGGAGATAACGAAGTAATCGCATACTTGGAAATTTGGTTTCCTTTCGGGATTTGAATACGGGCCACTGCATTTTCAATAGCTTTAAAATCCGCATCAGTCGTATACGTGAATGCATCTTTTTGCAAGTACGCAGCGGGTACGGGCACCGGGCGAATAAGATCACGCTTAATTACTTCACGTTCTTTAATATCGCGAATAGGTACGAATACCTGCTTGATGCTCTTAGACGCAGTTAACTTTTTTTCCGCGCTACTAACAATCAATGCATAAACAATGGCTGCTAAAATAGCTACCACCAGTGGTAAGAAAATCCCTTTTTTCATTTTATCTCCTCACAACAATTTCCAAATTAATGATGCAAATCTATTTTATATCACTACTCAAATATGCTTTTTGAATCGGCATACGAGTAACCGCTTGTACACGCCGAATTCCTTCTTTACGTGGTTCGCTGGCAAGTAGCCAACTGGTTCCCGGAAATGACAAATGTACCGGGTACGTAACTGTAACAACAACATCTTCATGACGGTGTCTTTGATACATGGGATCCGTTCCAGTAGTTTCCACTTTCACCGTAACACCTATTCTTCCTGCATTGGTCCCAAACACCTTCTGCTTGGCCTGATTAATTTTTTGTATCATACGGGTCCGGTCAGGCCGGCCGCTGGGTTTTGTAACGGCCACTAATGCGCCGATACGGGCAAATTCATAAGAAGCGTGGTTTGCAATAATCGTGTGGTAAGCGATATTTCCATATTCAAGTACAAAGAAAATAAGTAACATGAATATGGGCAATATCAACATCAACTCCGCTACTACCTGCCCCCCACGCTTCTTACAAAATTGCATAGAATTAATAATCACCGCCACCGGTTTGGCCGATACCACCTAAGATTTTGCCTTTCATGCTATCAAACAAGTCCGGCATCATCTTCTTAAGAGCGAAGCCAGCCGCCAAGGCAACACCCACTACTACACCTAACATAAGCAGGTATTCCACGGTGTTCTGACCTTCTTTTTTCTTAAGGCAGTTCACAGCTTGTGCCTGTAAGAGGTCCATTTTGTTTTGCAACGCAACGATATATTTCATATCCTTCCTCCTAATCTAACAAAGACTAACTAACATCATATTCCATCAAAATAATTTTAGCCCCTTGATCAAACTGTTTGGGTACTAAATGTGAATATAACACATAAAAGGAAATAATCGCCGCAAAAAGCCCGGCCGCAATCACAATATATTCTACGGTCGTTTGGCCTTTTCTACTTTTGAGCGAAACTCCCTTTTTTTCCATATGCTAGAATTGGACCGACAACGCTATCTGTTGTGACGTGCCCAATGCTCCAAACGGGGTTACCGCGTAATCCAGCGATGCGCCGTACCCGAATAATTCCGAACTATACAAACCAAATCCAAAAGAGACCCGGGAAGTTTCTTCCAACCCGATTTTCTCTACCCAAGAATCTTCCGTATTTTCCCCTGTATTGGTGCGGGTATAATACCCAACACGCAGGTCAAACCGGGCCACTTGCAACAAATCTTCCGGAATATGAATAGCCAACCCAACGCCATAACGGGCATTGTCATCACGATACTTCATGTATTCGCCGGAAACGGTGAAGTAACGCGTATTTAAATCGGCCCCTAAACGAAGCCCTTGCGGCATATCTTCTTTATCCCCGATATTGACAAGTGCACCGCCCAAACCAAGCCAATTAACTAAACGTAATTTAGCGCCTACATCAAAACCTACGTTATTATAGTGGTTATAACCGGAACCCGTGTAAAGGCGTTCGCTAATGTACTTAGCCGTACCGCCAATTTGGAGTTTTTGGTCAATAAACCCTCTGGCGATGGACAAGCCCCCCACAAAGTTGCGAACCGGAGTGCCGACTTCCGGCATTTTTTGAGCCCATTCGTCACGGAAGTCGAAGTTGTCCATGTCCATATAATTTAAAGACACCCCGATAATGGTTTTCCCAATCGGTTGCAAGTACGCCAACGTGCGGGACTTATAGCCCTGTAAATAGTCCTGGTACGTAAACGCAATCTCGCGCGTGGTGGCGGAACCGGCCCCGGCCGGGTTCCAGAACAAAGCTTCCGGCCCGTCGGCAATAGACACATACGCATTACCGAGCGCTTGCGCAGTTGGAGCGCCGGCATCAATTTTTAGGAACGCACCGGCACTGGTACCGGCGTTTTCGTTAATTCCTTTTGCATCGGCAGCCACCGCTCCCAACGCAACACTCAAACAAACCATTAAAACTTTCATTTTTATGTTCATAAATCGTTACAAGGCTTTCCTTCCTGTCAGGAAACTCTCCTTATTGTATAACTTCTTTCTGCCGGACAGCAAGCCCGGGACCTTCGATACTACAAGACGAACTTCTCTCCGGGGGAGGTTTTCTCCCCCGGAAAAATCTACTACGGCACCAACACCTTGACTACTTTTTGGCAATGTTCGCGGCCATTTTTCGCTTTGAAATCTACAAGGCCGAAGTACACGCCACGGGCTACTTTTTTACCGTGTTGGTTAGTACGATCCCAGCGGCAGCGCAAGGCTGCGTTACGTTGAGACGGGAACAGATTCAAGTCTGCCTGCGTCATCTTCGTAGATCCGACTGGGTCGTTATCCGGGTTAAAGCTTAAGCTGCTACCCATCGTGGTTTGATAGTTATTGGCATCCACACAGGTATACCCACTATCGCGCACCAGGTCGCCTGCCAAGTTGAAGAACTTGATAGATACTTCACCCGGCACCGGCATCTTGGTAATTTCCAACGTACCGCGGTCGGCATTCTTTAACGGGTTGGGGTAGAAGAACACGGTTTTCTCCCAATCCGCGCAGACAAACCGTCCGTCGCCGATAGCAATGGTGGCTTTGTGCAAGTTTTGATACTCGTACGTATCGGCCACATAATTAATCTTGTTATCGGTGTTTCCGCTATCATTACCCGGAATAATTTCCCCGGTTACAGAATCGATATCGGCCGAGTTCAAGGCCGTTACGAAGCGGAACGGATAAGTTCCATCAGGTACTTCCTGACCGGCATAGTCGGTTCCGTCCCACAATTCTTCAATTAAGGTTGTAGCCGGGCGGATACCCACAATGGATTTCACGAGTACATCGCGAATATTGGTCACTTCTGCACCCGTGGTGGGGTTACGCAAAGTACCTTTGGAGTAATCGTAAATGGTCGTTCCGGGTTTGAAAATCTGGATAGCGACTTTCATCGGCACGGACACCTGGTATCCAATACGCATATCAGTTCCGCGCACAGCGATAGAATAGCCATCAGCTTCCAAGAGGTCAAACACTTTTAAGAGGTCGGCGTTGAGCGTAATGCTCTTAACGGTAGCCTCATACAAATCCGGATTCGGATAGTTACGCGCCGTCAAGCGTACTTCGTAAATACCCGGTTTAACGTAAAAGCCGTTGTTGTCGGTTCCATCCCAGTAGATTTTGCGAATGACATTCGCATCAAAATTACTGGTATTGGCAATCGTCATCGTGGAGAGATACTTACACACATCTCCGGCTTTATTGTCTCTCAAATCCGCATGAACTTCAGGATCGGGTGTACAAACTCCGGCTTGCAGCGCCACGATGGCTACTTCTACGATTGCAGCACGGCTGACAGCGAAGTTAACCTCATAGGGCGGCACAAAGATTGGGCCGGAGGACACGTTAAACAGCTGCGGTGCATTGGGATAAACCACCGTAGAACCATCCAAGAAATACACAGCGCCGCGGGTTACGTTGATTTTGCTAACGGGTTTTTCCGTAGCGTACCAGTAACTTTGCTGTTTAACTTCGCTTGCTTTCTTAAACGGTTGTCCGGTTAAGGAGTAGTCGGTGTCGGTGTCGCTATCCTGGTTTGCATCATAGTAGTAGCGGCTAAAGGGCTCGTTCGATTTAGCCACAACAAAGAATGGATACTGCCCATCCGGCACCATTTCATACGGACAATCCGTTTTTTTGTTGTTGGGGCTGGTGCAGTTGGTCGGGTTGTTAAAGTACAAGGCATCCCATTCTTCCATGATGGTCAGGCCGTCTCCCGGCTTAGCAGCGCTGGAATCGACGGTTTCAATCGGTTGCAAGCGCACATTAATATTCGTAGCATCGTAGGACGTCTTCGAGCTTGGATAGCTTGTAAAGCTGGTATCGTTTACGTAGATACACGCATGTTCAGCCGTCACTTTGCTCGGATCTACATGACCGTCAGTGGTGAAAATGGCATGATCCGTTGACTTATCGCAGATACGCGGCGGCCATACATCTGCCTTCCCGGTATCGCCTAATGAAACGGTAGCGGTTATCGTATACGGATTTGCACCTGCAACTTTCCATGTAATTGTATACTTGGTACCGCCAATGGTCTGCTCTTCCGTTTTTGTTGATCCTGCAGTGAGCGTATTTTTATTGGTAATTTCCACGTTCGTATTGGTACCGGGCAACGTGACCATCATCTTCACATCACCGGCAGTTAAAGCATTTGCCTTCGTAGTAGCCGTGGTTGAAGCACTCACGACTCCGGAAAGCGTGTTGTAATCCGGGATGACTACATCCTTATTATAGATGTTAATCTGCACGTTCATGGATTTAGACAACTTATAAGAAATGGTGGCACGCGCATTACTGTCTCCATACACATCCGTGGTGCTCAAATCTACCACGCGGTACAGATCCACCGGGAACACCGCTGCAGCGCGGCTGGTTACAGCCGGGAACATGGCATCTTTCGTTTCTACCACAAACATATAGGTAGCCGGAGCAACCATGCGCCCTGCGTCATCACGTCCATCCCAAGAGATAGTGTTCATCTGTTGGGATACTTGTGTGATCCCTTCCATCGGCGTTAAGTGTTTCACCACCACACCGGCCGTATTTTCCACTTTAGCTACTACGTTAGCGTCACGCGCAATAGAATATTTGAAAATGAACGGATCCAACCCATACGCGGTGGGGCTGGAACCTACCGTGGCATAACTAACCGGCTGGATGGTGATATCCACCGTCCCGCGGTCCACCGATATTTCCCCGGTTGAATATTTTAAAGTTTTTACACCGGTAAAAGCGCGGTTATTGTAGGAGGTACCATCTTGTTGAGGACACTCGTTATTAGGTTCAAATGAAGGCTTTCTGTCTTCTGTAGCTCGCGCGTTATAATAACAACCGTTATACGGAATTTCCGCCCATAATACATAGACGTAGTTTCCGTCCGGCATGGGAGCACCGTAGGCAAATGTTTCTTCACAGCCTGCATTGAGAGCACAAATTTGTCCATTGGGTTGTTTCTCTCCTTTGGCATAGGTGCGGGTACACCCGGAAGCAACGCCGCACAAACCGTCCCACTTGCTGGTCCAATTCATACGCCCGGTGCGGTTTTCTACCGCGCTGTATACCAAGGCACCGGTGCCGGACTTAATAGTCGGTGCGGTACCCGTCGGTGTTTGGGATTCCGTCAAAATAGCGGCGGTACCTTCATATATCCCGGAGATCTGAGCATTTTCAAACACAGTTCCCGGAGTGTAAATATTCCAATATACTTTGGCACTTTCGGTAGGCGTGTATTTGATAGAGGCATACGCCGTGGCCTGTTTGTTCAATCCGACTACTTGAATGTCCGTCAAACGCAGCGGATCTAATGATAACTGGCGCGTTACAGCGCGTGAAAAATCGACACCCGGCCACTCGTCCATTGATTTAGCTTGCAACGATACCAAGTAGTTACCGGCCGGTAACAACATACCGTCATCATTGCGGCCATCCCAAGAATCAAATTCGCTGATGTTGACGTCTTTTTCTACCCCTTTCATACCTTCGCCAACGCGCGGTTGCCAATCCACCAGCGTACGCACAAGCGGCGCAGGATTCAATACGGTAGTATTGGCAGTGGCGTAGGCAGTATTATCCAAAGTAGATGCATCAAAAATGGCGATACGCACATCCGCATCTTTACTTAAGCGGTATGAATACGTATACGGCTGGGCCGCCACCGCAGTAATGCTACCTACCACGCTAGGCGTACTGCGCACGGTGTGAATGTTCGTCACATCTACTTGTATCGGGATTTGGTTCATCCCGGGGTAAACAATGGTGGAATTAAAACTGATTTTATCTACAACGATGCTATCCCCCGGCGCATCCGTGGCTACGGTAGCACGGAAGGCGTAGTTCCCGTTCGTTTTGCCAAACTCCCCGGCGATATCATAGGAACCGTCCCATGCCGCACAGAAAGGAATGGACTGGTTTGACTTAATTCCATCACCGTTGTACACGACATAGTTACAAACATACCCATTGCCGTCCTTACCATTTTGACACAGACATTTTCCCGTTTTGTTCTTTCCCTCAGTGTCAGACAGATCAAAGCAATTGAAAGTATTGTCGCTAGCTGTTTTTACTACATCGTCATCCGTCCAATACAGGGCTTGCCCACACGTATTCCCGGAATTCGTACCCCCCGGGCACTTGTATGAAGCACAGCGTGCCTCCTCTTGGTTGGGATACAAATTGATGGTGCGGATGGCTACAGCATCATCCGCATTGGCAATATTTTTACCGTTGTAGTATTTGACAACATCAAATTTGATTTCTTGCAACGGGAACGTAATGGAATACGTACTGCCCCCGTTCGGGCGGTTGTTGCAATACACATTCATACAAAGCGCCAAACAGTGGTTGGGGTAGTTGTTCTTTGCGGGCTTGTCACTGGGATAGGGCTGGTCGTATTCAATCAAGGCAGAAGCGACCCACGGGTCCTGCACGGAGTCACCCAAGTCCGTATCGCCATCCATCGCGGTCGGCGGGTTTTGCGTTCCTCCCTGCCCTCTGTACGTAAAACTACGGTTAATAGCACTTTCAGATTCTGGATGATCTTTAAGAAGGTCTATGAATTTTTTATCACCAATTTTTTCTTCGGAAAAATCACAATACATGGCATCTACCGAAGTAGGCTGATTTTTATAAAACACACCGGCGTAACGCACTTCGGCTGTTTGGGCAAAGGCCGGCACACTCACAAACCCTAATAAGGCCGCCACAACGGCACAGGCGGCTGCTTTAGTTACTATCAAACGAACTAAACTTTTAGTTGTATTCATAACATTCGTTCCGTGTAAAAAATTCCTTTTTATAATTTAAAATTTTCGTCCGCACGCGTCCCCTTTTTAGATGCGCACAGAACGGCGCGTTTATCCTTTTCGTAAAACACGCCGACACAATACTCTTACATTTTTACAACTTTTGGGCAAACTGTCAACTGTTTTTTTTAAATCGCGTACGAGCGGACACACTAAAACACCCACTGCTCCCGTGGAAGATGCTGAATCATGTTCAGCATGACATCTTTATTCTACTAAGTCATTCCAAACTTGATTTGGAATCTTCCACGCATTGCTGTTGTCGTTTACTGCCCACGTTGAAGACCCTGAATCAAGTTCAGGGTGACTATGATGAAGACAAATCTTTCCAATGAGGGTTTTGTGCTGTAATAAGCGCCCGCTTCCAATCCCGCCGCCAAGCTTTTAACTGCTTTTCCCGACGAATTGCATCCGTAATACTTATACACTCCTCACAATATACAAGTTTGAATAAATTATACCTAGCTGTAAAACCTTGCATTTTATGATTTTGATGTTCGTAGATACGACGTTCTAAATTATTGGTAACACCAATGTACAGCACATCATTGTTTTTGTTGGTAAGAATATACACGAAAGCCATAATTTATTATAACAACTTTTATACGTGGAAGATGCTGAATCAAGTTCAGCATGACATCTTTATTCTACTAAGTCATTCCAAACTTGATTTGGAATCTTCCACGCATTGCTGTTATTACTTTTTTTCCACGGTTTCGTTGTGCTCAATTTGTTCGGCTACTTCGCGGTATACCGCGTACGCCCCGCGTCCGTTTTGCTTGACCACATACAACGCTTGGTCCGCACGCTCTAACAATTCTTTTGCACTGGATGCATCTTGCGGGTACCCGGCAATCCCTTGGCTGACACTTAAATGTACGTCTTCTTCTGTGTCCCGCACCGGAAGCACAATCGCACGGATGCGCTCTTGCAAACGCCGCGCAATAATTTTGGCTTCTTCCGCCGTTGTGCGTGGAAGGAGAATCATCATTTCGTCACCCCCAAAACGACAAGGGACATCCGTCTGGCGTAAACTGCCGCGAATAACATCACTCACCGCTTTTAACGCCCAGTCCCCAATTTGGTGGCCGAAAGTATCATTGATTTGTTTGAAGAAATCAATATCCATAATGATTAGCGACATGGATAAATCAAACCGCTTGGCCCGGTAAATTTCTTCCGACATCTTTTCGTTGAAATACCGCCGGACCGGCAGCTTAGTTAGTTCGTCATAATTAGACAATTCTTGCACGCGTTCAAACAACCGCGCATTGTCAATCGACAGCGCCATCTGCGACGCAAATTGCTGCAAAGAAATAAAATCCAAATACCCAATTTTCCGCCGGGATAAAATATTATCAAACGTTAAAAATCCTACCTTGTTGCGCTGCACTTTTAGCGGAATATAAATTACACTGCGAGTAGCACGATACATGGCGGAAGAATCAAACACATCTTTCAAAATTTGTTCTTCTTCCTTCTTGAGTGCACTACCTTCTTGATGGGTTACTTGGCCCGATACATCTACCCCCAATACCGATTTAATCTTCGTACCGTCCGCATTGGTCAAATACAAACGAACTCGGTCAAAACGAAAATATTTTTGCACCCCTTTCAAGATAAGCTCCAACCCGTCATTAAGACGTAAAGAAGAAGCAAAAATGGTAGATAAATCATTCAGTGCCGTCGACACGCTTAGCCGCTGGTTTTTGGCCTGGTCAATTTCCGTATTGCGTAAATTGTGCGAAATTTCTTGTCCTAAATCTTTAATTAAATCAAGCTCCTGGGCGGTAAATACACGGTTCTTGCGAAAACGCTCCAAACGCAACACTCCTACTCGGTCTTGCATGAATGAACGGACTTCCCCCCCTTTTAATTCCAACCCCGGCCGTTGCCAACGCACCAGTACGTAAATGGCCGGATAGCTTAAATCGGTCGTTTCGGCTACTCCTTTTTGCAAAAGCTGACGCAAAAATACAGGCTCGTTAAGTACCGAAATATCTTCCTGCATGTCCATGCAGTATTCTTTCTTGCACATCATCTTGAGCGACAAAATCGCGCGCTCTTGCTGCCAATCAAAAAAATACACACGGTCTAATTTAAATAAGTCCCGCAACGCCGGAAGGGCACATTCCAACAGTTCGCGTTTGTTTTGAAACGATTGGTTGAGTTCTTTATGAAATGTGTATAACGTATATGCTTTCTTATCAAACATAATTACCCCTCATAAATAGACAATAGGTATTCTATTTCTTTGGCCGTTAAATCTATTTCCCGGTCCAGCGAGGCTTGCGTGAAACGGTTTTCCACAATCTGAGTAGCGCATACCGCGAGTACGCGTTTTAAAATTTCCATAATGGTGCCCATAATAACCACGTTGGGCATGGTACGTGCAGAACGTAAAATTTCCGTATACGCTTGTAAACGTGGGGTAGAAGTTAAAAGGGCGGTTAACGGATCGGTAAACGCCGGAAAAACTTCAATCATTTGTGCATAACGCAACTGCACATCCGGGCGGGCACAAAATTTAATAAACTTCAAGGCTTCCTTTTTATGCTGCGAAAGCGTATTAATAAATAAATTCATCCCCGATAGATACGCTACCGATTTATCCCCCGTCGCCGGTACCGGTACCGTGCGCACCCGCATTCCACGCCGGGAACTAAATGTACTAATCCCTTGTTTGCGTGAAATCATCATGCTGGCTTTGCCAGAAACCATCGTCCCTAACGAGCCACGTTCACGTAAAATCGGCATATACTCTTTTAACGCTAACTCAACGTAATCACGCAGACCTTCCTTAAACGCTTTAGTCCCCACTTGGGTAGTCATTTGGTCCGGCGATAGGAAGTCCACTCCCCGGCTCCATACGCAAGGCAACGCACTACGCATGGAAAGTGAACCGCGCCAATCACTGTTCTGCATGGGATAATAGCCCGGCACATCCCGGAATTTTTCACGCAAAGCTGCGCAAATTTTTAGCAGGCCTTTCCAGGTTTTTAAATCTTCCTCCGGCTGGTTAGTTACTAATTTTAAATGATCTGCCCGATAGTGCAGCGCACTCAAATCAAACCACCAAGGATAAGAATAAATGTCTTTCGTCCCCGGTTGATAACAATGTTGCTTGAGCGCCGGTAAACACGCCGAAAGTGATAAGCCCGGATCTAACCGCGATAAATTCTCCGCCACGCCCTCTTTAACCAGTAGCGCAGTGTAGTAGTGCGGAATTTGAATGACATCCGGGACTTCTTCCTCGTGCGTCGGGTTTTTGATGGTAAACATCCGCCGCCAAAGCACGTTGCGCGTAAACACACGCACGGAAACAGCTATGTTTGGATTTTCCTGCTTGAAAAGAGCTAAAAATGTAGCATAGTCTTCTTTACTTCTTGCACCCGAATCGGGCAACGCCCACAAAATCATGTCTACTCCTTCAAACGCCAGTTGTGCACTTTCATATTGGGATTAATGTTAATATGCGTGGCTAACTTTGCCCCGGTACGTTCGGCATAAGCTAATTTTTGATAGGCCACTAGCGCAATCATAGCCGCATTATCCGAAGATAACTTCCGGTCCACAAAGTGCGTCTCAATCCCTTGCTGGATAGCCGCCGCCTGCATCTGTTCTCTGAGTAACGTATTAGCGGCTACGCCTCCCCCAACGGCAATATGTTTTACCTTACATTTCTTAGCGGCTTGTAATGTTTTCGTGACTAACGTATCCACCATGGCTTGTTCAAAGCTGGCGCATACGTCCGGAATACTGAATTTTTGATGGTCACGTAAATAATAACTTACCGCCGTTTTAATACCACTAAATGAAAATTCCCACGTCCCCGGTAAAAGCGGCCGCGGAAAGTGAATTGCATCTCGTCGTCCCGATAGTGCCTGTTTAGATACTTGCGGTCCGCCCGGATAAGCAAGCCCCAGTAATTTGGCTACTTTATCAAAAGCTTCTCCCGCAGCATCGTCGCGCGTACGGCCCAGCACTTTATAATCTCCGTAATTACGCACGTACCACAGTTCCGTATGGCCCCCCGAAACAACCAAAGCCACTAGAGGAAAATGCAAACGCCCCTTCACCTGCGTTCCTTCCAAATCGCAGGCGAAGATATGGCCCTCTAAGTGGTTTACTCCTAGTATAGGTACTTTTTTAAAATTTGCAAGGGTTTCTGCCGCCACCCGTCCTACCATAAGTCCACCCGGCAACCCCGGGCCACTGGCAAAAGCCACGTAATCGATAGGATAATCTTGCACTGCCTGAGCGATAACAGAAGCAATTTTAGCTGCATGCGCCCGGCTGGCAAGCTCCGGCACCACCCCATGGTATTTTTTATGTTCTTCTATTTGGGAATAAATCACATTCGTCACAATTTCCCGTCCTCCCCTTAAAAGGGAGGCAGAAGTTTCGTCACAGGTGGATTCAATCCCTAAAATAGAAAAATCTGCTTTCATTATTTTTTCGCCTGTTCTTGAGAGGAAGTCCCTTTGCTCGCCTGTTTGGCATTTTTACGAGCTTTCGCTTCTTGTTGAGCTACTTCTTTGGCTTTTTCCAATGAAATTTTACCCGTTAAAATTTCAACCGCTCTATCTAAAACAGGATCCTTTTCCGTAAATTTAATTTCCGGTTTTTTCTCTCCCGGCTTATACACAATATCATTGTATTGCGTAAAAATTTTGATTTCTTCGTTGGGGTCCCGATATACCTCTACATCCGGGAAAATGCCCCCTTCTTCCGCTTTTGTTTTATCACGATAATCGCGTTGAATAAGTTTCCCCGAAGGAGTATAGTAGCGTGCGATCGTCAACCGTAATCCGGCTCCTCCGGAAAGAGGAAGAACCTGTTGAACACTTGCTTTACCAAAGCTGCGTTGTCCTAAAATAATAGCCCGGTCATTATCTTGCAAAGCCCCCGACACGATCTCGCTGGCACTGGCAGAGCCTTGGTTAATAAGCACCGCCATCGGTATTTGGGCATAGGCCCCGGTAGAACTGGTTTTAAATTCTTGATAATATTCCTGTTTGCGGCCTTTGGTGTACACAATCATTTGGTCTTCTTTTAAAAATAGTTTTGCTACGTCCACAGCTCCAGTCAACAAACCTCCGGGATTAAAACGCAAATCTAACACCAATTTTTGCATTCCTTGCTTGTTTAGGGCATCCAATGCTTTTTTAACTTCCTCGGTAGAATGGCCAGAAAAATCCACCATATAAATATATCCCACATGGTCTGGCAACATTCGGTAGAATACTACTTCCGGGACAATTCGTTCACGTTTAAAATGAAAATCCGGAAGCGTCTTGTATTCTCCCGTTTTTTCATCTTTACGACTGACGGTCAATTTTACTTTTTCCCCTACAGAACCACGCATCAGCTCTACTGCCTCGTCCAGTTTCATATCTGAAACATCTTTGTCATCTACAAAAAGAATGCGGTCCCCGGGCATCATACCTGCTTTAAAAGCAGGGGTTCCAGGTAAGGGAGACATAACCGTGATAAATCCATCTACTTTCTGCAAACGAAGTCCCAGTCCCCCAAATTCCCCTCGAGTTTCATTCTTCAATGTTTTATAGTCTTTTGCATCCAAATATTGGGAAAAATCATCCAATTCATTGACCACGCCCTTGATGGCTCCGGTAACTAACTGATCCGTATCGGTTTGTTCCACGTAATTTTCCTTTACAAACTCTAGCACATCCACTAGCGTCCGCAATTGCTTTAACGTTTTGTCAACAGCTCCATACGCATATGGGAAAAGCGTTCCGATAAAAAAGATAACTGTTGCTAAAATAGCATAACGATTTAATTTTTTTCCTTTCATAGAAACCTCTCTATTTTAACCAATCTTCCGGATCCAGCGCCGTCGTTCCCTGACGGATTTCAAAGTACACGGCATACTGGCCCGTACCGGAGGATGCTTGCGTATCCTGCCCGGCGATGCCCAGCACACCTTGCAAGGGGAGTTTATCCCCTACTTTTACCTGAATTTCACGTAAAAATCCGTAAATTGTAAAAAATCCTTTGTTGTGATCCACAATCACTACATTCCCATAAGAACGGAAAGCACCGGCATAAATAACACTCCCAGCCGCGACCGCATGGACGGGCTGCCCGTTTTTAGCCGCTATTTTAATACCGTCGCGGAAAATCCATGTATTTAAATCAGCCCGATATTCTTTTCCGAACTTACTAATCACTTTGCCTTCGACCGGCCACGGCAAGCTGTGTGCCGGGATATCCAGTTTAGGTCCTGTTGTTTTTTGAGTGCCCGTTTTTGTGCCACTTTTTTTAGCATCTGCCTCTTTTCTCTTTCGCTCAAAGGAGGCTAATAAATTGTTAAGTTCTGCCGCTGACTTATTTAGCTCATTAATTTCTTTACGCACCGCACTTACTTTGCGTTGGGTATTGTCTAAATCTTTCTTTTTCTTATTAAACGACTGCGAAATAACGGCTTGTTCTTCTTTTATTTTGCTACTTTGTTCCAATAATTTTTTATTTCTTTCTTCAAATGAATGAATGCGTTCTTTAGCTTCTTGATTTTGTTTATCTAATTCCGCAGCGAAAACCGCTTTATGGGTAACCATCCGGTCTATAAAAATAGCTTCTTCCAAGCTATATCCCTTTGGGCAAAAAGCACAAGCCGGCGTGAAATAATAGTTCATCAATTCTTCTTCTACTACTCCGTTCCATAAAGGCATACTGCGCTCCAAAGCCGTACGTTTTTCTTCCGTTGAAAGCAAGTTTTGTTCCACCGCAGAAATATCTTGTTCCACTTTGTTTTTAAGTTGTTGGGCCCGCATCTTCTTGTTTTCCAAATCAGAAATCTCTTTTGAGATTTTCTTTTCCTGCTCTCGGTATTTTTTAAGTTCACTTTCTTTGCGTGCTGTTTCTTTTTTAAGGCGTTCAATTTCGCGCTTATGATCCGCCGTTTCATCTGCAAATAGCGGCGAAACAAACACTCCCAAAAGTAAAAATACCGTTAAAATTTTTGCCATTTAGATAACGTCCATCCAAACAAAGTACAGAAAACAAATACCAACAATTGCTTTTCCGGGGTCGTGAATGTGTGCATCACTTCCTGCAACAGACCGGTTGGATAAACAAGCACCCCGATAAATAAACAAGAAGCTATCCCGGCTAATAACCCCGAAACAGCGCCTCCCCACACGTGGCTTTTTCCACCTCGTACTGGATAAGCTTCTACTAAAAACATAAATCCCAAAAACAATAGCAAGGCAAAAGCCATGACCAACCGTAACAATTTACTACATACACCTGTATAGAAAACTAAATCGGCATGTTGCGCGTTGTAATGTATGGAAAGTTCATCATATTCAGCAGCCAAATTATCCATAAAGGGCCGCATGTTGCCAAAAGTTTGTGGGGTCAGTTTTAACTCAAAATAAGCAGGCATTTTATTTTTGCCCATCAGCAATAAGGATTCCGCTAATTGTGGATTTTGACGGCGAACAACTTCCAGCCCATCCTGTGGAGAAAACAATTTAACCGAAACAATATCTTGTTTTTGGTTAAGCGATTCCCCCCACTGCTCTAGGGAGGCATTATCTGTCTTTCCTGGGGCGGTCAAAATTACCTTAAAGGTATTTTCTAGATCTCGGTAGTATTGCGCTAAACGCGTATCCACTAGCAGCAATCCTTGCCACAAGACCGCCACCGCAAACACTAAAAGGAATAATCTGCGGTAAAGCCGAAATAAATGCTTAGGTTCTTTTGCGGTGGTAGTCGCCGTCTCTGCTTTCAAAAAATCTTCTTCCATTATTCTTTCTCACTCCATCCCAAGGCCTGTTTCATCCGCGGGAAAATATCGGTATTGTGATAAACTCCGGAAAACAACTCAGCCTGCGGGCCATACGCCACCCCAATCAATGGAGCAGCCGAATGGTTGCCGGTAGCCCAAGAAATACCACGCTGAGCGTTGAGTTGTTTTAATACTCCACGTACGTTACTTAAATCTGTAAAAGTACTGAAATCAACCTCTTCTCCTAAAGCTTCCCCAAAACGGCGCTCTAAATAATCACGCGTAAGCATGGAGCTAGGTTGGGCATACAATTCTTGCTCTAGGTAGTACAAACTACGTTTTTGCTTCTCCAACTGTTTATAAATCTTAAAGGAATGGTACGCAGTGTTCCCGTTGTAAAGTACCTCTCCTTGTTTAGTTTTTTGCGCCACTTTCTGGCGGTCTAAGTATTGATAAACAAATGTGCCTAGTCCGGTATCATGATCGGCATTCAAATAAACTAGCGTATCGGGATGTTTATCGGCATAAGCCAGTACATACCCTAGGGTCTCATCTAAAGTTTTCATTTCCGCCAGCAGACTTCCTGGATCATTAGCGTGAGCTGCCCAATCCACTTTACCGGCTTCCACCATCAACACAAACCCTTCTTTATTTTGTTCCAGTAACTCAATAGCCTTACGTGTCTGTTCAGCTAACGAAGGAGTATTGGGGTAGCGATACATTTCAATAGCCATGGGCATTCCGGTATCTGAAAATAATCCCAATAATTTCCCCTTCTTTACTTTCAAAAGCTCTTGGCGCGTTGTAGCTAACGTATATCCTTTTTCCTTGGCTTGTTTTTGTAAATCCCGGTTAAAATATTTTAAACCACCCCCGGAAATTACATCTACACCCAGTTCAATCTGTTGGCGCGCAATTTGCTCTTTAAGCCGACGGGAATTAGCATGGGCTGTAAATCCTGCCGGAGTTGCATCGGTTACATACGCATCGGAAACCACCCCAATGGATTTTCCCTTCTCCTGGGCTAGTTCCATCAGCGTTTTTACTTTCTGCCCTTCGAAATTTACCCCAATATAATCCGGCCGTGAATATTGACCCGTGGCCATTTGCGTGGCAGAAGCGGCAGAGTCGGTTACGATTGTATCGTACGTTTTGTTGAAATATAACCCTTGGGTTCCCTTTTGTATCATGGTTTCCATGTGGGAGACTTTGTCCGGGAATCCATCTAAATCACCGTAACGAACCCCTTCCATAAAAAACCCCATAATTTCAGGTCCCATACCATCGGCAATGACCCAAATCACGTTCTTGACCGAAGGAGCCGATTCCTGTGCCCAACCATTCCATCCACAAGAAAAACATACAAAAATAAAAAGTAAACAATATTTTTTCATGCCTATTTTCCTTAGATGATCGTTTTTCGGTATAATTCCAAATACGCTTGTGCAGATTTATCCCACGATACATCCTGCCTCATAGCGTTACGCACCAGGCGCAAAAGTAACTTCTTGTTCTGATAGATTTGCAACGCTTGTTCTAGTGCGCGGCAAAGACCTCTTTCAGTGAACGGATCAATAAAAATCCCCGTGGCGGCTTCTTCGTTGGTACCATCATATCCCTTGACCGTATCTACCAAGCCACCTACTCGGGATACAACCGGCAAAGTCCCATATTTCATGGCAATTAACTGTGAAAGCCCACACGGCTCAAACCGTGAAGGCATGAGGAAAAAGTCAGCTCCGGCGTAAATCCTGTGTGCTAAATCTTCATCCAACCGATTTACAAAAGCCACTTGGCCGGCGTTGTTGCGCGCCAAACTTTGATAGGCTTTTTCCAGCATAGGATCTCCTTTTCCCAATACTACAAATTGGAAACGATCCTTAAATTTTTCAATTAAGTTAACAGCAATATCTAGCCCTTTTTGGTAGTCCAAACGTGATACAATCCCGATAACAGGCTTGCGAGGATTCTGTTCTAATTTACACTGTTGACGCAAGGCTTGCTTGGCGGCCAACTTACCGTTTTCCACCTCGCTGATATCATACCCGACGGGAAGGATCGGGTCCAACTCAGGATCCCACACTTCCGTATCAATCCCGTTAACAATGCCGCAGAAATTCCGGCTACGATACCGCAACAAACCTTCCAATCCAAACCCCATCGCCGGGTCACTTTGAACTTCCCGTGCATAATTCGGGCTTACTGTATTGATATTATCCGCAAAAACAATCCCACTCTTTAGAAAGCTGATGCCCCCATAATACTCAAATTTTTCCGGCGTATAATCTACCGGATGGAAACCGGCCTTACGGAACGAGGAATAAGGGTAATGTCCCTGGTAGGCGATATTATGAATGGTATACAAACTGCGTGTTCGTGTGTAAAAAGCATCCAATTTATAAACGGTTTTCAAATAAGCTGGGATAAGCCCCGTTTGCCAATCGTGGCAGTGAATCAAATCCGGCCGGAAACCGATAAATTTACAACCTTCCAATACAGCTCGCGAAAATAGAATAAACCGTTCATCATTATCGGCATATTCACCCTCTTTTGTACGATAAAGTTCCGGACGGTCAAAATATTTACGGTTTCCTACAAAAAATACTAACACGTTGCCCCAATTTACATAGGAGAGGGACACCTGCTCAATCCGGTCCCCGATAGGAATTAAATACACACCCGGTACTACTTTGAGGGAAGACACCCGAACAATATTGCGATAATGCGGCAGGAAAAGCAAAACTTTATTTCCCTTTTGAGAACCAAACTGCTGGCAAAGTGCCCCAACTACATCAGCCAGCCCTCCTGTTTTACAAAATGGAAATGCCTCACTGGCAGCTAAAACGATGTTCATGTTTATTTTTCCTCCTCTGTTGGATTAGACTTAAGTATTGGTTGCAAAATTTCACTCGCGGCCGAAACTTTATCCGCAGCCGGAGTGGGCGTTGGATCCGTTGTTTCATTTCCAAAAAAATCACCCCGGTTATAGCTGTTGCGGGTGAAAAAGGGATCCACTGAAGAATCCAATGCTTCCAGCCGTTCCTCCGGGCTAAGCTCTTCTAAAGGAATAATGGCAGGTTCCCCCAGTGGAGGAAGCGGATCGCCAAAGGGCAAATCTTCCTGCTTTTCTTGTAACGTTTTGGTAGCAAAAGTTTGCAAATCCGGCAGTTCTGCGATTTTGTTCAGTCCAAACAAACGTAAAAATTCATCTGTAGTTCCGTACACCATAGGGCGACCAATCGTATCTTTTTTACCCACAACGCGCACCAGTGCTCTTTCCAATAACCGCTCTAGCGGGCCGGCCACATCTACCCCGCGGATAGCTTCCATTTCCGCCCGGGTAATGGGTTGTTTATAAGCAATAATTGCCAATGTTTCCAAGGCCGCATTGGAAAGTTTTGTCGTCATTTTTTCGTTATATAACCGACGAACCCAACGGCCATACTCCGCCTTTGTTGCCATTTGAAAACCACCCGCAATTTCCACAATTTGTACTGCGCGGTTTTGGGCGGCGTATTCATCTTGCAATTCGTGGATAATTTCACGCACGCGGCGCGCATCAGTATTCTCCGCCACTTCCGCCAAACGGCTGGGTTTGACGGGCCGGTCAGTAATAAACAAAAGCGTTTCGATAATTTTTTTCAAATCTTCTGTTTCTACAAGTTCCGTTTTTGCTTCAGTCTGTGTTGTTTGTGTTTGGTTTGCTTCGTCTTGGGTCATAGTGCCTCTTGGGGTTCCTGTGCTTCTGCGTGCATCAGGGTTTTAAAATCTTTGTCTTTATTTTCCGGATTCAAATAAATCCGAATTTGGCCTTCTTTTTCATCTTGTCGCGCCAATAGTTTTTTAATTTTCATCAGTTCTAAAATTGCCATAAAGCATGTAATAATACCGCGTTTTTTAGTTTCGCCCACAAAAATATCATCCAGCAGCACCCAGGTGCGTTTTTTAAGCAGGTCCACTACCTTTTGCATTTTCACTTCTATTGGGAATTCTTCTACTTTTAACAGCTCAATCCGTTTACGTTCTTCCAACCGGTCAAAGGCACGCTTAACTGCAGCAAGTAAATCAAACATCTGCAAATTGAGCACCTTTTCACCATTATCAAAAATAGGCGCCGCCCGATAGAATTTATCTTTATTTTCCTCTAATTTTTGATCTAAAAATTTACTGGCTTCCTTGTATTTTTGGTATTCCATCAATTTGGCAATTAATTCCTTCGCCGGGTTGGGACCTTCATCTTCCGTCGTTGGAGCTTGACTGGGCAACAACGTCTTGGCTTTAATTTGCATCAGTGTACTGGCCATCACCAAGAATTCCCCAGCCACTTCCAAATTGAGTTCCTTCATCACGTTTAAATAATCTAGATACTGCTGCGTGATTTCCGCAATGTTAATGTCACATACGTCCAAATTATCTTTTTTTATCAAATGCAACAAAAGGTCCATCGGGCCTTCAAAGACGTTAATGTGTACATTCATTGGGGTAGGATTTATCATACTATTTCATCACTTTCATTGCACGTTTTACCTGCGTAAGCGTTTGCGCAGCCGAAGCACGTGCCGCTTCTGCTCCCGCTTTCACAATATGCGCCAACTGGGCTTTATCGCTTTCAAAAATTTTACGCCGGTTGGCAAACTCGGTCAGTTGCGGCTCCATAAGTTCTAAAAGCTGTTTCTTACAGGCCACACAACCCAACGCCCCGGCTTTACATTCTTCACAACGCTTTTGATAGTCCGGGTTATATACTTTGTGGAAGGCATATACCACACAACCTTCCGGATTGGCCGGATCCGTGGCTTTTTTCTTGTTGGGGTCCGTAAACATGGACATTACTTTTTTGCGTACGCTATCCATGGGTTCGCCTAAATCAATGGTGTTTTGATAAGACTTAGACATTTTGTGTCCATCCAATCCCGGGAGTACGGTCGTTTCTGTAAAAAGCGGCTTTGGCTCTATTAAAATATCCTGCGTATGATAAATTTCATTAAAACGGCGCACTAGGTCACGCGCAATTTCAATATGAGCAGTTTGGTCTTTACCCACCGGCACAAGCCCGGCTTTGTGGATAAGAATATCCACGGACATCAGCACCGGATAACCTAAAAATCCGTATACAGAAATATCTTCATCCGCAAGTCCTTTTACGCGCTCAGCCAACGGTGTATTTTCATCCCCTTTTAACTGCCCGGCATACTTACGGGCTAAAAGTTCATTAAGTTGGTCTTTGTAAATCGGGTTACGAAGCAACCAGCCCAAAGGCGTAATCATGCCCAAAAGCGTATTGAGTTCGCTAACTTCAGGCACGTCGGATTGGATGAATAAATGCGCTTTTTGTGGGTCCACCCCGGCTGAAAGCCAGTCAATCAGCATCTGCTCGCTATTAGCGGCCAAATTTTCGGTATGTTTATAGGCCGTAGTCAACGCATGTAAATCGGCCACGAAGAAGAAACATTTATATTTATCCTGCAAGGTTACAAAATTTTTAAGAGCTCCATGATAATTACCCAAATGGAGTTTTCCTGTAGGGCGCATACCGGAAACAACAATTTCTTGACTTGTCATACTTTGAGCACCTCAAAATTTACATTAAAAATTTGCTAAATAAATTCAATACAAAATAGGCAGGCGGTAAAATAATATATTTCACTGCGCCTGTCAAAATAAACACAATCACAATCCACATTCCAAACCGGGCAAATAGCCGATTATAAGCCACCGCCGCTTTTACGGGAAGCAGCGCCGTTGCAATCCGTCCCCCGTCAAGAGGAGGAATGGGAATTAAGTTAAAAACAGCTAACATAACATTAACCAAAATTCCATACCGCAAAAACACAAACAAATTTTTAACTACTTCCACCGGTAATTTTTCGCCGAAAATAAGTGTGATTTTTAGTAAACAAACGCAAAATATTGCCAACAAGAAATTAACCACGGGCCCGGCAAGCGCTACTTTACCCATATCTTTGCGAGGAGAGGCAAAACGCATGGGGTCTACCGGTACCGGCTTTGCCCACCCGAACATGGGCCATCCTAAAAAAGCACACAAAGCGGGAATAACGAGAGTTCCCATCACATCCACATGACTGATGGGATTCAAAGTTAAACGACCGCTATAATAGGCGGTATCATCACCCAGACGATAAGCAACCCATCCATGCGCAAATTCATGCAGGACGATTGAAAAAAACAAAATAGGGATAAAAATAAGAATTTCCATATAGAAATATTTTACTAATTTATCCAGCTTCGTGCACGCCTGTGCGTACGGAATATAAAAAACCCGGAGCCTAAAGGCCCCGGGTTTTCATGACTATGCAAAACTACTCAGTAAAACAATCACCATCTGTAATACAGGCAGAGATAGAAGAGGTCTGGTCTAACGCGATTTCACACAGTGCGGTATCCTCTCCTTTTGAGTTGCTGGCATACCCCACACAATGCCGCTTTCCATTAGCGAAGTATAATAAAACATCCCCTTGATACACATCCGAAACGCTGGGGCACCAATATGCCTGGGCCGGGCTGGAAAGATCCGCGTTTGGAGTATTGGAATCCATGACACTAATTTGAATTCCTTTCGCACGTAATTCATTTAAAGCAGTGGAATCTATGGTAATATCCAGCTCATCCATTGGATAAACTTGATTAAAAGTTCCCTGTTCCATATTTTTAGCCTGTTCCGCTTCATTAATAATCTTCAGCAAAGGCCATATTTGCGAAACTCGAGTTCGTTTTACCGCTTTTTCATAAGCAGGAAGCGCTACACTGGCTAAAATACCAATGATGAGTACAACTACCAACATCTCAATCAAAGTAAATCCTTTTAAACCACTTTTCTTTTTTGAAAACTTCATAGAACATTCCTCCGTTTCCACAATGGAATTATTCCAGTGTACAAAAAAAAAGAGGAAAAAATCCAGTATTTTTTTGTATAACCCATCCTAATGAGGATTTTACCACAAAAAACAAAGTCCTCTTTTTACCAGAGAACTTTGTTCAAAATGATATATCCAACTTCGTAAACTTTACACTTTCTGTGCTAAAGCGAAGGCTTCCTTTTCACTTTGAATGGCACCTTCCCATTGTGCTTTTCGGACTTTTTCTAAAGCCGCTGAAATTTTCCGGCCGGAAAAGCCCTTTTCCTTCAAATCACGCCCCTGAATTAAGCACGGATCCAATGCCTGCGCTGGCAGTTTTGGATAAACAGCCTGTAAAATCTGCTTCTTAAACGTTGTCAATGTAGAAAGGGGACTCATGCAATCCTCCCCTATTTTCCACGCTTCTAAAATTTCACGGTTTTGAGTAGAAGGCAAGCGCAAACTGCGCACAAAATCGTCCCCACTTCCCCCTAACAAACAAGCCAAAATTCCCACCCGAACAGCCGCGTCATTTGTACGTAGTAGTGCTTCGTTCCAGGTTAATCCCGGCCACGCAAATTTTAGCAGATCATACTTTTCCATCAGCGTAAAAATTTCTTTTACATTGGGTTCTTCCAGTATTTTGATAAATTCGGTACTGAAACGATCTCGCGTAATCAGTAGCGGATACTCTTCTTCAACCGCCTGGCGTAAAAGCCGTTCCGTTTTAGGGGCCAGCTTCCAACCGAAGCGTCCGGCAAAACGAACCGCTCTAAACAATCGAGTCGGGTCATCCAAAAAACTTTTTTCATGCAAAATACGCACAAGCCCGTTTTGAATGTCCTTTTGAGCGCCAAAGGGGTCATATAACTGGCCAAAAGTTTCCGGATTGATGGAAAAACACCAAGCATTGGTGGTAAAATCCCGCCGGAACAAATCATCTTTAATGTTTGAGCTGGGTTCCACTTCCGGCAAGGAGCCGGGAAATGGATATTTTTCGCGGCGCGTACGCACCATATCCAATTTAAGCCCATTGGCCAGATCTACGCGATATGTGTAGAAACGTGAAAATTTATGTTTATTTCCCCCCCAATGCTTCACGCAAAATCCAGCAACAGACTCCTGGTTACCACTAAAAGCCAAGTCAATATCGAGTGTATCACGTTTGAGATAAAAATCACGCACGGCACCCCCAACCACCCATGCTTTTAATCCTAATTTAGTCGCATAAGCCCCTACAGTATATAGTTGGTCTTTGTATTTTTCCGGTATCATAATGTGGGCGGAATAGTCGCCCCCTCCTGGCTCATTTGGTCTTCAAAATGGCGCAAGCGTTTACTTTGTAGCCCGGATTTTAACACCTTACTTGCTGCCACTGCGTAATCAAGTGCAGTAGCTTTTCCAGCCGGTGCCGGTACATAGTACGGAAAATGATGTTTCCGTGCATAGGATGGTTTTAAACGCACCACCCCAAAACCCTGCGCAGCGGACGAAGCCGCCACTGCTTCAGACTCAAACGAGCTAATTTCTTCTTCCTGTAAGACTGTTTTTAAAGAGTCCAGTCCAAACACAGAAACAGGGGGATAGTCCATATGCAACTGTTTGAGAAGCGTATTTTTGATGATTTCATAATCTTGTTGCATACGTTTTAAAAGCTCCGGTTCTTTTTCGCGGTCTTTCTGGGAAAATACGAACACCAACAATTCCGCCGGAGCATCAAAATAGATTAGATTTCCATCGTGGTGAAAAAAACAACCACACGTGGGACACTGTACCAGATTAAGCTCGCCACCCAACGCAGCTGCTTTTAAATCGGGATCTTGATTGGCACTAACGAGCGACCAATACTCAACGTCAAAAGGTTCACAGTGATGTGGGCAGCACGCCGCCCCTTGGTTTTTGATTGATTTCATATTATATAGTTATACCAAAAAACTAATCCAAAATTCTACTATTTGTACCCTGCTATTTTATACTAGATTAAGAATTGGCTTCAGAAAAATTCTGCGCAAAATCTTCTATTTTGCTAGAATAATGTAGTTGCCCCGTTAGCTCAATTGGATAGAGTACTGGTCTTCGGAACCAGTGATACGGGTTCGAGTCCCATGCGGGGCAGTTTTTTTGATCTGCAAGCAGGCAAACTGCTTTGCCTGCGTTGGGACGAGAAGGCCG
>CAMZDW010000006.1 GCA_947305555.1 uncultured Elusimicrobium sp.
AAGCAGTGGAACGCTCCCGCATGACGGAAGCTGTTACCTTGCTCGGTAATATTGCTCAGTCTCAACAACGCAAATATATGCAAATCAACCACTACACGGAAAACTTTTCCGCGTTGGACGTTGCTCCGGCAGGTGCTACCGGTGCAGACTATTGTACTAAAGGGACATTAGGTACGGCGAAAAAAGAAGTTGCCACTTCAAATACTTCTTGTGGTAACGGAAATGGATTTATGATAGACATTTCCGGACAAGCTTTGAACAATGGCGTAGCTGTTGCCTATCGTGTGGGACCGAACGTCTTGCAATATGCGTATTCTTTGACTCGTCACTACGGTAATACGGGAACTTTCTGTACGCCTGCTGATGATACAGACTCAATCGCCTTGTGTGCTGACTTCTGTGGTATAGATAGCACCACCTCGGCTGGTTGCTGCAGTGATGGTACGCCGGCTGCTGACAGAGATAAAAGCACTTGTGCAGTACCTTCCTGATCTAGCTTAGTCTAGCGTTCTTAGTTTGAGAACACCCGGCGGTTTTTAACCGCCGGGATTTTTTACTAAGTCATTCCAAACTTGATTTGGAATCTTCCACGCCTGGTGTTTACGTAACGTCAACGGCCCACGTGGAAGATGATGAGTCCCGCTCAGCATGACACCTTTATTTAATTAAGTCATTCCCAATTTATCCGTGCGGCGAGTGCTCGGGAATCCTCTTTTTTGTTTTTTGGTCAAATATAACCTAAAAAAATGATAATGCGTGGAGCTGCCAACCGTTATAATAAATATAAAAAGGAGAAAATTATTTTTATGCAACGGGTACCATTTTTATTTAACGCAGAAAAAAATTTGAGCATTTTATCTACAGCTTCTTTTCTAACTACGCATTATAAAGGCAAAACAAACGTAATGGTTACCGCATGGGGAAGTATTGGGTATATGTGGAAGTTGCCGGTTCTGGTTGCGATGGTGCGTAAAAGCCGTTACACTTATAGTTTAATGACTAAGTCGCACGAGTTTACTGCTTCAGTGCCATATGCCGATTTTAGCCGGGAAATTGAAATTTGCGGACAGCAATCCGGCTCTAAAATAGATAAAATTGCGGCCTGTCATTTTACGCTACGACCGGGTGAAAAAATCGCTACGCCGGTGTTGGATATCCCCGGGATGCATTTTGAGTGTAAAGTGATTTATAACCGATTGATGAGTGCGGAACGGTTGGATTCGACCATTAATGAGTTGTGGTACGACCGAGTTCATGGAGATTATCACGCGTTTTTTATTGCGCAAGTGGTGGACAGTTATTTATTGCCTTAATTTGTGATCGTTTGCTTCAAAAATTAAGTACAATAAATACATGGACGAACAAAACTTCAAAAGCGGATTTGCTGTACTGGCCGGGCTCCCAAATGCAGGGAAATCTACCCTGCTGAACCGGCTTGCCGGGGGGCTTCTGTCTGCGGTGACTCCCAAGCCGCAAACAACGCGCCAAAATATTTTGGCTATTTGCGAAGGTGAGAATTTTCAAATCGTGTTTGTAGATACGCCCGGTTTCTTAAAGGCGCAATACAAATTGCAGCAGACGATGGCCGCTTGTGTAGACCGCGCGGTAGATGAAGATGCGGATGTCGTGCTGTTTTTGGTGGATGCCACAGCCGATTATGCAGCCAACGCGGCTTTGGTAGAAAAATTAAAAACGGTATATTGCCCCATTTTCCTCGTGATAAATAAGACCGATTTGGTAAAAGATGTGGAAACGCTGGAAGCATTAGAAGCGCGTGTCAAAACAGATTTGAAAATTGCAAAAACTTTCCGCATCAGTGCTTCTAAGGGTGTGGGAACGGAAAAATTAAAACAAGCGGTAGCAGAAATTTTACCGCCCAGTCCACCGTATTTCCCGTCCGGGCAATGGACGGACCGTTGGGAACGATTTTATGCGGCAGAATTTATCCGCGAACAAATTTTTCTGTTATATCAAAAGGAAATTCCGTATAGCACATACGTGGAAATTGAAAAATTTACGGAAAATTTAGGTCCGAAAAATTTTGTACGCGCCAATATTCATGTGGAACGCGAAAGCCAAAAGCCGATTCTTATCGGTAAAAAGGGCGCGGCGATTGCCGAACTTCGCAAACGTGCCCAAAAACGGGTGGAAGAATTTTTAGGCCGTCCGTGCCGGGTGGAACTGAATGTTGTAGTATCCCCTGATTGGCGCAACAATTCGCAACTTTTGGAAAAATTCGGCTATATCGTACGCGACGAACAACCCTAATGAATTTACCGCGAATTACGCAACTGCCGCACGATTTCATCTACTGCGGCAGTTAGTTTTTTATATTCTTCTATTCCATTTATATCAATGAACGGGAAACACGCAATGCGCAAGGTGTTTTCCGGCGCTGTGGAAAAGCGTTTAAGGCCGTCTTGTAAATTGGTTTTTCCGGTGGCGGCTAAAGCGTCGTTAATGGCTGCGTCTGTTAAACGAGGATCCGTCAGTTTAAAGGTAGGCGTTATATAAGAACGAAATTTTTCATCCGGTACCCAGGGAGTAATATAATCGGTTTGTGCTGCCCAATCAAATAAATAGTTCGCGTGTTTGCGGCACAGTGCATCCATGGCCGGCAAGCCGCCGTTTTCGTTCATCCATTTACAGGCTTGATAAAATACCCAAATAGCGGTTGTATCCGGTGTGTTGACTGTCTGAAAAATACGCGCTTTTTCTACTGCGTGGGCTACGTCCAGTGAATAAGGGACTGAACGGTATTTTTGTACTTCGTCTAACCGTCTTATTGCACGAGGACTGAGTACCATCGCACAGGTGCCTCCGGGAGCGCCAAAGCATTTTTGTAAGGCAAATAGTAAAATATCAAATTTATTTTTAGGCAGATCTCGTCCACCCGCACAGGAAGTGGCATCCCAGGCAATCAAGGTATCCGGGCCGCGTTGTTGCCAGGCTTCTTCTAAATACTCATCCGGAATTTGTACCCCGGAGGAAGTTTCATTAGGCGTCAGAATAACTAGGCTGGCCTTGTAATCCGGTTTTTCACTCGGGAAAAATTCATTAGGTTTTGCAAAACGGACGTTATTTGAAACGGTTTTTCCCATTCGGGCGGCCAACGTTTGACCCCACCGTTGGGAGAACGCTCCGAAGGCTAACCCGGAAAGTGATGTGGTGGTAAAATTCCACAGTACGGCATCCATCGCGGGGGTTGCTCCTCCCGGGAAAAAAATCACCGTGTAGTCTTGCGGAAATGAAAACAATTTTTTGCATGCTAGGGTAGCTTCTTTAAAAAGCCCTTCCGTGGTGACATCCCAGGCACGATGGCTACGTTCACACCAGGTTTGATAGAGGGGTGTTTGACGCAATTGCGGATGCCCTTGACCGGGTCCGCAAGCAAACGTACTGGAGGGGAGTTCCTCCGGATTGAGATAAATCATAGTATTTATTTTAGCAAAAACGAGTTCTTGTGAGCGACTGTTGTTAAATTTTGCTAAAATATATAAGAAGATTTATTTTTTGTATTAGGAGAATTCATGAGCTGCGAAAAATGTACCCCTGAAGTACAAGCTATGTGCTGTGTCTGCAAAGGCGCCAAGCACGAACCGGCCCCGATTCCCGAAGAAGGAAAATGGGTCAAAGCCAAACAAATTACCGATATTAGCGGTTTAACACACGGTGTAGGTTGGTGTGCCCCTCAACAAGGTGCTTGCAAACTAACACTCAACGTAAAAAAAGGTGTAATTAAAGAAGCCTTAGTAGAAACTTTGGGCTGCTCCGGCATGACGCACTCGGCTGCTATGGCCGCTGAAATCTTGCCCGGAAAAACGATTTTGGAAGCGTTAAATTCCGACCTCGTCTGCGATGCGATTAACACCGCCATGCGCGAACTTTTCTTGCAAATTGTATACGGCCGCACGCAAAGTGCTTTTTCTGATGACGGTTTACCGATCGGTGCCGGCATGGAAGACCTTGGAAAAGGACACCGCAGTCAAATCGGCACCATGTACGGTACCGAAGCCAAAGGTGCGCGCTATTTGGAAATGGCCGAAGGCTATGTGCTCAAAATCGGTTTAGATAAAAACAACGAAATCATTGGTTACCAATTTGTCAACTTGGGTAAAATGATGGATGCCATCAAGAAAGGCGAAGACCCGAAAACCGCGTTTGAAAAGAACGTCAACAAATACGGTCGCTTTGACGAAGCTGTTAAAGTAATTGACCCGCGCAAAGAGTAATTCCAAGGAGAGAATTTTATGGTAACGTTTGAAGGATACGAAAGAAGAATTGAAAAAATTAACTCCGTTTTGAAAGAAAACGGGATTGCCTCTTTGGAAGAAGCCAAAGATATCTGCACCAAAAAAGGCATTGACGTGGAAGCTATTGTAAAAGGCATTCAACCCATCGCCTTTGAAAACGCCGTCTGGGCCTATACGGTCGGTGCAGCGATTGCGATTAAATCAGGCGTGAAAAGTGCAGCTGAAGCAGCCGAAAAAATCGGTGTAGGTTTGCAGAGCTTCTGCATTCCCGGCTCTGTAGCGGATCAACGTGCCGTCGGTTTGGGACATGGTAATTTAGGCGCAATGTTACTTCGCGAAGAAACCAAATGCTTCTGCTTTTTAGCAGGTCATGAAAGTTTCGCCGCCGCGGAAGGGGCCATCGGTATTGCCCGTACCGCTAACAAGGTGCGCAAAGAACCGTTGCGCGTTATTTTGAACGGGCTCGGTAAAGATGCGGCGTATATCATCTCCCGCATTAACGGTTTTACTTCCGTAGAAACCGAGTATGATTATAAAACCGGAAACCTCAAAATTGTAAGCGAAAAAGCTTTCTCCGAAGGGGACCGTGCCAAAGTAAAATGCTACGGCGCTGATGATGTCAACGAAGGCGTTGCGATTATGCGTCACGAAGGAGTGGACGTGTCCATCACCGGAAACTCCACCAACCCGACCCGCTTCCAACACCCGGTAGCCGGTACCTATAAAAAGTGGGCGACCGAGAACGGTAAGAAATATTTCTCCGTTGCGTCCGGTGGCGGTACAGGCCGTACTTTACATCCGGATAATATGGCTGCCGGTCCTGCCTCTTATGGTATGACCGATACCATGGGCCGCATGCACAGCGATGCTCAATTTGCCGGTTCTTCTTCCGTGCCTGCCCACGTAGAAATGATGGGGCTGATCGGCATGGGGAACAACCCAATGGTAGGCGCAACAGTAGCCGTTGCCGTAGCTGTAGCCGAAGCCAAATAAAATAGGTTAACCTAATTTAAATAACCATCCTCTCGTGAAAAAGAGGATGGTTATTTGTTTTAGAAGTTGGCTTGAATTTTTCGCTAGGCAGTTTTGAGGGCCTACGCCTATACTAGGCCTTTTGCCCTATGGACTGATTTGATAGTTTTAATTACAATATAACAAAAGGGTATTTCAACTGGAGAGACATACTTAGGTCATGAATCTATATCTTAAAATAGGGGCAGTTGTAAGCATGGGGATAGTTACGTGTGCATCTTTTCTTCCTGCACAAAATCTATCTTCCGTTGCTCGTGTGGGTAAGGCTGTTCAAACCGCCAATCGCGCTACGTTAGCTGGAAGCCGTTCTTTTGAAAGTGCATTGCGGCGGGGCGGACGTACTTATATTGGAACTTCCGTCGTTTTGGGTAGGGAAGCACGGACTCCGTTAGGAGCTTCTTCCATTGGAAATGTAGCCCAGCATAGATGTTTGGAGATTCAACGGCAAACGGGTTTTTTAGGGAATAAAATTAGTCGGTTGATTGCACAACAAATTATGCAAATTCCGTTTCCGGATGTTTTCCCCGGATTTGTGATGTCATTTCCAACTCGCTGGAAAGCATTTGTTGCGGAAACAAAAACATCCAAAGGACGTATAGGGGTAATATTGGAAGCAGCTTTTGGTGAAGGAGAAATAGCGGAAGGAACGTTTGTAAGAAGTTTTGAGGAGTTGCGTCATTTGGCTTTAACTCCGGTAGAAAATCCTGTTACGTGTGAGCAAGCTGTAAAAGATGCTTTTAAACAGGCAGAACAAGTTAAAGACGGTTTTTTTGTAGTGCGTATTAAGGGAAATGATCACCGCCCAAAGGATACGCTTGTATTGGATATAGAGAACCCTTCGGAAGGCAAAGCGTTTCGTTGGATTTCATTTAATCAAAGTAAAGCAATTGCTTGGGAAGAAGATAAGTAAAGCATTGCTCAATGCGTTTTCAGTTTCATAAAAGGCGGGTTGTTGCATTGGTGCTATAAAATACTATCTAGAGGAAAATATAATTTTATGAACAGAATTGTTTCTTTAATTGTTATAATAGAGATGATTTTTGGGGCCTCTACGGTTGCGTTTTGTCAAAAAGTGCCTTTACTTGGAATTCAAACTATGAGAAGAAACGTAAATGCGGTTAAGAATACAGCTTTTGGCCTGCGTGCTTTACAAGCAAGGGTTTCGCCAGCTTCGCTCGAATTGGAACGCTTGATTTCCCAACAACAAGCTTCCAATATGAAGATGATTCCGCTTCCGTATGTAACCTCATTACCTGCGAAAGAAAAAGGTACTTTGGGTATTCAGCTAAGGACCCCGGGTTTTTTTATAACGCCTTTTTCGCAAAGTTGGTCAGCATATCAGGAAGAGAATCCGTTGGCTGAGAAGCTATGGAGCAACTGGTTGGAAAGAGCTTTCGTCCCAAATAAGAAATTTCGGGGCTATTTTGTGGCTTCTTTACAGCGGATAGAAGAAATTGCGAATCGTCCGGTGGAAAATGGAGTTTCCGCACAAGAAGCTTTGAAACAAGCCCTTGGACAAGCGAATCAATCTCAGTATGGCTTTTTAGTGGTTGCGGTGGAAGGAAATGCTAAACGGGCAAAAGAAGTAATGGTCATGGATTTGCAGAATAACCAGTGGATTGCCTTTAATCTGAGTAAAGGCCGAGCTTTGGCCGCTAATTTTGGTCCGCTAGTGCGATTGTTTCATGGACAAAATCTCTATCTATCTACCGTATTAGGGCAACAGGGTATTTTAGTACGCCAGATAGAGGGGGAAGAGACTGCAATAGAAGTTTCTTTAAACGGTTTACTTTGGAAAAGATATGACGTAGCGTCACCGGAAGGAAAAAATTTACTACAGGCTTGGGAAAACGAATTCTCAGTCAAATGGGATGAATCGGCTAAGCGTGTATTATTTGCGGCGGAGGAAGAGGCCCCTTATTTTTCTTCGGTTGAAGAAGTGCAGGTGTGGCAGAAAGCCCAGGAACAACAAATTCCCGTACAAGTGCAGGATGCACATCTAAAATTATTTTTCCCTTCAAAGAACCTGGATCGTGTCTATTACCTAAACAGCCAAAATCAGTTGGTTCCCGTGGCCGGAACGCCCGTTACGAACGATGCTTTCGATGGAGTGGATGCTTGGGCGGCTGTTACAGAGGTGATTGCAAGACGGATGGAAGAACCGGAAAGTCAGTTTCTCTATCACCGTTTTTCCGGGAGGCAACCGGATGTGCTGATAGAATATTTGCCCGATGAACTAAAGCGAAAATAGCGAATTAAATAAATATTTAAAGCGAAGACATTATACATTGCCTTCGCTTTTTATTTTTGTATTAAATGGGCTATTGTAAATAGGCCCGATAACAAGACTAATCCAAAGGCTGTTGCAATTATTTCTTTGGGTTTGGGCCATAAGGACAAACGCGTTTTTGGTAAAGCATTTAAGCGATGCTGTAGAGCGGCCGGAGCTAGGCAGAACATTGTAAATCCAAAGATCCTTCCCGTTAAAGAAATAGGTAGAAATATCGCAACAAAGCCTCCCAACCACCAGGAACCCCACCATATGGCGGGCCAGGCTGGTTTTTTATGCATATATTCGCACGTGCGATTGATGATATTGATTAATGTGAAAAAGGTAAAAAATCCACCTATAGTGCGGACCAAAGGGCCATAGCGAAGCGAAGTCCCATCCAGTCGTTTAAATCCATGCAAAACGGCTTTCCATTGGTGGTAAATCCAGTAAAATACAAAAGTTCCACCGCTCAATATATTCAAAAAGAAAAGAGTTCTGGCTCGGATAAAATAAAAGGTGTTGGATAAACCCGCTTGTTTAAGGGCTGTTCGGCGTCTTTCCAATTCTGCTTGCGAGGCATAATTCCATCGCTTGATACTTAGTGCGTAGCCTGCGTACAGCAAAGCCAAGACCACTAACATTTCAATGAGTCGTTCCATATATCCTTATTATAAAAATTTTTCAGGCATTTGCGCAGTAGTTTTTAAGCAAGACTGCTCAAAAAATACTAAAATATAAATAATCTGAAAAACAGAAATTTTGATATATCCTGCAAACCCGTGCAAGAACGGGTTTTTTGTGGGAATGATTTAGGAAGAAATAAAATATGAACCAGACGCGCCAAGATGTACGCAACGTGGCTATTATTGCCCACGTAGACCACGGAAAGACCACGGTGGTTGATTCCCTATTAAAATTTGCCGGTGAATTTAAAGTAAAAGAAGACCAAGCTCAAGATACTGTGTTAGACTCCAATCCCTTGGAGCGCGAACGCGGTATTACAATTCTTGCGAAATGTACTTCTATTGGTTATAAAGGCCACACGATTAATATTGTAGACACGCCCGGCCACGCTGATTTTGGCAGCGAAGTAGAACGCGTGCTACGCATGGTGGATGGGGCTATTTTGATGGTGGATGCAGTGGAGGGCCCGATGCCGCAAACCCGTTTTGTACTGCGCAAAGCGTTGGCACTCGGTCTTCGGCCGATCGTGGTTATTAACAAAATGGACCGTGACCATATCCGCCCCAGCGAGGTGGTGGATGAGGTCTTTAACCTCTTTATGGAACTGGGAGCTACGGATGAACAACTGGATTTCCCGATTATTTATGCTTCCGGTCGTGCCGGATGGGCTAGCTTAAAAATGGAAGAAAAAGGCAAAGATATTGCACCCATTTTAGATACGATTTTAGCACACGTTCCGGCGCCACAAGCGTTGCCGGATGCTCCGCTTCAGATGCAAGTTACGATGCTGGATTACAATAACTTTTTAGGACACGTTGGTATCGGGCGTATTTTGGCCGGGAATATTAAAAAAGGTCAGCAGGTAGCTCTTATACATCATGATGGTACGGTTACACAAGCCAAAGCCGCTAAAATTGAACGGTTTTTGGGGCTTGGCAAAGTGGAAGTGGAAAGTGCACAGGCAGGCGATATTGTTTCTATCGCCGGGTTGGAAGGCGTAGACGTGGGCGACACAATTTGCCGCCCGGATGCGCTCAATGCGTTGCCGCCGTTAGCCATTGATGAGCCGACGATGTCTATGGACTTTATGGTAAACGACAGCCCCTTCTCCGGCAAGGAAGGGAAATTTGTTACCAGCCGCCACTTGAAAAACCGCTTGGAAAAAGAAGCCCAAACCAACGTGGGACTTAAAGTGGAACAATTGGAAGGCGAGGGAAAATTTAAGGTATACGGCCGCGGTGAATTGCATTTAACGATTCTGATTGAAAATATGCGCCGCGAAGGATTTGAGTTGGCCGTGTCCTCCCCGGAAGTGTTGTACAAGGAAGAAAACGGGCAAGTATTAGAACCGATGGAATATCTTATTTTGGATATCCGCAGTGAATTTCAAGGCGCCGTGTTTACGCTAATCGGTACCCGGTGTGCTAAACTGGAAAATATGGTGGCCGAAGGGGAAGATCGGTTACGGTTGGAATATCTCATTCCATCCCGTGCCCTGCTTGGGTTTAAAAACGACTTTTTAACCAACACGCGCGGTACTGGAATCATGCACCATAGTTTCCACGGTTATTATCCCAAAGTCAATCTGCCCGATTTACGCCACAACGGCGTGTTGATTGCCAAAGAGGATGGCGAAACAACGCCGTACGCACTCTATGCGCTAGAATCCAACGGCGAGCTGTTTTTAGGGCCGGGCGTGAAAGTGTATGCTGGACAAATTGTGGGGCAAAATTCGCGTGCCAATGATTTAGTTGTTAATCCCTGCAAAGCCAAACATTTAAGCAATATGCGCAGCAAGGCCAGTGATGAATCATACGTGCTCACCCCGCCGCGACAAATGAGTTTGGAACAAGCGGTGGAGTATATCGCGCCGGATGAACTGGCAGAAATTACACCCTCTTCGATTCGTTTGCGCAAAAAAATTCTGTCGCACCTCGTGCGTAAGCGCACCGAACGCGCCAATGAGGCCGAAGAAGAAGCCTAATTAAATTAATTGTAAAAATGCCCCAAGTAAATACTTGGGGCATTCTTTTTGTCTACATCTATTTGGAATTATTGAAATAATTGACCAAGACCTATCTTATTTAAGAAACCATCCAGTAGCCCGGCTTCTTGGGGTTGAGAAACTCCCAACTGGTTTTCTTCCCGTTCCAGCGCGTGGTGTAGCAGTGCAATGGCACCAACGGCAGCAGGAGTTTCGTCCACGCAATCAGTAATTAAATGATCTAAAACCCCTATACGCACTTTTCGTACGCCCATCACTTTCTTTACTAATTTGGAAAATGGTTTATCGGTTCGTTCTCCACATAATACTAGATTAACGGGGGGATATTTAAGATACAGGACGGATTGCAATAATTCTTTCTTTAAGCGTTGTAAAAGCATACTTTGGGCATCTTCAAGTACCTCATCCATAATTTCATCGCTGCCGGGTTCATACGTAGCCAGCAGCTCGCGCACCGTGGGTAAATCATTTTGCAATAAATCGGCCACAGCATTAATCAGGTATTCTTGCCCGATAGAAAGTTCCCAAGCTTCCATCAAAGCATCTTTGTGGTACAGCGAAGCCGAGGTATGGGTGGAACCGATGTCCAATAGAAGGGTCCCGGCTGCTTTTTCTTCCGGTTTTAATAAAGTTTCGCTTAAAGCAATGATGGAAGGAAGTAACTGGTATTCCTGACATTCACACGAGGCAAGTACGTTGTTTAACGTATTGAGATGTGAGCTAAGCGCGCAAGAAATAAAAGTTTCCACCTCTAACGTAAAGCCGGACATTCCTTTGGGATTTACAATCCCTATGTTTCCATCAATAGTATAAGCCTGGGGTAAAATATCAATAACTTCTAAGGTCTCACTTAGACTGGTAGGAACGGAGTTATGAATCGCTGCTTCGATTTCCCGGTTTCCAATAATTCGGTTACGTGAATCAATAGATTTAAAACCGCTGGCCCGTTTGAACGACAAAAATGGCCCACGCAAGCCTACAATTACGGTGGGAGGATAGGGCGTATAATGAGATAATTCGTTTAATAAGGAAGTGAGTTCGCGGTTGGCTCCTTCCATATCCCGCACCAAGGCCCCTGCAAAAGCCCGACAGGGTTGACGAAATATGTGCCGCAAACGCAGCGTATCCGTTTCTTTGTCGACGGAAGCCAGGGCCGCAATAATCTCATTTCCGTAAAAATCGAGTGATAAAACAGGTCGGTTCATAAATATCCTTGTTTTCTATTTTATCAAATTTGATTGTTTGTAAATGGCGAACTCTTTGCAAAAAAGACCTATCTGTAATTAGGTCTAAAGGCCCTTGCGAGGGTGATTATAAAATTTCATATAATTTAGAATAAAATTTTGATAAAAAGAATGGAACTATGAAGAAATCATTTTTCATTATTATCATTTTGGGTACTACAATCCCTGTTTTAGGTCAAAAACTGCCGACCCGCATTGGAGAGTATGCCGAACAGAGCAGTCGGGCTGCTTCTCAAGTGGGGCGGCAAAGCATGCGCCATGTGCCAGGAATGGTAGGAGGCGTGTCTACTGCAAATTTGGCATCACAGTTAGAACGGAAAATTGCCACGTCTGTACCCGTTTATTCAGCAGCACAAATAGCTGCTTTAACCAAACGAGGGCAAGTTTCCACCCAGCTCTTGCAAGCTTCTTTGGTGTTGCCCGGGCTGAAACGTTTACAGGTACTACGTAACGAATTTTTGACTATTTCGGCAGAAAATAAAGTGCCAGTTACCCCTGCACAATTTCAGCAAGCCTTGCAGTTACTACGTACGGATTTAGATTTGCATTTAAAGGGACTTGATAGCCTTAAATCTTACCAGACGGGAACAGAAATGATACAAGCTTTTTCAAAAAACCCGGCTGTACGGCAGGCCTTGGAGGCAGTGGGAGATGCCAGCGGTCTGGGATTGTATGGGAGTTTGGAGGATGAGAAACTTCTACATCAATTTTATAACGCACTACAGCAGACTCCTTTGGAACCGTTGGCGTTAACGGTAGCGGTTCGTGCTTGTGTCAATATCAAAGCGATGAACACGCTGGAAAAGATTTTACAGCAGGCACCCCGGACAGAAACGTACGAGGCGTTGTCGGCTTGGCTTGAGGAAGACAAAATTCTTGTCAACAAAGTAGAAAAGACAGGAGAAATTCAGCCGGTCAATTTGCTAGATATAACTTTCCCGCTGTTGCATATTAGCCGTTTATCTCGCCTGCATTTAGATTCTTCTGCCCGCGCATCCAGATCTTATTGCTCACTGCGAGTGCTCCCCCAGGAAAATTCTGCGGCGGTGGCGGAAGCTGTACAGCCCCATCCGATTGTGGACTTAGCTGTTATGGATGCAGAACTGCAACAGCAGGGAACTTTACGTTTGGAGGTCCCCGAATTAGTAAAAAAGGTAGAAAGAACAGAGGATGCTTCTAGCCTTCCTGGTAAAAAACGAGCCGATTTGTTACCGGTTTCCTCACAAAGTGGGGTATATGAGCCGGTAATTCCAGAACAACTTCCTTCCGTAAATTTAATTACCAAACAATATCCCTCCGGTTTACAGGACGCGGCCGGATTGGTTCGCTATTGGCAAACTTCGTATGAATTGGGGCGATTCCATCCCCGGGATCAGATTGAGGGTATTGTGGGAATGAGTCCGGAAAAGGCAAATAACGTGATGGAGTACTTATACTACATGACGATGGAAGAAGCAGAACGGACTATTTTGCAACCGATGTTGTTGTCTGGACGGTTACCTGATTTTATGTATGATGCACGTTTGATTCCAGGAACGAAACGATTGCCGGCCGGCTATTATAAAAATAAATTTAATGATAACGTAAAACGCTTTTTAGAACTGGCAGCGGAAGATGGTTCTGTGGTGGCACACAATGTGGAATTAACTGATTTAATTATGTCCATGGCGGACTATACCTTTGAACAAGGCTTTGCCTTTACCAACGATGCACGTATGTCGGCGGAGCTCCGGGCTAATTGGAAAGTAATTGTCAACGAGGTGCAACGGCGTGGCTTGCAGGCCGACCGTCATTTGATGAATCGGATGTGGACAAAACCGATTGAATTGAAGGACGGCAAAATTATTTCCTTAAGAATGTATTTCTCCCAGACAAGTCCTTCCGCCTTTTTTGAAGAAGGACGTATGCCCCAGTTTTATTTAAATAGTCCTAAATGGGTTTCTTGGGAAAACGAACGACGCAATTTGGCTGCGCAAGCCTACATTGACCAAATGGAATCTACTCCTTCAAATCGTCCATGGTGGCAGCGGGGCTGGGAAAAAGTGCAAGATTTCTTTGTGTTAGGGAAACGTTCCAACTACCTAACGTTGGATCAGTTTGGTCAGTTAATGACAGACCAATATCTAAATACGTATGGGAGAGCCTGGCAGGAGAACCGCTTTGAATTGGGCGAAGATCCCACCGGAGGGCCTTCTACCTGTACGATGCAAGTCAATAACTTTGATAAATTAGGAGGCGTTTGTCAGTCTTCCTTTGGCGATGGCGGTTATATGGGTAGATTGCCTCAGGGATATGATGGAACTTCTACTGTTAGCCGTTTTACGCCAATTGAGTTTAAAGATGTCCCGGTAGTGGGATTTGATTTAGGGACGCTGGCTCCTCAAGTGATGACATTGGAAAGTGTGCCTTACTTAAAAGATTTAAAAGTACCCAATATCAATAAAACACGGGCCAGTATCATGGTGCGGGATGGATTGGACGTAACCCGGGATTTATTGAGCGTCCAACAAGCGGAAGCTGCTTTATTTAAAATTCCACATCTTAAGGCAACGATTTATCCAAAATCGCGCTTGGCTGCGTACGAAGGAACGATTCCACCCTTTATGGATGGCGGGGGATTGGCAGGCTATTTAGCGCTGTTTACTCCGGACTTTTATCCACTTAAAAAGATTATGCGCTTGCGTTGGCAGAATGGCCGCCCCCACTGGGTGCCGGAATATTTTGTACGTAAGGAAATTCCAGCCTTATCCGGCCCGATACATCGGGATCATCTTACCTTCTCCTATATGCTCTTTGGGCGTATTAAAAAAATGGATACCCCCGAACAGCCGGCGGCTCCTACCGAGCCGGAGGAATAGTCGCTTTTTGCTGTATATAAAGAAACAAAAAGAGAGCCTTTCCTTTTTTCTCATGAAAAATGATAAAATATAGGAGAGGTTTTTTATGTCTGTTTCATTGAGTAAATTAGCAGGTTCTGTTGGGGATTCTCCTACTTTAAAATTAAACGCTACTGCCCGCGCATTGAAAGCAGCCGGACAGCCGGTTATTCATTTGGGTGGGGGAGAACCTACGTTCCCGGCTCCGCAAGCAGCTGTAGAGGCAATTATTAAAAAGGCACAGAGCCGTCAAATTAAATACGTGCCTTCCAGCGGAACCCCTACTCTGAAACAGGCTATTTTATCTTACACCGAAAAAAACTATGGCCGTCGTTATGAGCTTAACCAAGTGATTGTGTCTGCGGGGGCCAAGCAAGCTCTTTTTAATTTTTTGCTGGCAGCTATAGATGCGGGAGATGAAGTTGTTTTTCCGTCACCGTATTGGGTAAGTTACCCGGAAATGATTAAACTGGTGGGGGGAACTCCGGTGCCGGTGAAGGGTGCCCAAGGCCTTGGTGTAACGGCAGAGGAACTTATTGCGGCTGTGACTCCTAAAACAAAAGCTATTTTACTCAATAGTCCCTGTAACCCATCCGGTCAAATTTATAACGCGGATTTTATTAAACAAGTGGTGGAATTTGCCGAAGAAAAAAATATTTTCTTAGTGATGGATGATATTTATCACCAACTTGTTTTTGACGGGCAGAAAACACCCAATCCATGCAGCTATGCCAAAGAGGCCAAGAACTTAGTTCTTATTAACGGGGTTTCAAAGTTATACGGAATGACTGGAATAAGAATCGGCTGGGCCGTTTCTGCTCATACAGATTTAATTGCCGCTATGGGCCGTATGCAGGCGCAGAGCACGTCCTGCAATAGCGATTTGTCCGAAACAGCCGCCGCGGCCGCTTTACAGGGCGACCAAACTTGCGTTTCGGAGCTTTGCAAACAATTAGAAGAAAATCGCAATGTTTTACTTAGCGAACTGCTGCAAATTCCGCATGTCAAAGTGGAAAAGCCGCAAGGAACTTTCTATTCGTTTGCCGATTTTAGCTACTATAATCCTTCTTCGCAAGAACTTTCCAAGTTTTTGCTAGAGAAAGCGTTAGTAGCCGTAGTGCCTGGGAAAGCCTTTGGGCTGGAAGGGTACTTGCGTATCAGCTTTTGCGCGGATAAAGCTTCTATTATAGAGGGAGTCCGCCGCATACGCCGTGCGCTGGAAAATTATTGCCCCCATAAATAGGGGATAAATTAGTAACACGAGGAATTAACATGAAAACTGTCAATGCAACACCGGATTATTTTAAACCGGAGTACGGATTAGAAAATGCCGGAATCAAAACGGAGAAAACTGTCTATTGGAACTATTCTACACCTGCTTTGTATGAAGAAGCTTTGAAACGCGAAGAAGGGAATGTGGTATATGGTGGACCGTTGTGCGTTAGCACTGGGAAACACACGGGCCGCAGCCCCAACGATCGCTACTTTGTAGAAACGCCCGAAATCGAAGGTAAACTTTTCTATTGCAAAAGCAACAAAGGGATTAAAGCGGAATACTTTGATAAAATTTTTGCCAAAGTACAAAAATATGTAGCTGATAAAGATTTGTTCGTACGTGATGCTTACGTGGGTTCCAGCGAAGCTTCCCGCTTAAAAGTACGTGCCATTACGGAATGTGCTTGGAGCAATATGTTTGTAAAAAACATGTTCATTGAACCTAAACAAGAAGAACTTAAATCGTTTGTGCCGGAATTTACTTTAATCTGCTTGCCGAAAATGAAAGTGGACCCGGCCACCGACGGTACAGTAAGCGAAACGGCTATTTTAATTAACTTCGCCAAAAAGATGGTACTCGTGATTGGCAGTGAATACGGCGGTGAAAATAAAAAAGCCTTGTTTACGATCATGAACTTCCTCTTGCCGCAAAAAGGCATTATGACCATGCACTGCTCCGCCAACGTGGGCAGCAAGAACGACAGTGCCATTTTCTTCGGTCTGTCCGGTACTGGTAAGACCACTTTGTCTGCCGATATTACCCGCGGACTTATCGGTGATGATGAACACGGTTGGGACGCTGACGGTGTGTTTAACTTTGAAGGCGGCTGCTATGCAAAAGTGATTCGCTTAAGCCAAGAAGCCGAACCTCAGATCTATTCCACCACTCAACGCTTCGGCACCGTGTTGGAAAACGTCGTTTTTGACCCTCAAACGGGCAAACTCAATTTGGATGATGATACTCTAACGGAAAATACCCGCGCTTGCTATCCGCTTAATTTCATTGATAACGCTGTGGAATCTAAACGCGCTACGCACCCGAAAAATATCATTTTCCTCACTTGTGATGCTTTCGGTGTAATGCCGCCTATCTCTAAACTCAGCCCCGATCAAGCCTTGTACCACTTTATTAGTGGATACACGGCTAAAGTGGCCGGTACGGAAAAAGGCGTTAAAGAACCGACCAGCACTTTCTCTACCTGCTTTGGCGGACCATTTATGCCTTTGCATCCGTCTGTGTATGCGGAACTCTTGAAAAAGAAAATTAAAGAGCACAACGTGGACTGCTGGCTTGTGAACACGGGCTGGATTGGCGGCCCCTACGGGATTGGCAAACGCATCAGCATCAAATATACGCGCGCTCTCTTAAATGCGGCTTTAGACGGGAAATTGGCCAAAGTAGAATTTACAACTGACCCGGTTTTTGGCTTCCAAATCCCGACTTCGTGTGAAGGTGTACCTTCCGAAATCTTGAACCCGATGAACTTGTGGACAGATAAGAAAGAATATATGGCCAAATATGAAGCGTTGGCTCAATCTTTCATTGAAAACTTCAAGAAATACGAAGCTGGCTGCACCAAAGAAGTGTTGGCTGCTGCTCCGAAAGTGAAAGTAGCTGCATAAGTTTTAAGTATAGAGACAGAAAACGGGGCCTGTGTATTGTAGCCAGGCCCCAAATATACTAAAATATAAACAACAAAAATAATTTTAATTTACAGGAGATGTAACCTATGGCAAAAGCAAATGCAAAATTTATGGCCCCTTTAACTCCCAGTGCCCAATTATCTACGATCGTTGGTAGCTCGGCTTTACCGCGCACTGAAGTAGTGAAAAAAATGTGGGATTATATTAAAAAGAATGGTCTTCAAGATAAAACCAATAAACGCATGATTAATTCTGATGCTAAATTGGCCCCTATTTTTGAAGGCAAAAAACAAATCAGCATGTTTGATATGAGCAAATATATTTCCAAACATTTGTCTAAATAGTTTGTTAAATATAGTCTGACTGCCTAAAATTTATTTTTAGGCAGTCTTTTTTTTACTCATTTAGTTAATAATTGCTACAATAAGGGAAAGTTTATTTAAGGAGAGTTTTATGCCTGCCGATTTGGAAAAAATGTACCAAAAGATTGTAAAGGCAGCGGGAGGAGTAGAGAATATTTCCGCTGTAGGCTGTTGCATGACGCGGTTACGTTTTACAGTGAAAGATGAAGCCCTGGTGGATGTTGGGGCACTTCGGCGAATACAGGATGTAGCTGGCTATTTCTATTCCGGGGTACAACATCAGTTAATTGTGGGCCCTTCTACCGCGGGCAAATTGGACGCTTACTTCAACCAACGTCATAATTTTAGTGCTTTAGAGGAGCCTTTATCTTCTCGGGGAGTGAAAGTGCGTCCGGAAGATTTGGCCGAAGAAACGAAAGCAAGTGTCCGGCGAAAATATTCCGGAAAAGTAAGCGCAATTTGCAGACGAATTGGCAATATCTTTCTGCCGTTGATTCCAGCTTATATCGGATGTGGCCTTATTATAGGTATTACCAATATTTTATCCAAAACTTTATTGATTATGCATCCGGATACTGTTTCCTTGCTCACTGTACTGGGACAAAGCGTTTTCTTCTATCTGATGGCTATTGTAGGATATAACGCCAATAAAGAGTTTGGTGGGTCCCCTGCTCTGGGGCTTGCTTTTGCCGGAATTTTAAATACGACTAGTTTATCTAGTGTGCATTTTTTGGGACAGGCTTTAACTCCAGGTAAAGGTGGTGTTATCGCAATCCTGTTAGTATGTTGGTTCGGTAGTTGGGTGGAACGGCAGTTGCGCGATTGGATTAAAGGTAGTGCCGAAATGTTTTTAACGCCGTTTTTTACTATTCTAATAGTGGGGCCTATCTCTCTAGCTGCCATTCAACCGTTAGCCGGATGGGTCGCTACAGAATTAGCTCATGTGACTCAGGTCATGTTACAACATGGTGGATTGGCCGTTGGAGCTGTTTTGGGGGGAACTTTCCTACCTTTGGTGATGTTGGGAGTTCATCAAAGTTTAATTCCAATACATCAACAGTTGATGGATACTATAGGAGGTAACCCGCTGTTCCCTATCTTGTGTATGGCCGGAGCTGGACAGGTGGGTGCGGCCTTGGCTGTATTACTCAAAACGCACAATAAGCAGTTTAAGGTACTGATTAAGAATGCGTTGCCGGTAGGCCTTTTAGGCATTGGCGAACCTTTGATTTATGGGGTAACGTTACCGCTTTTTAAACCTTTTATTGCCGCTTGTATCGGTGGAGCTGCTGGCGGAGCTGTGGTGGCTTTTTTCCATGTTCTTTCCAGTATTCCGTTTGGCGTTTCAGGATTAGTACTGTTACTTGCTTTAGCTAACGTACACAGTATTGTGTTTTATGCGATAGGGTATGTAACTGCCGTTGTTGTAGGGTTCCTATGTGCCTGGTGGATGGGATTTGAAGAACCGGCTCTTAAAAAAGAAAATTAATAAGTGTTATTAAACACCCTTTCCGTGAAAACGGAAAGGGTTTTTTTATGGGAATTTTACCTTGTAACAGAAGAAAAAAAGATTTCTACAGGAATTTTGTGTGCCTGGCAATGCGTCAAAATATCACATCGCAAACGATCCCAGTAAGAAAAATCGTTTTTAAGATAGATTTGGCTATACAAAGGCAGTGTAGCAGGGTAATATTTGGCGATAAATGAAATTACTTTCTTTTGAAAGCCCGGCCGCAAATTTAAACCGTCAAAGCGGTAGAAATTTGTATATGGCCGGGTTTTTTCCACAATAGATTTCCAATCGCTTATTCCGGGGAATAAAGGCGCCGCCATTACAACGGTATTAATCTTAGCTTCGCTCAAGATACGTAAAGCTCGGATACGCTGCTCAATAGAGGCGGCCCCCGGCTCTACTCGCTGCCGAAAAGATTCATCCACAGAAGAAAATGAAAACCCTACTTCACATTGATAAAGTTGTTTGAGCAAATCTATATCGCGCAAAACGAGGTCAGATTTAGTCAGAATACTTACCCGGGCCTGGCAATAAATTAATTGCTTAAGCAAACTGCGTGTACATTGATAAGTTTCTTCATAGGGGTTGTAAGGGTCTGTGGCGGAACACAACAGTACGTGCGTGTGAAACAACTGGGCCGGTTTTAAGGGAACAGTGCATTGCTTAACATCTAAAAATTGCCCCCAGTCTTCGCTGTGTCCGGTAAATTTGCGCATATATTCTGCATAACAATATATGCAATTGTGGGGACATCCGATATAGGGATTAATCGCATAATCAATTCCTGGAATTTTTGATTTTGAAAGAAATGTTTTTACGGGAACTAGTTGAACTTGCATGGGAATATATTCTTGTTTTGCAATTTGGGATGATGTACAATAATGATAATATATTTGGGGAACAAATGGTATGGGATTTTCACTCAAGCAACTCGGTGCTACTTGTAAAAATTGGTTAGATTGGTCCGCTCGACGGAAGGCTTATTACTGCGCGTTGGAGGAAAAGGCCAAACAAGGAGATAAGCAGGCAATCTATAAATTAATTTCGCTATACCCGGCTTTTCCGAAATACTATCCGCTTGCTTTACAATGGACCAAATACCAAGCCCATCAAGGAAAGGATTGCTTAATTCTAGTACAATTGGCCCAGATGTTAGAGGGAGGATATGGGGCTGTCGCAGATGAAAAGCAGGCCTTAACATGGTACGAACGAGCCCTTTCCCTCCATATTTTACAAGGAAAACATTCTTCCCTTTCCGTGGAACAAGCTAATTTGGTCCAAAATCGCATTCAGGCCTTGCGTCAAAAAATGGGTTGGAATTAGAAATTAGTCTATTTTTTTGTGTGACAACGGGTGCCCTCCTTACTATAATGAACTTGATTGAGTAAGGAGGTTTTTATGTATAAAAAATGGTGGGTCGTCGGGATCGTGTGTTTGGTTAGTTTGCCGGGATTTAGCCAAATTCAACGTTTATGTCAGTATGGTGTATTGCCAACAGATAATGTAACCATGATGGAGATTAATCCGTCCGTTACGGCTATTGAGGATAGCCGAGGCCTCTCTTCTTCGCAACTGCTTATTAAAACGTATCACACCATCAACGCACATTACAATTGGGGGGTGGAAGCCCCACTTGTGCGGTATGAATCGCCGGATAAATCGGTCAACGGATTGGGGGATATTTTAGCCAATATTTCTTGGATAGAGCCTCAAAATGAAAATGGATTTGGCTACGGAGCTAAAATGGAATTTGTTCTTCCTACCGCTACGGATAAACGGTTAGGTGCCGGGCAGTTACAGGCCAGTCCATCTTTTTTCCTGTTATGGGTGCTAGATTCCGGTATTTATATTGCCAGTGGGTATAAGCATTATGTTTCTGTGATCGGTGATCATGCCCGGGAAGATATCAATTACGGCCGTTTTCGGCTGAATATCAGCTATTTAAATCCAAATAACTGGTGGATACAAACTAACGGGTATTATTATCAAGACTATCGGCATCACGGCAGAGCGGAATTTATACCGGAGTTAGAGCTGGGCACGTTAGTAAGTCAGGGTACGGGAATTTATTTGAATGGTAGCACCCACGCCGGTGGCAATTGGCATAGTAAGGATTGGACCTTAGGAGTTGGATTTAAGATATTGTATCTGTGAAGACACTAAAATTTTTTCTTCAGTTTATACTTTAGAGAATATCCCTTATATAGGGGCCTTCGAATTTTGATAAAGCTCCATGCCTTCGCGGATTTTTCGTGCGGCTTCTACTCGCCGCTTGTAGATTGTGTCATTTTTTACTACCGATGGAACAAAACCTTGTGGTTGTATCACAGAAGTTTTGAAGAAAAGATATTGCGGTAATAAATGGCGGTTCCCAGGTAGAACCCGATTGGCTCCAATATCCGGTGCTCTGAATGCATCACTATAAGCTAACAGGGAGAAAGCAAAAGAATTACAGTTGTTGGCTAGTGAATTCCCGACGCTCACTGCATCAATAGTAGAACGGACCGCATGATAATCCACGGGAGAAAATTTGGTAACGTATTGATAAGCAAGCGCGCGTTCCAGCAGGTTATTGATAAATTTCGTTTCATTTATATTTATTTCAACGAGTCCTGATACAAAATCCCATCGTTTCTTTTGTGCAGAAGTGCCGCATAAAAAGTGAGCTGTTGGAATCCGTTCTCGTTCAGCGTTGATTTGGGCCTCTAAATATCCATCTAAATCACCAATTTGTGTTGTACCCTTTGAGGGATACGCCCCAATCACTATTCCGCGTTTGTTGCACCCTAGAGCGGTTTCGTATTTTTTATACAATGCAGAACCTTGCCTTACTTGAGCCGGATTATTGGGAATGATAATGAGGTAAGAATGTCCCATAATAGTCAGCATTGCTTTATTTTTTGGATTATCCGGGGACAAAGCAATATTACGGCCCACCAATATACTTTTGAGTGCGCAGTTGTAAAACCTATCAAAATACAACAAAGGAAAGATAAAATAGCTCGGTACATAAACGAGTCCCCTAGGTAAAGTATAGCGTTTATTTTTAAAAAATCCAAGGTTCTTAAGTTCCATGTCTTCCCAGACCTTTAGACCTATCAAGTAAATCAAAAAACCACGCTTCCACGTGGCTTTTTTATAATTTGCGCTCGGCGGGAGTCCCCTGCGGTCGTTTTGCTGACACAAAACGCCTCCGGGCCGGGCCTCGTGGTTTTTGCCTTTCGTGCTTCGCGGGTGCGCTCGCACTCAAACAAAAACATCACTCCGGCCTTCGACTTCCGACGTGGGCCAAGCAGTTGGCCCACTCCAAGCATAAATCTAAAAACCGCCCCAAAAGGGCGGTTTTTAAATTTGCGCTCGGCGGGAGTCCCCTACGGTCGTTTTGCTGACACAAAACGCCTCCGGGCCGGGCCTCGTGGTTTTTGCCTTTCGTGCTTCGCGGGTGCGCTCGCACTCAAACAAAAACATCACTCCGGCCTTCGACTTCCGACGTGGGCCAAGCAGTTGGCCCACTCCAAGCATAAATCTAAAAACCGCCCCAAAAGGGCGGTTTTTAAATTTGCGCTCGGCGGGAGTCGAACCCACATTTCCAGCTTCGGAGGCTGACGCTCTATCCATTGAACTACGAGCGCGTAAATCGTCGGAAATCTGTTACTTCTATTATACTAAACTACTTGCCCAGTGTCCAAATAACCGTTTGGGTTTTCAATGCGGATGCATGGGAATAATTTATTGGGATATCGGTGTTTCAAAGGTTTAAAACGGATATGCTCCCCAAAGCTACAATTCTTTCACTTTGCTTAAGGGAGAATAGTATACTCCTTTTACTTGCTACGACGATATAAAATTGAGATAATGTAAGTGTATGTTTAAAGAAATATGTATGAATCAGAAAATTGCGGTTGTAGCAGCCATACTATTTCTTTTTACCTCTTTTTCTTGGGCTGAGCCGGTAAAGAGGACTGTGCAAAATATAAGGAACAAAGAATTCTTGGATTTATCCATTACAACCCTTTGAATTTTATCCGGAAAATAAAAAATAAATTGATTGTATGTCGAAGAATATACTTTTATTTGTGGAATTTTTTAAAATAGCGCTTTTTACCATTGGCGGCGGACTTGCTATGATTCCGTTAATTGAAGATATTTTTGTGCGTAAACACAACATGCTGACAAAAGAAGATATGCTGGATATGATTTCATTAACACAAACTATCCCAGGATTGATTGCTGTTAACTCGGCAGTGTTTGTCGGCAATAAATTGGCCGGTTGGAAAGGAAGTCTTTCGGCTGCCGTTGGCGTAGTTTTTCCTTCTATACTGATTATTATTTTGATTGCTAAATTTTTTCCGTTGCAAGATATTACTAATCCGCATATTTTAGCGGCTTTTAATTGTGTACGCGCTGCAGTGCTGGGAATGTTTATCGTGTTAGCGGTACGGTTGGGAAAAAACATTTTAAAAAGGTGGATTGATTTTGTTTTATTTGTGCTGCTATTCTGTTTGTTATTGACGGGGGTTAGTCCGGTATGGATCGTTATTGTTGCATGCGTGGCTGGTGGCGTGTATGAAACTTGGCTAAAACGTAAATATTTTGAGGGACCTAAGACATGAGTTATTTCATCTTGTTTTTGCAGTTTGCCAAGTATGGACTATTGTGTTTTGGTGGCGGATATATGATTATCCCGCTGCTGTTTGCCGACCTCGTGCAGAAAACAGCCTTTTTATCACCGGAAAGTTTTGGGAACTTATTGTCGGTTTCACAAGTTACACCTGGGGCCGTCAGCATCAATACCGCTACGTATGTGGGTTTCATGCAAAGCGGAGTAGTTGGCTCGTTGGTAGCCACATTAGGATTATGTTTCCCAACGTTTATATTGTCTTCTTGTGCGGTGCATTTTCTATTTAAATACAGAGAGCATCCATTGACGATTGCTTTTTTTAAAGGAGCTAAATGGGCAGCATTTTTGATGATTCTGTATGCCGTGGGGGTATTTGCCAATATTTCTGTTTTTCAGGAGCCGGTGCATTTGTCTAGCTTATTCAATGTGCTATCTTCGGGAACGGTTGCGCATATTGAATTAAAATGGCTGGAAGTGGGATTTTTAATGGCAAGTATCCTGTTAGCAAGGCGAATTTCATTTACCTATATTATTTTATTATCGGCTGTTGTTGGAGGGGGAATTAGTTTTCTATGATGTTATTTATTGCCCTTGGGTTTTGTGCGCAGCTTATTGATGGTTGCTTGGGAATGGCGTACGGAGTTTTTCTAACGACATTTTTGACCATGGTGTTTCGGCAACAGGCAATTTTGAATTTGGTACAAAATAAATTGAGAATTTTTAAAACACCCCGGTTAAGCCGGGGTGTTTTTGTGCCTTTTTAAAGATTTTTTATTCAGCGCTTTCTATGCCACGTGCGTATTTGCGTGGGAACCCTATTGCAATAGCCAATAAGGCACCCATCCCTAATAGGTAGGGGTAGTACAAATATCGCATAATGTGGATGGGTGAAACGCCGGATAAGCTGGCGGCCATGAGCAGTTGAGCCCCGTAGGGAATCATCCCTTGTACAAAACAAGAGAAAATATCTAACAGGCTTGCCGCGCGATTGGGAGCTATGTTAAATTTTTGTGCAATTTCTTTGGCAATGGGCCCGGCCATGATAAGTGCAATCGTGTTATTTGCGGTACATAAATTGGCAAAGCTGACAATACACGCTAAGCTGTACTCCGCCCCTTTTCGCGTATTGATACGGGCGGTTGCTTTTTGAATAATCCAGGCCAGTCCGCCATTGTAACGAATCATTTCCAACATGCCGCCGGCCAGGATGGTAACAATCACTAGTTCGCCCATACCGTTAATACCGTTTCCCATGGCGGTTGTCCAACCCCACACATCAAAGGAGCCTAACATAAGGCCAATCAAGCCGCACAATAGGGTACCTCCTAAAAGTACCAGCATCACATTAACCCCCAAAATGGCAGCGGCCAAGACTGCCAGGTAAGGGAGTACTTTTAACCAAGCAACTTCATTTTGGATGAAGGGGCTATGGGCAGAACTTCCTGAAAAAATGTAAAGAATTGTTGTCAAAATAGCAAAGGGCATCACAATTTGAAAGTTCGTTTTGAATTTGTCGGCCATTTTGCAACCCTGGGTGCGTGTGGCGACGATAGTCGTATCAGAAATAAACGATAAATTGTCCCCAAACATGGCTCCGCTAACGACCACCGCGGCCATGAGCGCCAGGGGTAGCCCGGTTTGTTGGGCCAGGCCCGCGGCAACGGGGGTTAATGCTACAATCGTTCCAACCGAAGTCCCCACAGATACTGAAATTACACAAGCAGCTAAGAATACTCCGCCAGCTAAAATATTACCTGGCAAAATAGCTAAAGTTAAATTGACAGTGGCATCTACTGCTCCCATGGCTTTAGCCGTTTGTGCAAAGGCGCCGGCCAATATGAAGATCAGTACCATCAGCATAATGTTGCTGTTGGCAGCTCCTTTGCAGAAAAGTTCAATACGGTTATGCAACGAGCCGCCCTTACTCATCCATACAGCCACGACGGAGGATAAAACGAACGCTACCGTAATCGGCATTTTATAAAAATCACCGGCCACAATAGAAACGATTAAATACGATAATAAAAATACGGCTAAAGGTATTAGTGCCCATGGATTGGGGGTAATTTCTTCTTTGTTCATGAAGTTGCTCCATCGTTCCGCCTTTACAAAAATAAACCGCCGACAATCCGGGCGGAAATAAGGAACTCAGTAGGAAGTGCGGAAAAATAAATATATAATAATTATATAATTTTTGAGGTAGTGATGCAGAGGAAACCGCGATATGAAAGCGTACATTGTAACCATTGGAGATGAAATCTTACTGGGACAAATTTTGGATACCAATTCCCGTTTTATTGCACAGGCGCTTACCCAATTGGGGGCAGATACGGTAGAAATGCGCTCCGTAGGGGATACAAAAGCCGTTATTTTACAAGCGTTAGCAGATGGATTTGATAGAGCTGACGTTGTTTTTGTTACGGGAGGTCTCGGCCCAACCAAGGATGATATTACCAAACAAGCCTTGGCAGAATTTTTCAACGTCCCCTTGGTGGAATATCCGCAAGTGTATCAGTGGCTGAGCGAATTATTTGCCTCAAACCCACAACGGCTTAACACGCTCAACCGAACGCAGGCTGTTTTGCCACAAGGGTGTATTGCGTTGCGTAATGCAAAGGGGACAGCCCCCGGCATGTGGTTTGAAAAAGAAGGCAAAATTTTAGTGTCGTTGCCGGGAGTTCCGTTTGAAACAGAATATTTGATGCCGGCAGAAGTATTACCCCGGTTGCGAAACCGGTTTGCCGATTTATATGTGCAATATGAAATGGTGACCGTATATGATATCCCGGAGGCGGAGTTAGCCTTGAAATTGGCTCCGTTTGAGGAGCAACTTCCCACAGAGTTGACCTTGGCTTATTTACCTTCTCCAGGATATGTGCGTTTGAGACTAACAGCTAAGACGAAAGAGGCTCCGCTGTCCTCGCACTGGGAGAAACTTCTTTGCTCTTTACGTCCATTACCGTTTACGGTAGGGGAAATGCAACAGGCCGCTGAAAAATGGGCCACCATTTTCAGACAGTCGGGCCAAAAGATTGCTTGTGCCGAAAGCTGTAGCGGAGGAAATATTGCACATGAGATTACCGCAATTGCCGGGGCTTCGGCTTATTTTGTGGGCGGAGTAGTTGCTTACGCTAACGAAGTAAAAAAGGAAGTTCTGGGAGTAAGTGCGGACGATTTAACAAAGTATGGGGCTGTAAGTGAACCGGTGGCTTGCCAAATGGCTCAAGGCGTACGACGAATCACCGGGGCGGATTGGGCTGTTTCGACCACAGGGATTGCCGGCCCGGATGGAGGCAGTGCCGAGAAACCGGTTGGAACGGTATGGATTGCCGTTTCCGGTCCCAAGGGGACCCAAGCACGTCGATTTTTATTTTCGCGCACACGCGAGCGAAATATTGGCCGGGCTACGCAAACAGCTTTAGCGTGGCTAGCGGAAGAAATAAGCCAAAAAAGAGGGGGAAATCAGTAAATGAAGGTATTATTACTAAATGGAAGTCCACATGAACAAGGGAATACTTCGCGGGCTTTAGCAGAAATGGAGAAGATTTTTCACGCAGAAAATGTGCAAACCGAAATAGTCCGCGTAGGAAGTTTAGCTGTACGCGGTTGCATTGCGTGCGGTTCATGCAAGGAAAAAGGCAAATGTGTTTTTAATGATATCGTAAACGAGTTGGCGCCCAAATTTGAGGAGGCTGACGGGTTGGTAGTAGCTTCCCCGGTGTATTATGCTTCGGCTAATGCTACGTTGGTAGCAGTACTGGACCGTTTATTTTTCAGTGCTCCTTTTGATAAGAGTATGAAAGTAGGGGCCAGCGTGGCAGTAGCTCGGCGCGGAGGATGTTCCGCGACGTTTGATGAATTAAACAAATATTTTACGATTTGCGGTATGCCGGTTGCTTCCAGCCAGTATTGGAATAGTGTCCATGGCCGAAATCCTGGAGAGGCCGCCCAAGATGAAGAAGGCTTGCAAACGATGCGCACACTGGCACGGAATATGACGTTTCTGATGAAAAGTATTGCCCTAGGGAAAGAAGCCTTCGGCCTTCCGGAAAAAGAACCCTGGAAACCCACTCATTTTATACGTTAGAGTTTAATTGTTTTGAGTTTTCCTACGGAATAGGCACGATAAAAAATCCAAAATATGGTTTGAAAATGCTACACTAAGTAGAGTAGGTTCCGTCATAAAATATCATTTTAATCATTTTGGAGTAAAAAATGTCGGAGCGGGTTGTCCGTCAAATTTCAGAGGGGAGTCGTGTTTCTTTGCCGCCCCTGGTATTGGAGAAGTTACCACACGTTTTTCAAGAACAAGGCAAGGTGATTTACAAGGGGCGTAATGAAGTACGCACCTTAGAATATGCCGGGGAAACACTTGTAATCAAAAAATACGGGATACCTCCCATTTTTAACCGAATATTTTACTCGCTTGGGTTGCGTACGCCAAAAGCTAAGCGCAGTTATCAAAATGCCCAGCAAATTTTAGCGCGCGGTTTTGAAACCCCAAAACCCCTTATGTATGAGATGCATTATCAACGTAGTTTATTGCAGGATTCCTATTTTGTTAGCACATGGACAATCGGCGCAGCGGTCAGTGCATCTTATAAAAATTTAGAGTTAATCAAAGCTTTCGCCCAGTATACGGCAAAATTACATGAAAGCGGCCTCATGCATCGCGATTATATGTTGAGCAATGTGTTATACACGTTTAGTGACGGAAGTTATCATTTTGAACTAATTGATATTAACCGCTTTATTTTGAAAAAGAAGCCCATTAACTGGTTTTTGGTTTGTGTCAATTTAATGCAACCGTTTAGGGAAGAGGAATTTTTAAAACTGTTTGTGACGGAATATGCTCGTTGCAGACATATCAAAGAGAGCACCTTAGTATGGTGGGTATTGCGTTTTCGGCGTGTGAGAAACGGGTACAGCCTTCTAAAGGAAGTTTTACGTAAATTGCCGGGAGCTCGCTACTTCTCTCGCAAAGCCAAATGAAAAAGATAAAAGTGATTTAACCATTTGCTATAATTCCTGTATGAAAAAATCCAATATGAATACAACTAAAATTGCCGGCGTAGATTTATTTCGTTTTTTGTTGACATTAGTCATTATTTGGCATCATGGGGAAATGATGTTCTTCCCGTTTTATAAAATGTCTTCCGGAATTTTTTCTACTTCTTATCTGGTAGTAGAAGGATTTTTCTTGCTATCGGGGTATTTATTGGCCCGTTCTATCGCGCAACGGATGGAAAAGTCGCTACCCTCGGAGCAGGCTTTTGGGTATTATATATGGCACCGTTTCAAACGGATTTATAAACCTTTTTTCTTTGCTTTGATTGCAGGAAGTGCTATTTTTATTGGAGAAGCTATCTTCCGTCATAAAATATTTCCTTGGATGGTGTTGCCGTCCCACCTGCTGATGCTGGATCATTTAATTGTTTTTCGTAGTTTGGTAGGGACTTGGTACGTTCCAGTTTTGTTTTGGGGAGGATGTTTACTAAGTGCCTTGGTGTTTTTTAAACCAAAAACCGCATATTGTGTGTGGTTGCCTTTTATTGCTTTAGCCGGATATAGTTGGATTTTCCATCAATACGGAAAATTTGCCGACGTCCATTCGCAAATAACGAGTTTGCCTTTTGCATCAGCCGGATTAGTGCGAGGCTTGGCGAGTATGGCAACGGGGATGTGTTTATTCCATCTCATGGAAAACGAAAAAGTGAAAGCTTTTTTCCAACATTTGCGCGGATGCTGGTTGATGGAATTGGCCTGTTGGGCGGGTCTTGTTTATTTGATGTTCATGCGCAAGCCCTCCGAAGCAGATTTTAATGCTGTTTTTTATTGGTTGGTAATTTTGGCGCTTTTAGGAAGCGGACGGTGTTTGTTAGGAAGAGTAGAAACGGGCATCTTACGCCGTTTTTGGAGTTGGGTAACCCCAGCTTCTTACTATATTTTTCTGATGCATATTTGTATTATTTCGTTGTTTCCTTTCTCTTATTGGAGTCGCCAAAGCGAAATGTATGCATTGGGGATGGCTACAATAGCTTGTGTGGCGGCTGGTATTATTATGAAAATATTGGAGCCTTATTTTTACAAAGGACTACTCTGGGGAGCCAAAAAATGTTTTTGGCGTTCAGAGTTAGAAAATAACGAAAAATGAAAATATACAAACAAATGACGGATTTGATTGGGCGCACACCCTTATTGCAACTGGTTAACTTAGGGCAGGAGGTTGACGTCCAAGCTAACTTATATGCCAAGTTAGAATATTTTAACCCGGCCGGGAGCGTAAAAGACAGAGTGGCTAAGGCCATGATTGACGACGCGGAACAAAAAGGAGTATTAAAACCCGGTTCCGTGATTATTGAGCCCACCAGTGGTAACACAGGCATTGGGTTGGCAGCAATCGCGGCGGCTAGGAAATACAAGATTATTTTAACTATGCCTGAAACCATGAGTGTAGAGCGTCGCAACTTGCTAAAAGCTTATGGAGCGCAAATTGTGCTGACCCCCGGAGCAGAAGGTATGAAAGGGGCCATTGCAAAAGCGCAGGAGCTGGCTGCCCAAACGCCGGGCAGTTTTATCCCCGGACAATTTACCAATCCGGCTAATCCGGCGGCTCACTTTGCCACCACCGGGCCGGAAATTTGGGAAGATTTGGATGGAAAAGTAGATATTTTTGTGGCCGGAGTGGGAACAGGGGGGACTATTTCCGGTGTTGGGAAATTTTTAAAAAGCAAAAATCCAGCAGTTCGGGTAGTAGCGGTTGAACCGGAAACTTCGCCAGTTCTCTCCAAAGGTACCGCCGGACCACATAAGATACAGGGTATTGGGGCGGGATTTGTTCCGCAAACGTTAGATACGCATATTTACGATGAAATTATTGATGTTCCAAATGAAGCGGCCCTGGATATGGGGAGACAGTTTGCGCATGCCGAAGGAATCCTGGTAGGAATTTCTTCCGGGGCTGCGTTGTGGGCGTCGATACAGCTTGCCAAACGACCTGAAAATAAAGGGAAAAATATCGTAGTATTACTTCCGGATACAGGAGAGCGATATTTATCCACTGCGCTATTTGAATAAAAAGAAAGCCCTGCTGAAAAGCAGGGCTTTTACAAATCAATTTTTTATTACAGCATTTCTTTTGCCCAGGCAATGAGTTCATTTTCTGTTGCATTGGCCGTAAAGCGTTTGCCGGGTTTTAACGTAGCCTTGGGAGCTAACTTTTGCATGTTGTTGCTGGCATCGCCTAGACCGCTCCCGCCGGAAGTGGCAAACGGAATAACAGTTTGTCCGTTCCAATTACCGCTTTCCATAAAAGTATCAATAATGCTAGGTTCACGATACCACCACACGGGAAATCCGATAAAAATGGTTCCATAAGCGGATAAATCCGGCATAGGAGTAGCCAATGGCGGACGGCAGGCCGGGTCACGCATTTCTACGGAACTGCGGCTGTTACGGTCCGTCCAATTCAAATCATCTTTCGTATAAGGTGTTTGTGGTTTAATTTCAAAGATATCCGCATGAATACTTTGGGCTAATCGTTTGGCTAACGAAGCCGTAACCCCACTGGCACTAAAATAAGCAACTAAAATTTTTTTCATGATGTTCCTCCAAGAGAGATTACCCTTATTTTAGCAGTTTCGTTGTATTTTTGTTAACTAATTTTTATTTACAAAATAGAGAATTTCCCTATTTGATAAGCCATACGGCCAGCAAAACAATCGCTACAACGCCTACAGCTCCTACCACCCACCAGATTGCCTTGGAGCGAGCCGGTTGGACCGGAGCATTTATGGAAGGTTTATTCGTTTCTGGAGCCGGGATAGAGACTGCCGGCGCAGGTTTGGGCTTAATTTCTTCCAGCACCTTATCCAAGTCAGCCGCTATTTTTTTAGCATAGGCCAAACGGGCTGGATCTCCCGGTTTGTCGTTTTCAATTCGGTAGGAAATATGTTTGAAGGCAGGTGCTTCTTTTAGCATATCTAGCAATAAATCGAACAAACCATCCATGGGAATAACATACGTTTGTTGTGGAGTTTCCAGCGAAAGAATAATAGTGGCCAAACACACGGAATCGGGATTTTGTTGGATATTGCGAAACGTATGGAAAGATTCTGAGGCGGACGTTTCATTAAAAGTATTTTGCAAAATAGAGAGCGTATCTTGTTCTTCATTCCCTAGTTGAAGTTTGATGCGCAGGGTAACTTGAGCATAGTCCAACGAAATTTCTTGCGTTGGGGCAAAAAGCACGATGTTGCTTTTGTTGAAATCTATTTTAGAGATGAAATATTTATTTTGCTGTTCGTCTATATTTATTTTCATAGGAACCATCTGTTTGATACAAGAATATGTAAGATGAGGCCTAATGGTCAAAAAAGAATATTCTTGTGCAAGGTGGCAAGTAGGTTTTTGAAAGGATTTCCCACAAAAGGCGAACGATTATTTATTGCGTTTATTAGAAGCCCGAGGCGGACAACTATATTTTAATACCAGCGGATACAGCGTAATTGCGTAAAATACCAAAACAGAGGACCAGACAAACCGGCCCCAACACTTCCCCATCCAGGAAATAAATGGCTTTTTCAACAGGGCAAATAGCAGGCAAAACAGCACTAACCCGATAATTCCAAGTAGAATACCTTTGCCGTGTAAGCCGGTTTGCTTAAAGTGAATCCAGGTCTTTTCAATATATCTCGCTATACAGAACGAAAATAAGGCCCCCATACTTTCAAAGGCACTCCGGGTCAGTTTATGTGGATTGACTAATAGTTTTCCATCCACATAATCCATTGGATAAGATTTAAAGCAAACATAAGCCAGGGCCGCAATAGAGGCAATTGCTGTGAAAAGCAAAATCCAATTTTCTTTTTCGGGGTTTTTTTGCAAGTAATCGCCCAGCTTCCAAATCGTATATAAACAGGATAAGCTTAACAGCAAGCCCACCAGTACATCTTGTGGGGTATGTACACCCAAATAATTTCGTGAAAATCCTGTTAGTAGGGCTGCCAGTATACATAAAATAGCGAGGAATTTAGTTGGTTTACGTTGCCAAAAAGTAGTAGCCGAACCTAAATAGAGGGTGGCCGCCATGGAGGTATGTTTACTGGGAAAGGAGTAACTGGTGGGCAATTTACCAGCCGGGATGATACGCGGATCTTTTATCCATGGGCGGTACACGCAAGCGGTTAGTTTAATGAGGGTTGTTAAGGTAAGACACAAATAGAGCGATGCCAAAGTTAGTAGCCCTCGGCGCTTATCCAAACACCAGTAAATAAATAGAGGTAAAAGAAGAAGATAGGATTCCCCAAACGATGAAATACCCCCTATAAATGGAGTCCAAACATCGTGAGTTAGGTAACGAAAATCCTGCAACCAAAGTAAATAGTTGATATCCATACCTTGCTATTATACATTTATTTGTGCGAAAAACCTGGGAAGATATGCTGTTTGTTTATTTGCTCGCGATTACGTATATAGTACAATAACAACTAATCGGCCATGTGGTGGGGGAGTGTTCTCTTTTGGCGTTAGTTAGGGGATAAGTGTTTGGATAACTCTTTGAAACGATTTGTCTCTGTTTTCCCTGCTGGAGGAAGAGTAATAGCGCCATGGTACTTTCCATTGCCGAATTGGAAAAATATTCGGACTTTGTTATTTGGGTAGATGTATGTAAAATAAAATCAACGGATAAAGGGGATTGTATGCGAAAAGGAAAATTAGAGAAAGCTTTTACTTATTTAGAATCAGGTCCTGTGTTGCTTGTTACTACTCATGATGGCAAGAAGGACAACGTAATGACGATTTCCTGGCAGATGGTGCTCGATTTCACGCCGCGTATGGCTATTTGCAGCGGTAGTTGGAATGAGTCTTTTGAAGCTATTCTCCGTACCAAGCAATGTACGCTATGTGTACCATCCGTGGATATGATAGAGAAGGTAGTCGGTATAGGTACGGTGCATGCGTCCGAGTGTGACAAATTTAAGCATTTTTATCTGAAAAAGCAAAAACCTGCCAAAGTAAAAGCTCCTTTGATTGCAGATTGTCTGGCTGCTATAGAGTGTAAGTTGGTGGATTATGTGAAAGAGCATGATATACTTGTTTTAAAGGGCGTGCAACTATGGGAAAATCCGCTTAAAAAAGAGCGTCGCGTGATTCACGCTAATGGTGACGGTACCTTCTTTGCCGATGGGGAAATTTATAACTTTAGAAAAGAAATGCACGACCGTCTGCCCGAAGGCGTAGAACGGCTGTAGGGGGAGAAATATGGTGGACTACGCATTAAAAGACAAAGTGGCTTTAATTACGGGGGCGAATAATCCGCAGGGAATCGGTGCGGCGACGGCGTTTGCGTTTGCGCGGGAAGGCGCGAAAGTGGCTTTGGTGTATAAGAAAGTATTTCGACCGTTTGATAAGAATAAAACAGATAAAAACGGGGTAGATCGGTATTACCAGGCAAATGCGGAAAGCGCAGTCGCTGTAGAAAGCAAACTCAAAGAAATGAAAGCCGATTATATGATTTTGGAAAACGATATTTCTGAAGAGAAAAATGTAAAGGAAATCTACCGTGCGGTTTTGGAGCGTTTCGGCCGAGTGGATATTTTGGTCAATAATGCGGCCGTAGATGATGAAAACGGTTTGGATACGATTGAAAAAATAACCCAGCAGGTAATTGACGATACCTTTGCGGTCAATGTACGCGGAAGTATTTTGATGAGCCGCGAATTTGTAAAAAACCGCGGGGATTACGGCCGGATTATCAATATTTCCACCGATGCCGCACAAATTTTTGCAGGCCAAATTACTTACGGCGCGAGTAAAGCCACGCTGGAAGCTCTTACTCGCAGTATCGCGCTGGAAGTGGGACAATATGGTATTACGGTCAATTGTGTGGCACCCGGCCCGACGCAAACCGGCTGGATTGATGCTAATTTGGAGAAAGCAGTCCTACCGCTTATTCCCATGGGCAAGCTGATTGAACCGCAAGATATTGCCGAGACAATTTTATTTTTGGCAAGCAAACAGGCCGGTATGCTCACGGGACAAGTGATAAAGGTCTCCGGTGGCCATGCGCTTTAATAGATCTTCTATTTCTTTTTCCATGTATTATCGCGTAGACTTTTGTAGATAGCCTCATTAAATTGCAAGGCCTCTTTGGCCGGAGCAGATAAATCGGCGATCTGTTGCAAAGTAGCCTCGCTAACGACTTCTTTAGTCGTTGGCCCAACCACATGGATCCTGTTTTCATTTTCTTCAAAGATAAATTTATTGGGCATGCGGTATGGATCTAACAAACTTTGCCCGCTAGCTGCATAACTTTCAGAACTATTTAATAAGTCTAACAAGGTGGGTAAAATGTCTTCTTGGTTGCCAAAAGAGGCCTCCGTTTTCGCAGGAATATCCGCTCCATACATAAGTAGGAAGGATTGAAACTTGTCCTTTGTAATATCAGCGCTGGATTTGCGATTGCCGAGGGGCGCCCGGTGATCCGGCAGGAATAAGAAAATGGTATCTTTAAACCAAGGCTCTTTGCGCGCTTGCTCAAAGAAATTGCCCAGTGCTGCATCGGTGTAAGCGGCGCGGTTTAAAAATTGGTGCAGTTCCGTATCCATGGGATAAGGTTGATACTCTTTGCTGACTAAAATGTTATAGGGATTGTGTAACGTAGAAGTATAAAAGTAGGCAAAAAAGGGCTGCTGGATGTGACTAATTTTATTTAATAAAAATTCTAATCCTTCATAGTCAAAGCCTTTGTGAAATGCCGGATAAGGATGGTTTAACGGGATATCCAGCTTAGAGAAAAATTGGTCAAATCCCATATAAGATGCCATGAGGTTGGCACTGTCCGATGAAGGAATATCCGTAATAATGTTGAGAGTGCTATACCCCTTCTTTTGGAAATAAGTAGCTAAGCGGCTAAATTCTTTAGCGCCAAGGCCGTTTTTCATGGTGGGAATTCCCCAGACATACGGTATCGAGAAGAGCGTGGTCGTTACACCAATTAGCGAACGTCCCCCTGAAGAGAAAAAGTTTGAATAATAGGTGCCGCTGTTTTTGAGCTGCATAAAATGCGGTATTACTTCCGGATAATTATCAATCAATAGCGGATCAAAGCTTTCTAAAATAAACAACACAAAATTGTAATTTTTGTTCGGTTTATTAAAAATGATTCGTTGTCGTTCGAAGGCAAAAGCCGGGTCTGTTTGTTTCTCTTGGGGCGTAATAACGGATAAACCTTCGAAGGGGTCCTCAAAGTAAGTTTTTCGTTTTTGGCGCTTGCGTACCGCCGTCATTGTGGTATACAAACCGTTTAAAATTAAATCTTTTGCCCGCGCATTGGCTAGTGCTTGCGCATCCATCATGCCGATATTGCGTCCGTGCACTTGAAACTTACCTTTTACTGTAAGAAAGAAAAACGGTACCATACACACCAATAAGATAACGGATTTCTTTACAAAGTGAGGGTCCGGTTCGGTAACTTGGTAATGGTTGATATATCTGTGTGTTAAATAAATGGCCAAAGCAAAAAGGATCAAGAGCGGAAGTGTAAGGTAATAGTACGTTTGAAAAGCCAATTGTACAAAGAAGCCGATGTGCGTAAAACTGGTAAAAATTTCGGCCCCAAGATGATTGTTAAAAATACGGAAAAAAATGGTATCTCCTGCCAAAAAAAATGCAAAAGAAACAAATAGGCAGAGAAAAATCGTGGCGAAAATCTTAATTACGGTTTTACTTTTATAAGGCAGCATAAATAGCATTAGCAGTGGAACTAATAATACGGCTAATACGTGGAAATCAAAACGTGCACCGTGCAAGAAGGAAAGATAAATCTGGGATTGGGTTAATCCTTCAAAATAAGTTGAAGTTGCTTTCCATACTGCTATACGTGTAAGCAACAATAGTATTGCAAAGGATACATAAGTAATAAGCAAAATTTTTAGTTTTAGATTAAATATCGTTTGTTTGGTTAGGAAACTTTTAAAAAAGGACATGGGGAGAACTCCCTTCATTTTAGGTTATATGAAATCTCCAATATTCTACCTTAATCGTAACATATTTTGGCGCTTGTTTGCGTAGATTTCTTCGGGGTGTATAATATTGTAAAATACTCTCAGGATGTATCTCAAATTTATCAAACTTTTTAGGAAAACGTATGGAAGAAACACAAAATATGCGCGCTTTAGCCGCTAACAGAGAACAAATTATTGTAAAAACCAGTATCGTGGGCATTGTAACCAATATCCTGCTTGCCGCATTTAAGGCGGCTGTGGGCCTACTCTCCAACTCTATTGCCATTATTTTGGATGCGGTAAATAATCTCTCAGATGCGCTTTCTTCCGTTATTACGATTATTGGCGCCAAGTTGGCAGGCAAACGGCCCGATAAAAAACATCCTTTGGGGCATGGGCGTATAGAATATTTAAGTTCCATGCTCGTGTCTGCCTTGGTGTTGTACGCGGGTATCACGGCTTTAATGGAATCGGTTAAAAAGATTATCCACCCCGAAGTAGCCCACTATTCCGTTCTTACGCTGATTATTTTGGTAGTGGCTATTATCGTCAAACTCGTGCTTGGTAAATATGTAAAAACCAAAGGCGAACAAGTCCGTTCCGGGGCGCTGATTGCGTCAGGTTCGGATGCCTCTTTTGATGCCATCTTGTCTGCTTCCGTTCTTGCTTGTGCGCTACTCTATTTGTGGTGGGGCGTATCTTTGGAAGCATATGTGGGCGTGGCCATTTCGCTTGTGATTATGAAAGCCGGTATCGGCATGCTGCAAGAAACGCTCCATGACATTTTGGGCCAACGTCCTTCGCCGGAACTCGTCAAACAGATAAAAGAAATTATCCAGGCAGAGCCGCTGGTGCATGGTGTGTATGATTTGCTGATTAACAACTATGGGCCCAATAAAAATTATGCATCTTTGCACGTGGAATTAGACGATACCCTTACGGTTGCCCAGGTGGACGAATTAACGCGTAAAATAGAAATGGAAGTATTCCATAAAACAGGGATCATTTTAACCGGGGTAGGGGTATACGCCTATAATACCGGCAACGAAGAAATCGCCCATATCCGTAATACCATACAGGGAATAATACTCTCGCACGATTGGGCGTTGCAAATGCATGGATTCTATGCGGACCCTGCCAAGAAAAAACTGCAGTTTGATGTGGTGCTCAGTTTTGATGTGGAGCGTGGCGAAGCACTAAAAACCTTAACCCAAGAAGTGCAAGATAAATTCCCGGGCTACACCATCCAAATCACGCCGGATGTAGACTTGGCGGATTAGTCAATCCCTACGCAGATTGGAAAATATTTAAACTACAATCTCTGCTTTTTAGATTGGATTTCATTGGCAATTTATATAAAACGACTACAATAAAATTGCCTGTGCCGTCTAATTATGCTAAATTTTATAAATAATCCTATTTTGAGAAGAAAAATTTAACATGATTGCAGTCATTGAAAGCACCTTATATCCCTTCGTTGTTAGATTCAATGAATATTTGTCCAATTATATTTTGGTATCCCTACTCGTTGGAGTAGGCCTGTGGTACACGATAAAAACCCGGTTTGTCCAAATCCGTTGTTTTAAAGAAGGATTATGCAATTCGTTCGGTAGCTTTAGCTTATTTGGTGAAAAGAATGAAAACAGCATAAGTCCTTTCCAAGCCTTAACTACCGCTATCGCCACACAAGTCGGCACGGGAAACATCGTCGGGGCGTCCGCCGCTATTTTGGTGGGGGGACCGGGAGCCGTATTTTGGATGTGGATGATCGCTTTCTTTGGCATGGCCACCATCTATGCGGAAGCCGTGCTTGCCGTCAAAACAAGAATCGTGGAAGAAAACGGGAATATAAAAGGCGGCCCGGTGTACTATATTCCAACCGCATTCCGAGGAAAACTGGGGCAATGTTTAGCCGCATTCTTTGCTGTAGCCATTATCCTGGCGCTTGGTTTTATGGGATGTATGGTCCAATCAAATTCCATCAGCTACACTATGCAAACGGCTTTTGCAGTTCAACCTTGGATCGTTGGAGTGGTGTTAGTCATTTTATCCGGAATAATTTTGATAGGCGGGGTTAGCCGGCTTGCCTCCGTAACCGAAAAACTGGTCCCGGTTATGGCGGTCACCTTTCTAGTTGGCGCATTTTTCGTTTTAATCGTACGGTATAACTACCTCTTTGAAACATTTAAAATGATTTTTAGATATGCTTTTGAGCCGCAAGCGATCATAGGCGGCGGGTTTTGGTATGCTATCAAAACGGCCATCAGCCAAGGGACTAAAAGAGGACTATTCTCAAACGAAGCCGGTATGGGCTCAACCCCGCATATTCATGCCCTGGCTCGTGTTAAAACCCCGCATGAAGAAGGCACTATCGCCATGATGGGTGTTTTTGTGGATACTTTTGTGATTTTAACCTTGAATGCACTCGTGATTATTTCAACGTTATACACCCCGGACGGGGTTTTAGCTAACGGCTATACAGGGGCCATTACGGAGGCATTAAATAAAACCAATCTGGTCCAAGCCGCTTTCGGAAGTATTATGGGGGCGAATGTAGGGGCGATTTTTGTGGCTGTCTGTCTTTGCTTTTTTGCGTTTTCTTCCATCCTTTGCTGGAATTTCTTCGGTAAAATAAACGCAATTTATTTATTTAGAAAGAAAAACACGAAAAAAGCAGTTCTTGTTTACACCTTGGTTTCCCTTTGTTTTATCATGCTGGGCTCGTTGGTATCAAGTGATTTTGTTTGGGAACTGACGGATATGTTTAATAATCTGCTGGTTATCCCGAACGTGCTCGCCTTATTCGCGCTGACAAATATTGTAATTAATAAAGCTAAATAAAAACTAAACCGGGTTTTAGTTTTACCTAATACCCGGTTGATTATATAGTTTTAGCCCTTATTGTAGAACTTCTTTTTTATACAACTTGAGTTATTGCCGAAATTTATAGTTGGTAACAGGGGTGGGGGCACAATACACTGTAAACGTTCTTGTGTAATAAATGCCCATGGTTAAGGCTACTAAAGTTTCATCAATCCAATCATTGTTTGTTGTCATCTTAACAATTTTTCCGTTCGGGCAAATTTTGGAAAAATCATGCACATGTTTGCGGCCCATCCCCCAGAAGAAAAAATGGTCTCTTTCTGAATATTCCTGCACATTTGAATATTTGTCTGCATTTTTATCTATAATAAACTTTGAATTTGTACAACCGCATAAAACACCAATACATAAAATAGCACATAAAATAAATAATTTTTGTTTTTTCATGGGTTAGTTCCTCGCTTGAGTGAAGCCTCAGTTGTTTTTTGTTGTTTAAGTTCCTTCCTGATTTCAATTATACACAATATTAAGAAAACGACAAAGCAAATCCACACGATGTAATAGATGTATAAATCGATATTCATGAGCGTATTTGTTAAATTTGGAAAGGCGGATAAAGCAATCGGAATAAGTAACATCATAAAAAAGATGTCTGCAAAAGCAATTCCTTTACGTATTAGTTGGGCAATCCTTTTTGCTTTTACCAAAGTAGATTTTTCTATGATTTTGCTGTATTCTACCACGATATAATATCCGGACATAAATGAAAAAAGTCCCGCGATATTATAAAGCATGTCTTTTTGATTTTCTTTTTCCGGAATCATGCTCCATATTGCCAAAATCATAGCCGTGACGATGAGCCAACCGGCCATACGTAAGATTTTTGACTTTTTTTCCAGAGAAAAGATCGCCAAGGTAACAAAATGCATCATGAGTACGTACAAAGCGATATAAGAGGCTTTAAAATAATTTAACAGGCCAGGATATAGCGGTTGAATTAAATCCTCAACAAGCCAGCCAATTCCACAAAAAATGTAACCTATAAGCAGATAACGAATACTTAAATAAAGATTTTGCATAGTTCAACTTTTAATCAGGTTATACGACGATTTTATTGTAATAAAATATAGGGTATGAGTCAATGTAAAGCAGGATCGACTTTTCGAGTGTTATAGCCAACAAGCTGCCAATAAAAACCCGGCTTTTTGCTAGAAATTATTATATGTTTCAAGAAGGGTTTAAGTTCCTTATGAGAATTTCCAGCACGCGATCCGTACTTAGGGTACTTATTTGGATCATTTATGGTTCAAAAAACACGGATGCACAGAGCATATATTTCGGTAATGTAGTACAATAAAAACAAGAGGTGAATTATGAAAAAATTTATTTGTGCGCTTATGTTGTTTGTTATCGGTATCTTACCTGGTTGGGCGGATACTATATCTACCGATAAAAGTGGCTTTGACAAAATCTATAACGTCATTGATGATGCCGTGTTTGATTTGCGGTATTATTCCCCGTATAATTTTACAGGGCATAAAATACGCGGCTATAATGCACCTGTTGCTTATATGACTAAAGAGGCGCTCCAAGCATTAGCCGTGGCTGCTGCCGATTTGCGGTCTCAAGGATACCGCATTTTAGTGTGGGATTCCTATCGCCCGCAAAAAGCGGTAGATAATTTTGTAGAGTGGATTAATAATCCCAACGACCCCGGAAATAAGAGTTTCTATCCTACGCTCCAAAAATCGGATTTGATTGCCGGAGATTATATTATGCCCAAGTCCGGTCATACGCGTGGTAGCACCATCGATTTAACGATCATCAAGCAGGACGGTTCTTTTGTGGATATGGGGGGAACGTTTGATTTGTTTAGCGAAATATCTCACCCAGATTACAAGAAACTGACTAAGAAACAAAAGAAAAACCGCAAAATCTTGCGTGATGCGATGGTGAAAGCGGGGTTTAAGCCTCTTGACTCGGAGTGGTGGCATTTTACGCTCAAAAATGAGCCCTATCCGGATACTTACTTTAATTTTGACGTGGAGTAAAAATGAGAAAACTAACTTTAATTTCGTTTGCAGTTCTTCTATTGACGGGTTGTACGCACCAACTAAAAAAAGATAATCTTTCCCTTTGGAACAACACCGCACCCGCCAAACAGGCATTAGTCAGTTACATGCAGACCATAACCAACCCAAAATCGCCCGATTTTATTCCGGTAGAAAACCGCATTGCTGTGTTTGACTTGGACGGGACACTCATATTGGAAACGGATCCAACGTATTTTGACTGGGCATTATTTGAACACCGTGTATTGGATGATCCCAATTACAAACCTACCGAAGAACAATTGGCTGCGGCTAAAAATTCGCGCGAGAAAGGCATTTTCCCGTCGTTAAACAATAACCGCGAGAAAATGGTTTCCGAAGCGTACCAAGGGCTTACCGTACAGGAATTCTATGATTTTGTCCGCGCATTTATGCAAGAGGACCAACCCGGATTTGAGGGAATGAAACGGGGAGATATTTTCTATAAACCCATGTTGGAAGTGGTGGAGTATCTGGTCAACAATAAATTTACGGTCTACATTTGCAGCGGTACCGACCGTTTGACCGTCCGTCCGCTTATTGAAGCAAATATGCCTTATATTCCCAATCATCAAATCCTTGGCTCCGACAGTACGATTGTGGCAAGCGGGCAAGGGAATGAAGACGGACTGGAGTATATATTTGAAAAAGAGGACGAACTTGTCTTGGGTGGAAAAAATCTTGTGAAAAACCTGCAAATGAACAAGGTGTCGCTTATTGAGCGGGAAATTGGCGTGCAGCCGGTACTCGCCTTTGGCAACACGTTTAGTGATGCCAGTATGGTAAACTATACCATTTACAATAATAAATACAAAGCCCTTGGCTTCATGCTTGAATGTGATGACTTGGAGCGCGAGTACGGTAACCTGAAAAAAGCCCAAAAGATGCATGAGGGTTGCGAAAAATACGGTTGGATTTGTGTTTCCATGCGCAACGATTGGAAAACTATTTACGGAAACTCTATTAAACGGCGTTAAAAAAGATAGGACCTAAAACATTATTTTAGGCCCTATCCATTTTTGATCACGTTGATTATATTTACTTATCTATATAATATTCCATTACAAACTGAGCCATTAGTTCGGCATCTTGGGCGGATAAGCCATACATTGTTTGCAATTTTTGCGAAGAATAAAAGTACAAGCCATCCCCGCCGGATTCGACTTCTGTCCCTAGTTGGCTGCGGATTTCGGACACAGTAGTCGTTCGGCCCCAACCCGTCAAAATGGGTTGATTGAAAAGCGAATTTTTAGCCAGGGTCATTACTTCCGGGAAAGAGAGTTCAACTTCATTGCAACTTTTTACCAACATTACAAGGGCCCAAAGACCTGTTTTCTATTTAGGTATTTTTGCTGTAAGTATTGACTCTATAATAATTTGTTTATTGTTTCAGGGGATTGCAGGTAAAATTAATCGTAGAATTTTTACTCAAATTGTCTAAGTTCTTAGCTAAATGTAGTACAATAGCAAAAAGGAAAGAATATGAAAAAAATTCTATGTGTGATGTGTGTTTTTGCAGTACTTGCCGCTTGTGCCAGCCAGCCGCTACGCAAAGAGTTTATCATTAACGGTGACCATGGCAAGTTGTCTGCCGTTTTGCAAATGCCGAAAGATAAAAAAACTTATCCGCTTGTGATTATTGCACATGGTTTTAACGCAAACAAAGAGATGTATTTGCTTACCGACCTCGCTACCCAACTTAATGAGCGCGGAATAGCTACCTTGCTTTTTGATTTTAACGGGCATGGGACTAGCGAAGGTTCGTTTTTAGATATGACTATTCCTAACGAACTGGAAGATGCACGCCGTGTGTATGCTTATGCTGAACAACTGCCGCATGTTGAATCAATTTCCATGGCGGGCCATTCTATGGGGGCGGTAGTAGTGGCCATGTTGGCCGGAGAATTAGGAGCCGATAAAATAAAAACTATTGTACTAATGTCCCCGGCGCCGGAGCTAACTGAAGATACTGCCAAGGGAGATTTATTCGGGATAAAGTATGACCCGAAAAATGTGCCGGAGTATATTACCCTATCCAATGGACTTAAAGTAGGCCGCGCGTTTTTGGAAACTACCCCAACTGTGCCGATTTATGAAACGTCAAAACGCTACGAAGGATCTGTGTTGGTGGTGCATAGCCAAGAAGACCAACTGGTCCCTTATCATTACGGCGTGGAATTTAGCCAGATTTACCAAGACGCTAAATTAGAAACCCTTCACGGTTTTGACCACAATTTCACCCAGGATACGCCTGGTGTCAATCAGAAAATAGTCGATCATTTAGTTGAGCGGCTTTTCTAGCCACTACCTAGTTATTCCGCCAACAATCGGAGATTGCTTTTCACAATTTGCATCCGTCGCACTTGTCCATTTGGCCGCTTATGTTTGTGACGGTGGCCTGTGGGGCTGGCGCTGACAGGTCTACTTGTGACGTGCTTTTTAGATCATGAAAGAAGAGAAATAGATCTGTTTGCCGATAAAAAGCCCCGCAAAAGCGGGGCTTTGGATTACCGATTTAAGTTAATATGAAGTGTTAAAAGTTAAACTCTACACTTCCGTCTGCTTGGGTAACTTGTCCGGCGACGCCGTTGTTGCCCACACCTGTCTGGGTGGCAATGAGTTTTTCAGTATCAATTTCGGCAAGCATACCTTTTTTGACGACCTCAAACAGGCCAGTAGTACCGGATAGTTCCACTTCCGCGCGGTCCAATGAAGAAACGCTAATTTTGTTTGCCTGAACATAGTCTATGTCCACGGAAGAACTTCCTTTGGCATCAATGTTTATTTGCGTAACGGCAACATTTTTCATAGAAACTTCCCCGTTTTGATGTGTCTTAATAGTCAATTCTTGCCCTTGGAAAGGAGTTTTAGATTCAAAATCCGCTTCCCCGGCAACGCGCACCCGAACCAATTGCGGGGCAGTTACACGTATGGTTACATCATCATCGTCTCCCGTAAAAAAGGGTTCATTGTATTCAATAAAAAGAGTATCATCTTTTACTTTTATTTTTGTGGCTTTGACCAGTTTGGCCGGGCCGCTGATAGCAAAAGCATGACTTGCTCCTTGTGAAAAATACACATTTACATCTCCTCCGCTCACATCAATTGCGGAAAAAGCGGGCGCGTTTGGTACTTCGCGCGTTTTATATTCTTGTGCCCAGATGAAAGTCACACTCCCCAAAAGCACAGCTAATGCTACTATTTTTGTCATTGGTTTCATAATTCGTCTCCTGATGGTGTTATAACAGTAAGATTATAACAAAAAAACGGATTGTGTTTGATGCGAAATTGTTACTAATATAAAAGGAAAATCTAATAAGTTACAAATCATAATTTTGGATCACTATAAAGAACCAATATATCACGTGAGTAGGGCAGTTATCCGCATATATTTGAGGATAAAGAAAAAGCCCGCGAAACGTTGACCCGTGTACGTGAATTCTGCAAACAGAACCCCA
>CAMZDW010000007.1 GCA_947305555.1 uncultured Elusimicrobium sp.
CCGGCCGGCCACAAAAATCGGCGCCCGGCCATTAAGTGAAAGTGTAAATGGTCCACACTTTGCCCGGCCCCTTTACCGTTGTTGGTAACAAGGCGGAAATCCTTTAGGTCAAATTTTTCGGCCAGTTTTTTAGCCACCAGCAAAACGTGGCCTAAAAGGGCTTGGTCCTGTTCCGTTGCTTCCGTAAGCCGCGCAATATGTTTGCGCGGAATGATGAGCAGGTGCGTCGGTGCTTGAGGATTTAAATCCTTAAACGCCACGACTTGGTCATCTTCATAAATCAGTTGGCTGTTAACGGTGCCATCTGCAATACCGCAAAAGATACAATTCATAACTTTATTATAGCAATTATTATTTGTAAAAACGGCTAAATGCCTTTAGCCCTTCTTTTAAAGTTTCCGGGTCCGGGGGAGTTTGGATGGGCGTTAAACGATTGTCGTATCTATTTAAACTGCCGAATTTATTTAATACGGTAATATCGTCGCCGGAGCGTATTACTTTTTCGGTGTGCCCGGCTAGTACGGTAAACGGGCGGGGAGTTGGGTCAAAAAGGGACCTTCCCAACGCATAATCCGCCGGCGGATTGGTGCAACCATACACTTCTTGCAACAGGGTGGGGACGACATCATGATGAGAAGTGCGGTAATCGTAAGATGCCGGCTTTGCACGCGAAGCATCATACAGAATAAAGGGAACTTTTGTTTGGTAATCGGTAAAATTGCTGTTATGGCCCCAAAAATTTTGGTGCGAGTCATTAAGTTCCTGTCCGTGATCCCCGGTTAAAATAACCAGGGTATTGGATAACAAGTTTTGCTTTTCCAATGAAGTCAAAACCCGGTCAATCAGCGCGTCGTTAAAATAGACGGCATTTTTATATTGGTTTGCGTATGGGGTCGGATCCGTCCGGTTATTCAGGAGCAAATAGTTCATGGGTTTAGCCGGCGTAAAACGGGCATATTCGGACGGATAGTCATACGCATGGGGGGCATCTAAAAAGATAAAACCGAAGAAAGGATGCTGTTGGTTGCGAGTCTGCAGGAATTTTTCAAAATCATCCACCGCGTTGATGTCCCGCGCCCAACTGGATTTGCCGGCCGAGCCCAAGCGCAAGTTAGAAATGGCGGAGAAAACATTGCGGTAAAACTCCGGGCTGGAAAGACTACTGCTGGCAAAAATGCCCGGCTCGTAACCGCGTTTTAATGCCTCGGTAATAAGCACAGGGGATTCTTGCCGGGAGGTAAAATCATCCCAGTACGAGTGCGGCAGCGCGTAGAACAGGGAGAAAACTCCGCCCGTGGTGGAGTTCCCGCCGGATAAATGGTTGGTAAATACCTGCATGCCGGGGCGTTGGCTCCAGGCCGATAGTTTGGGCATTACCTGCGGGGTGAACGTGTCAGCCCGCCAAGAATCCAACATAATAATGAGTATATTTTTTAACGGTGCGGAAGGGGAACACGTAAGCGGATGCAAGGGATAATTTAAAAAGCCCTTATGCGGAAGTTGATAAGGCTTTTGAGAAGGGGTAAACCCCCATTTTTCTAACCGGCGGTTGGCTGAGAGCGGATAGGCCAAGGGCAACACCGCTTGTTGGGCTACCACGGAGGGAATCATTTTAAATTTTCCCCAGGCGTATGTGGCGTTATAGGCCATAAAAAATAGTGTCCATAAACCTAAGAGGATGAGAAGTGTTTTATTGGAAAAAGTGAATTTTTTGGATAAACGTACAAGGGTTATTTCCAGCGCAATAATCAGTAGGGCCAGAAACCCAATCAGTAGCCACATGCCCCAAGAAAAAATAAAAATTTCCCGCCCGGCCGGGCCGAAAAATAATTCCAGTAGCGACAGCCCAATGTGAAAACGATATTGTGCAAATACCACTATATCCGCTAGCAGGAAAAAGGAAAACAGTCCGCCCGCGGCCACGCAAGCCGTTGTTAGGGTGCGTTTTCCCACCCACTTAACAGGAAAGCACAGTAGCCCTATTAACCAAGCAAACATAAATAAGTGGGCGGGAATAAACAGCAGGGTAAAGAGCAAGCCCCAGGGGTCGGTATAAAAACCGCTGACGTAAAAGTAACCCAAGGCGGCCAAACACCACACCAGTCCTTGGAATAAGGAAAAGGAAAACAACTGTCGGGGGGTCATACTTATATTATACCTTTTCCGGGGGAATCATGGTGTGATTTTGTTCTCCGGTGCGTTTTACGCCGGATTTATTTTGTATAATATATCTATATTGTATTTGGAGACCAAACACATGGCTAAAAATGACCTCACTACCCGCAACCTCATGCTGGATAGTTTGAAGCAATATGCGAAAAACCGGATTTCGTTTAACTTCATTCGCGAACATGATGCTAAAAACGAAATTCCGTTAGACATTTTGAAAGAGATGTACGACCATAATATTTTGGGCGTACATTTGTTGTTAATCCCCGAAGAATACGGCGGTTTAGGCGGCCAAACGACCGAAATTTACCGCATCTGTGAGCAACTCGCCCGCATTGACCTGGGCATTGCTACTGGCGTATTTGCTACTTTTTTAGGTAGTGACCCATTGAATGTGGGCGGTACCCCGGAACAAAAAGCCAAATGGTTTAAGAAAATTGCGCACGAAAATAAACTCGTGGCTTATGGTGCTACCGAAGCCGATGCGGGCAGTGACCTTGTCTCTCTGCGCACACGTGCCGAACACGTAGTCAAAGATGGAAAAGTGGTTGGTTATAAAATTACCGGTAGCAAAATGTGGATTTCTAACGGTGGTGTGGCCGATATCTATACTGTTTTAGCCCTGGCACCCGGCGGCCCTTCTTGGTTTATTGTAGAGAAAGGAACGCCCGGTTTTACGCAGGATGCCCACGAAGATAAACACGGGATCCGCTTGTCTAACACGGCCGGGTTGTCCTTCGATGAAGTATATGTGCCGGCGGAAAATTTAATTGGGCTTAAAGAAGGCCAAGGTTTCTTGCAAGCGCAGGCTGTATTTGGCTACACGCGACTTATGGTGGCGGCGTTTGGGTTAGGTGGTGGAGAAGAAGCCGTTGAAACTGCGCTGGAATATGCCGGGCAACGTATTCAAGCCGGTGGTCCGCTTTCACAAAAACAAGGGTTTATGCTTAAACTCATTACCCCGCATTACGTGCGTTTTGAAGCGGCGCGTGCATACATTGACTGGACGGCTAAACAACTGGAAGTTAATAATCACGGGCTTGCTACCGAAGGCGCTATTGCCAAATTGTACGCTACTGAGTCGGGTAACAAAGCGGCCGAAGATGCCATCCAAGCGATGGGCGGATTTGGCTATACCAAAGAATTTGCGGTTGAAAAAATTAAACGTGATGTCAAAATTACTTGCATCTACGAAGGTACCAGCGAAGTGTTGGAAATGACCATTTTCCGCGGTCGCTGGCAAGAACATTTAAAATCACGCGGTCAATACTACCTCAGTCAAGCGGCTGAATTTGATACGATTCATGCCCAAAATCCCAACGTTGGTGCCGATAGTGTGGCGTTAGGTTTCCGGGCGTTGGCGCGTGTGTTGGAGGATTGCCGCGCTAATAAACTTACGCGTCACCAATATGTTACGTTTATGTTAGGCGACCTAATCAGTGAAATGGAAGTGGCTGCGGTGTTTACGCGCGAATGTGCCAACAAACGTGTAACTGAAGGTAGCCGCTTTGATATTGCTACTTTATCCACCATGGCCCGTGTCAATGCACGCCAAAGTGCATTTAAAACGGCCAGCGAAGGCTTGCGCCTAATCTTGGGTACTTGCCCGACGATCAATACTGCCGAGGTCAGCCAGGCCGTCAACTTGGTTGGCATTGAAGACAAAATGCGCGGACTTATCGACGATATGGATACGGTTTCCGCTAAGTTACGTGAAATTTTTAAGAAATAGGATAAACGCATGAATATTATTGTATGTATTAAACAAGTTCCCGATTCTACCCAAGTTAAAGTAGATCCCAAAACCGGTACACTCATTCGTGCGGGTGTGCCCAGCATTTTAAATCCGTACGACCATTTTGCCTTGGAACGTGCGTTAGATATTAAAGCCAAAACCGGGGCGAAGGTTACCCTGCTTTCTATGGGGCCCAATCAAGCCACCGCAGTGCTTCGCTTGGGGTTAGCGTTAGGTGCTGATGAAGGGGTACTCCTTAGCGATCGCGCTTTTGCCGGATCGGATACATGGGCCACATCCTATGCACTCGCTACTGCGATTAAAAAAATCGGCGGATATGATTTAATTTTATGCGGACAGATGGCCATTGACGGCGATACGGCGCAAACCGGTCCCGGTATTGCCTATCATTTAAACATTCCGCAAATTACATTCTGCGAATCTATTGATGCCAGCGGCAATCAGGTAGTTGTCAAAAAACTGATTGAAGGCGGTCATCAAATTTTGGAAGCGGATTTGCCGGTACTTGTTACGATGACAATGCCGCCCGATTACGTGGCAAAATATCCATCTTTTATGGCGGCACACAAGGCACAAGACAAAACGATTCATACGTGGACAGCTGCCGATATTGGTGCGGACCCAAGCAAACTGGGTTTAAACGGTTCGCCCACGCGCGTGGACCGCATTTTCCCGCCGCCGGCACGTGCCAAAGGGGAGATGTTCTCCGGTTCGGCCGTAGAACTGGCTAATAAATTTGTTGAAATTTTGAAAAAGGAGAGTGTGCTCAAATGATTCAAATTAGTGAAAAATGCGTTGGGTGCGGCAAATGTACCACCGTGTGTCCGTTTGGGGCGCTTTCTTTAGTCAATCGCAAGGCAGTGGCTTCAGCCGCGTGCACCATGTGCGGTGCGTGTGTCAGTCAATGCCCGGTCAAAGCACTGTCTTTGCCACAAACCGGCGCGGCGAAGAAGGATTTATCCGCCTATAAAGGTGTATGGGTATTTGTGGAAATTGCCAATGACGGCCGCACGCAAAAAGTGCGCCCGGTCGGGTTTGAGCTTTTATCCAAAGGGCGAGAACTGGCTACCCAACTGGGTGAAGAATTATGCGCTGTAGTGATTGGGTACGGCACACAACCGTTCTTTGCGGAACTTTCCCAGTATGGGACCGATAAAATTTACTCAGTAGATGGGCCGGCTTACGCACAATACAATACGATTGCATATGCCAATGCGCTTGTTACGCTTATTGAAAAATATAAACCAAGTGTGGTGCTCTATCCTTCTACTTACATTGGGCGTGATTTATCGCCGCGGATTTCCTCGCAATTATTTGTGGGGTTGACGGCAGATTGCACGGGTCTTTCCGTAAAAGAGGGGAATTTAATTCAAACACGTCCGGCCTTTGGCGGTAACATTATGGCGGATATTAAATGCCCGGATTACCGGCCGCAAATGTCCACTGTGCGCCCCAATGTATTTAAAAAAGCAGTTACTACTCCGGGGCGAATGGCAGCAGTTGTTACGGAATCCATTCCGGTTCCGCCGCAAGCAGCCAAAGTGCGTGTGGTAAATACACACATGGATCCGCCGGCCAGCGGTATGAAATTAGATGAAGCGGAAGTGGTTATAGCCGGTGGGCGCGGAATGAAAGATAAAGCTGGGTTTGACCTATTAGAAGATTTAGCCAAAGAGTTAGGCGGCACCGTAGGTGCTTCTCGCGCGGCGATTGACTTGGGCCTTAAAGACAAAGACCAGCAAATCGGTCAAAGCGGGGTAACCGTTTCTGCTAAACTGTATGTGGCGTGCGGAATCTCCGGCGCAGTACAGCACGTAGTGGGGATGGAACACAGCGATGTAATTATTGGCATTAATAAAGATGCCAATGCACCCATATTCAATGTGTGCAAGTACGGTTTTGTGGGAGATGCAAGCCAAATCCTGCCCCGTATTTTGGAACAGCTGAAGAAATAATTAATAACCACTATTTATCAGCTATATAAATGTATACAACGGCACAAACAAAAAGGTTTGTGCCGTTGTTATTTTAAATTCTGTTTATTATATCTTAACTATATACAGCATAGGTAATGTGACCAGGTTCCGGTGGAGGGGGAAGTCCTCTGCGCTGGGCCAGTTTTTCTTGACGGCGTTGTATGTTCAGAAAACGAAAAGTTTCTTCCTCGATGACCGCTTCCTCGCGGGAAGAAAGTTTAATCAACTCTTCCTGCACGTGCATGCGGCGCAAGGTTTTGAGCCGGATAGTTTCCTCGTTTTCTTCTGCCATATTTTCTTCAAATTCGTTTAAAATTGTTTTCATACTTATACTGTATTGGTTTTTGACAAGTAAAACCAGGGTCCTTGGACCTGGACTCTTAGAAAAAAAAGGCCTATTTCAAAATAGGACTTTTGAGAAGTGTATATTGGCCGTCTTCTTGTGAATTGATATAATGTAACACAGAGGGATTATGTCTTTATTTTCAAAACTTTTTAAAATGTTTCTGGCTGTAGTGCTCATGCCGTTTGTTCCCATGATGTTACTATTGGCCTACTACCAGGTACATTTAAAAGATAATATCTTGGAAACGCATGCTAATTTAGCACAGATGGTTTCCGCTTCTATCAACCAGCATATTGAAGATTTGGGTTGGCGTTTGGCGTTTGCCCAAAATGTAGAAGAATATTTACAGCAGAAGAAAAATCCACAGTCTATTTTAGAAGACGCCTTGATGGCAAACCCTGATTTTTTGATGTTAGCTGTTTTATCTCCCCAGGGGAAAGAATTATATCGGGCCGGCGATAAACAAGTTTTAAGCCAAATAGAATCGTTAGATTTAAGTGCAGATGTTACTTTGTCGCAATTGGCCAAAGAACGGCGCATTTCTGTTAGCCGTTTTGAAATTATTTCCGGTCGGCCGATCAGCGAATTTATTTATCCCATGCCCAACGGAGATTTTTTGTATGGTATTTTGAGCTTTTTTAGTTTCTTGGCGCGTGTACAGGAACAACGAATCGGCAGTACCGGCCATATTTATATTGTGGACCAAGAAGGTCAAACGTATGCCAGCGATTATCTATACAAACCAGCATTTGATACAGCGGATCTTCAACAAGCATTTGCCAGCAAATCGCACCTGATTAAAAAATTAAAAACGCCGCAAGAAGTGTACGTGGGAGCTTATGCCTCTACTCCGATTTTAGGTGCGTATGTAGCGGTGTTACAACGCAAAAGTGAAGCTTATCGAAGTATTTATTATACCAATGTTATTTTAGCTTTATTTTTGCTGACAATAGCCACACTGTCTTATTTTGGAGCTCTTACATTTGCAGAACAGTTAGGTAAACCCATCGAAGCTCTCTCCCATGCGGCTAAAGAAGTGAGTCAAGGAAATTTTGATGAAAAAATTGACCCAGAAATCGGCTGGGGGGAATTTAAGGGACTCATTAATTCCTTTAACCAAATGACCTCTGATTTAAAAGACTACCAAGTGCTCCAATTAGAGCAGCAAGTCAGCGAGATGAAAGAACAGGTTTTCCGTGCGGTAGCTCATGATTTGCGTGCACCGCTGCTAGGCTTGCAAGGATATATCTACATTTTGCAAAGTGGAAAAGTGTCTAAGGAAGAGGAAAAAAATTATTTAGAACTGATGAGCCAAGCGGCCCGGAATCTGTCTTCACTTTTAGAAGATGTGCTGGATGTATCCCGGGTACAGGCAGGGATGCGTACCCCGCAAAAACAGGCGGTAGATTTGCGGGCCCTGGTTCAACACGTGGTGGAAACGTTGGCCCCAACGGCTGCTGAGAAAAAATTATCCTTGGAAGTGAATGTACCTTCGCTTCATGTTCCTGCGGACCTGAAACTACTGCAGCGTGTAATTACAAATTTAGTGTCTAATGCAATTAAATTTACAGAAAAAGGTTTTGTGCGGGTTTGTGCAAATGAAGAAGAAAAATGCTACTGTATAACGGTGGAAGACAGTGGTATTGGAATGACAGCGCAAGAAGTAAAGGGGTTATTCCAAAAATTTCACCAGCTTCATCCGGAACAACCAGGGTATGGTCTGGGATTGTTTATCAGCCGCCAGATTATAGAAGCGCACGGGGGCACGTTGCAGGCCAGTAGTACGCCTGGGAAGGGAAGTGTATTTACAATCCAGCTCCCTAAGGAGGAAAAATGATTGTATTTTGGCGTTTGTTTTTAGCCTATTTTTTAACCGATTTTGTGTTTTATTTTGAACCGGCAGATAAATTGCGCACAGACAGCCGTGTCAAACGGATGTTGTGCCGGGGAAGTGTGTTCCTCGTATGGGCGCTTATTTTGTGTTATGGATATTTGACTATGCCTTGGCCGTTTTTGGACATGGTGGATTTGCCCGGCTGGATGTGTATTATTCTATTTACGCTTTTTTATGTGTTTACAGAGGGATTTTTTGATTTTGGCGGAAAAATTAAACATGGGTATTTTCTGTCATTTGCGTTAAAAACGTTTGTTAATTTATTATTCCTGTTTTTGTGTGTGCCGTTTCATGTACTGTATGAAACCGGTAATTTTTTTGCGGAGCCCTGGATTATTTTCTGTGCAGGTTTAGTATTGGCAACGCGTGTATCGGGCTGGGTTATTTTTACCATCGAACAAGACCGCTACGGACGGGATTACCCCACATTTGATGAACGGTGGCTACTCATGATGGTGCGCGCGATTTTCTTTCTCGTCATGATGTTGCCCGGTTGGCGTTGGGTGGTGCTACTGTTGGTATGGGGAGTGGCTTGTATGTACGCGCGGAAAATCCGCTTGATGGATGTATCCAACTTGGCCTTTTATGGGGGTATATTTGCGGCTATTTTCTTTGGGTTTTTAGTGCGGCTTCGCTTTTATTTGGTGTGGTAATATGGAATTATCTTCTATTAAATTTGCTTGCTTAGATACCGAAACAACTGGCCTTTATGCTACCCAAGGCGGTAAAATTTGCGAACTGGCGGTATCGGTTTCGCAAAATGGGAAAGTGATAGAGGAGTTTTCTACCCTCTTAAATCCGCAAATGCCCATGTTGCCGGAGGTGATTGCTATTCACGGCATTACTAACGAAATGGTCAAAAATGCCCCCACCTTTGCCGATATTTTGCCGCGCGTGGTTAGTTTATTAGACGGCTGTGTGTTGGTAGCCCATAATGCAGATTTTGATTTGTCTTTTCTAAAAGCAGAATTTGAAAATTGCGGACTCCGGTTTCCGGATTATCCGGTAGTGGACACACTTAAATTGGCACGCAAAAGCGGTCGTTTTGCCAGCAACCGATTGGGAAATATCGCCCAAGAACTGGGCATCAGCTGTGCCGGGTGGCACCGTGCGATGGCGGATACCAAAATGGCGGAACAGATTTTTTATTATTTTTTAAACACCTTAACACAACAAGGCGTACACACATTGGAACAATTAAATCAGTTCCAACAAAAACGCTGGAAGGAAGCTGTGGGGGTAACTAAGGAGAACGTATTATGAAAAAAGTAGTCTTGATTATTCGCGACGGTTGGGGGAATGCGAAAGCAGGGCCGTACAACGCAGTCAGTAACGCAAAAATTCCGAATATTACAAAATATTTGGCAAACTATCCGCATACGCAAATTGAAGCATCCGGAGAACAAGTAGGGCTTCCGGCCGGGTATATGGGTTCCAGCGAAGTAGGGCACCTGAATATGGGGGCCGGTCGTATTGTTATCCAAGAACTCAAGCGTTTAAAAGATACGATTGAAGATGGTTCTTTATTTAAGGCAGCTCCGTTTGCGGCGTGTATTGAAAATTGTTTGAAAAATCACAAACCGCTACACGTAATGGGGCTTGTGCAAGATGAAGGCGTCCATGCTCACCAGGACCATTTGCACGCGATTATCAAATTTGCCGCTGAACAGGGTATTAAGGAAGTTTATGTGCACTTTTTTGCAGACGGCCGCGATACGCCGCCGCAAAGCTCTATCGGCTATATCCGCACATTGGAAGAAAAAATGAAAGAGTATGGGGTAGGTAAAATTGCCACTATCCAGGGCCGTTACTACGCCATGGACCGCGGCGAAGATTGGAACTTGACCGATAAAGCGTATAACCTTATTGTACGCGCGCAAGGCTTACACGGAACAACTGCCGAAGAAGTAGTGGCCGAAGATTATAAAACCTTAAAAACGCCGGACGGCGGCCCGATGGTGGACGAATATATTCCGCCGACCGTGTTGGGTGATTATAAAGGAATGGAAGAAAATTCATCCGTCATTTTCTTTAACTTCCGCCAGGACCGCGCTATCCAACTCACCCGTGCTTTTATTGATGATGACTACCCGGGCAAAAACCGCGGTACTCGCGTTCCGTGTGTGTACTGTGGGTTAACGAAATATTATGATGCCTTCCCGTATAACGCCTTGCCTTCTATGACAGACGGCGGCGGCATGGATAATTTGCTCGGCGAAGTAATTTCCAAAGCCGGCCTCAAACAACTGCGCTTGGCGGAAACGCAAAAATTCAAACACGTAACTTCCTTTTTTAACGGGAAGCTTATTAAACCCTATCCGGGGGAGGACCGTATTGAGAAAAAAGGACGCTTTGACCCTGCTACCTTTGCCGAACATCCGGAAATGGAAGCGTATATCGTGAAGGACGAAGCCATTAACCAAATCAATTCCGGCAAGTATGATTTTATTGTCATTAACTTTGCCAACTGCGATATGGTGGGCCACACCGGCAATTTGAAATCTGTTATCAAGGCCGTAGAAGTAGTGGACGAATGTACCGGGGCAGTCGCCGAAGCCGCATTAGCCAAAGATTACGCGGTGTTTATCACGGCTGACCACGGCAACGCGGAAGAAATGTGGGACGAAAAAATCAATATGCCCAAAACGGCTCACACGACCAATTTGGTAGATTTTATCTACTTAAATAAGGATGATCTGCATGCTCAAATGCAACCCACCGGGAACTTGGGCGATATTGCTGTAACGGTGCTGGATGTGATGGGAATTGAGAAACCGGCCGATATGACGGCGCGGAGCTTGATTGCTAAACACAGTAACTAATCTATATTGGCATGTTGTTTACAAAAGGCAGCTCGGGAAGGACTGCCTTTTATTTATTAAAAAGATACAATATCCTTATGGAACAATACCTCAAAGTCAAAGTGCACGCGGACGAAAAGAAAAACAAAATCGTCCAAAAAAATCCGGACACGTTTGAAATTTGGGTCAAGGCACCTGCCGAACAGGGTCGCGCCAATGAAGCCGTGCGGGCACTTTTGGCTCAATACTTGGGCCTACCGGAAAATAAACTCTCCTTAATAAAGGGGGCCACCAGCCCAGCCAAGATTTTTCTAAAACGGTAGAAAGTATGTGATTGGGCCTTCTGACCTAGCAGTTTCTAGGTCTTTTGCCCCTGGACAGGGGATTTCCGAATACATATACTATATGTAGATGTTAAGGTGGGAGTATATATGCAACGAATTATTTTAATAGTAGGAATACTTGCCGTAAGTTGTTCTTTTGGTTTTGCCCAAAACCCTAGATCAGTTCAGAAAGCTGTCGAGACTATCGCTGCAAAGCCGGGGCCTCTTTCCGCGGCCGAAATCAGACAGATTGAACGGAATATCATGCGTTTGACCAAGCCCGTTTATCAATCCCCCCAGATGTATCCCACCGTACTTACACCAGTACAAGTTTTGAGAGAAGATCCGGAAGCTTTGCTGTTTCACAATAGCCGCCAGTACGTCCTAACCGGTTTAAAAGATTTGTTGAAGAAAGATGCGGCTCTTTTAGAACTTGTCACTCAAATTGAAAAAAAACCACCAACCAATTATATAACTGCTCATGACGTTCGAAGAGAGTTGTGGAAGAGATTGGGGCAAGCCTCTTTCCAGGGAAATTACGCCCTGGAAAGTGCGTTAGCGCAACAAATTATGCCCAATACCGTTTTGCCGAATGATTTGGTTTATGTCCCATTCACTCATAGTAGTTCCGTGGCCTACGTGGGACCTCGCCAGTGGGTACTGGGTACCCCGGGGAACCTGCCGGAATGGGTTGGTATGCTGGATACACAAGAGGCGGTAGGTGTAATTATTTTAGTCAAGCGGGATGGAAAAGTGATTCAGTCTGGGTTAACGGTTATAGATGCAAAGACCGATTTAAAGCGTTCGGCTGATTTTTTCTATTCCGCTACTTATGTGTCCACGACGGACCAAACAGAGGTGTATGTGTTATCCCAAAATTCCCCGTGGGAACAAGTGCAGCGAGTGGTACAATTTGTAAGGGGCATCAGCCCGGATGAAACCCTCTATTACATGGATTTGCATAGTCCGGGGCGCGCGGCCTTAAATACACAGACGGGTAAAATTAGTACGGATTTTGGATGGGAAGATATGGCACCCAGTCAGCAGCTGGAAAAAGACTTTGATTCGACCGGGAAACGTTGGAATCACCCTATCTCTCACTGGGATTTGCGCCCTGGGGAGATTATGCAGCAGTGGTATCCGCAACGTTTTGGTGTTCAATCGCCCGTTCCGCCAGAACGATAAAATTTGCAAACTCCCTCCTATGCTTTTGATAGGGGGGAATTTCCTTTTTAGATGTTTTTTGTTACAATAAGGAACCTAGCAACGTGTTTAAAACGGGATTTTGACAGCCCCCAACCAACAACCGTTGATTCTGGACAAAGCCGGCCGGTGAAAGAAACGCGCACGGAATCTACTTCCCGTTCTAATTACGTAGATGATGATTTGTGGTAAAGTAAAATTTGGCTCTTGTACAAACGCCCGCAGAAAACTGTGGGCGTTTGTGATAAATGAATAAAATTTGTTATAATAACTATAGGGTAAAAACCGCAAGGAATACCTTGTGGCTTTTTTGCCCGCAAAACGCAATAAAGAAATTGGTATTATGAGAACTTACGAAAGTGTAATTATCGTTAAACCCCAACTCTCCGATGGAGAAGTGGGCGAATTCGTGAATAAAGCAAAAGCTTTTATCACGGGTAAAGGCGGAGAAGTAACCAGCGAAGAAAAATTGGGCAGAAGAAAATTCACCCATGAAGTAAATCACGTTCGCGATGGTTTCTATCTCTACTTGAAATTCAAAGCCGAACCCAATGTCATTAAAGAATTGGACAATGCTTTGAAACTCAACGACCAAGTGCTTCGCTCTATGACGATGCTCGCCACAGAAGTGAAAGCCAAACCGGCTCCTATCGTTAGCAAATAAAGGTCAACTTATGTCAGCACAAATCAAACTACCGGAACAAAACATGGTCCTTCTAGTCGGACGGTTAACACGTGACCCAAACGTATCTTTTACGCAGAAGGGTCAGGCAGTGTGCCGTTGTGATATTGCGGTAAACCGCAGATATTTGGATGCTACCACAAACGAGTGGAAAGATGACACTGTTTTCGTACCCGTAGTGGTTTGGGGCTCGGCAGCCGAACGGTGTAAAGACCGGGTGAAAAAAGGTACTCCCATTAGCGTGGAAGGCCGCCTCACCTCTAGCGAATATACCGATAAAACAACGGGCCAAACTCGCCGTTCTATGCAAGTAACAGCCCGACGGATTCAGATTCTGGAATCCGGTGCCGCCGGAGGCACCTACAATGACGGTGCACAAGCGGCTGCAAAGGACGACATTCCCACCACAGATGTGATGGAAGATGACGTGCCTTTTTAAATTAACCTAAAAAGAGGAATTCAATGTCCGAAGAAACGAATGTAACCCCCACGGAAACCGCAGCCCCGGCTGCACGGCCTGAAAGACCGGCCCGTCCGTTTGGGAAAAAGCGCTTTGAAAGCAGAAGAAAAGTCTGCAAAGTATGCGCTGAAAAAATTGATAACGTGGACTATAAAAACTTTCAGTTTGTAAAGTCCTTCACCATGGAAAGCGGCAAAATCCTTTCCAGAAGAATTACCGGCACCTGCGCCAAGCACCAACGCCAAATCACCAAAGCAATTAAACGTGATCGCAACTTGGCTATCTTGCCGTATTCCTTGCCCAAAAAATAAGACGGAGTGAAAGTATGAAAGTAATCTTGAAACAAAACGTCAAAAATTTGGGTATGGTGGGAACCGTGGTCGACGTAAAACCCGGCTATGCCCGTAACTTTTTAGTCCCGCACCGCTTGGCGGAAATCGCCACCGAAGGTGCTATTAAGAATTGGCAATTAGGCGCCCAGCGCCGCCAAAAACGCATTGAAGCCGAACTCGCCGAGGCGCGTGCCATCGCCGAAAAACTCACCGGTGTTGTATTGCCGTTTACCAAAACGGTCAATAGCGACGGTGTGGTGTTTGGTTCCGTTAACAAAGCTGATATTTTCAAAGCTTTGACCGCTTTAGGCCACAAAATTGCCAAAGATGCGATTGAACTCAACATGCCGATTAAAGCTTTGGGTGAAACCGAAGTAGGCATTTATTTGAAACCGACCGTTACTGCTACGATCAAAGTACAAATTAATCCTTTGACCACCGTAGAAGAAAAAATTGCTGATGCTAAACCGGCTGAAGCAACGGAAACCAAATAAATACATAAATTGCGTTTTGAAAAACCTCCCTGGTTGATATGAACCGGGGAGGTTTTACATTATGGAAAGAAAATATTGGTCAATGAGTAGGAATTTAATAGAGAAGCCAACCTAAAATAGGCAGTGAAAATTATTTATTACAATATAAATTGCTACAATAATAAAATACGATTGACACGAGAACGTACTATTTATGTATAAATTGGGATTATTTTTACTTTTTTGGAGTTGGGCTGCCTGGAAACGTGGAGACTGGGTACGTTCCAAACAAACTCTGTTTATTTTGGGAATGTTTCTAGGGATCCCACTCGTTATTCGAATATTATTATTGATTTGCTACCCTTCTTTGTTCAGTTCGTTGCAACTGTCAGATATAGGGCTGGGTATCCGGCAAGGCTTTGTAGGGGACCTATCAATGCTAGCGCTGTGGGGAGGAGGGAGTTTATTATTAGTAAATTTCCCCATTTCTTCCGTTTCTTATCGTAAATGGATAGGCGTTTTCACGATATTTATTTGGGACTGTTACGTATGGATTCTACTGGCAGATCTCATCTATTTTCGCTATATTGGAAGGCATACCGGTCCAGATATTTTTAATTTCTTTTTATCGGCCACGCTCGTGCTAAAAACAGCATTTTATTCATATAAGTGGGTGCCTATTTTGGGAACGATTTGGTTTGCAGGTAGCTTCTATGTCGCGTGGAAGTATATGCAACGGGAAAAACAACTGCACCGTGGTTCAGTATTTTATGAAGTATTTTGTATAGGAATAATTATTTTCTTTATTTATTTTTCCGAGAGAGGATATTTTTTTAGCAAGGATCCTTTGGTTCCACAGCAAACGTATGTGGCGGGACGTGCTCAAGGACATTTTGCGCTCAATGGCGTATTTAGCATGGTGTATAATTTAATGCCCGCGCACTACATTCGTTCCACAAAGAATAAATTGTCACATCCTAGTTTGAATGAGTTAAGTGAGGAGAAAAGTTTGAGTCTGGCTCAGCAATTGGTTATCTCGTCCAATGAACAAGTTCCGGATCCAAAATTCCCTCTGCAGCGCGTGCGGCATAAATTTACTTACCCACAAACTAAGAAACATTTAATTATCTTGGCTTTTGAAAGTTTGGATTACCGCCAGATTGATTTTTGGGCAGGCACTAATTACGGGGCGACACCGCATTTGGATTCTCTATTAAAACAAGGTCAATTATTTGATTATTTTTATTCTTGTTCTGAAAATTCTAGTTTATTAGGGGTTGGAACCGTCATGTCCGGTTTGTGTTGGGTGTCGGGAATCCCTTACTTTTCCCGTGGGCTGGAGCAAACAAATCAGCGAGGATTGGGCCAGTTATTCACATCGGCAGGTTATCGGTCTGTTTTTGTGCGTGCTTGTGAAGATTCCACTATGTATATAGGGCCTTTGAGCCGCTTGATGGGGTATGATTCTTTTGGAAGGGAGCGCATTAAAAAGGAATACGGCAAAAAACAAGTATACGATGCGGAAGCCTTGGAAGTGTTAGCTGACCAATTTAAAAAAAGTAAGCAGCCTTTTTCCGGTTTTTTCTTTTCAACAGCTACGCACGAACCGTTTGATTTATGGACGCCAAAAGAGTTAAATCCGGTAATAGAGAAAAAATTCAAAAATGATCCCTATCTCCGCGCGCTGGCTTATACTGATGAAGCGGTAGGCCAATTTCTCCGGACTTTACAGGAAAACGGATTATACGAAGATACCGTGTTTATTTTAGTAGGCGATCATCCTCAGCGGGAAATAAACCATGCAGGTCAAGAAAAATACCACGTTCCTTTTGCGTTAATTGCACCGGGGATTATTCCTGCCAAACGAAGTCAAACGATAGGCGGACAAGCAGATGTGCTTCCTACGATTATAGATTTATTTCATATTTCAGAGCCATATGCGGCATTAGGCACCAGCTTGTTGGAAGATACCTCCAAGGAATGGGCTTATGTTACGCAAGAAGAGGGGAATGATTTTTCATTCATTACTCCCTTGGGACTCATTCCGGAAAATCAGCCGTCTTCTTATCATCAGCAGATGGTAGGGTTAAATACAGCGGCCTACACAATTCTACACAAGAATGCATGGGTGCAATAGATGTTTTTTCTGTATACCCCTTTTTAGTGCATAAGGGCCGTTTTACTTTGTTTTCGAAATTGCTACAATAAATAGAGTCCCTTTTTGTCCCCACAAAAAGGGTGGATTTTCTGTCACTATAGAGGTTGTTGTTATGGTTCGTAATTTAGTAGAAGAACGTATTCCGCCGCAAGCAATAGATGCGGAGATGGCCGTTTTGGGCTCCATGCTTTTGGAATCTGAGGCCGTGAGCGATGCTTTGGAAATTTTAAAACCGGAACATTTTTACAAAGAGGCCCATCAAAAAATTTTTAACGCGATGAAAACACTCGCGGACCGTGGGCAGGCCGTGGATATTGTTACCGTTAGCGAGGAGCTTAAAAAGAATAATTTGCTCGCCCAATTGGGTGGCGAAGTGTATTTAACGCAGTTGGTAGATAAAGTGGCTACCGCGGCCCACGTGAAACATTATGCCGAAATTGTATATAAGAAATACGTGGTGCGTGATTTAATCCGTACGGCCACCGGGCTCGTACAGCGTTGCTACAAAGAGGAAGAAGATAATCCCCAACTTTTAATTGATAGCGCTGCGGATCAAATCTACAAATTGAGCCAAAAACAAAAATTATCTGGGTTTATATCGTCTAAAGATTTGGCCCCGGAAGTCATGGATTTATTAGAAAAAGCCAGCCAAAACAAGAATGCAATTCAGGGTGTTCCCACGGGGTTGGATGCGTTTGACCACCGCACGGGGGGACTTCGCAAATCTGACCTCATTATTCTGGGAGCTCGTCCCAGTCAGGGGAAAACGGCCCTGGCCCTAAATATTGCTCACCACGCATGTGTAGAATGTGGAATTCCGGTGGCATTTTTCTCGCTGGAAATGGGGAGACATAGCATCTTTGAACGTATGCTGGGGGCTTCAGCGATGGTGGAAATCCATAAATTGCGTACCGGTTGGTTTGACCGCAGTAAATGGTCGGATTTGACACGCGAATTGGGGCGCTTATCCTCGGCTCCTTTTTATATTGATGATACGTCCGGTATTTCCATTACGGAGCTCCGGATGCGTTCACGGCGTTTAGCCAGCGAACTTAAAAAACAAGGCAAAGAGTTGGGGCTTATTGTTATTGATTATTTGCAGCTGATTCGGGGTGGCGAACGACGTACAGAAAGCCGCCAACAAGAAGTGAGTGAAATTTCCCGTATGCTTAAAGATTTGGCGCGTACGCTCAATGTGCCGGTATTGGCGCTTTCCCAATTAAGCCGTAAAAATGAAGATAAAGCACGTACGGATAATAAACCACAACTTTCCGATTTGCGTGAATCAGGCTCTATTGAACAAGATGCCGACGTAGTCGCACTCATTCACCGGGATTGGTATTACAAACGGGAGGATGAATCGCTTAAAAATAAAGCTACGCTCATTATTGCCAAACAGCGTAACGGCCCAGTGGGAGATATTGATTTAGCCTTCTTTGGCGAGTATGCCCTCTTTACCAACCCGGCTCCGGAGCACATGGAAACGGAACAAAATAGGGGTGGTAATACGATGATGGAGCTGCCAGAATAACTTATGGAAAGCCCGATTTTACGACCGACGGTGGCAGAAGTTGACCTGACAAAACTGGCCCGTAACTTACAAAAAGTACGCGGATTGGTGAAGCCGGGCGTCAAACTGCTCACTTTGGTTAAAGCCAATGCATACGGGCACGGAGCCGTGGCAGTCAGCCGCTATCTGGAGCAGAATAAATTATGTGAATTCTTTGGGGTTGCTTCGGTAGAAGAAGGGCTCCTATTACGTGCGGCCGGGCTCAAAAATTCTATTTTGGTGTTGGGAAGTATTTATCCGTTTGAAGCGTTTGAATATGCCATCAAAAACAATTTGGCTATTACGATAGCCAGCCAAGCCGCCGCGGAAGCGGTGTGTAAAATTGCTGAGAAGTTAGGCCAAAAGGCGTTTTGCCATGTGAAACAAGATACGGGGATGGGGCGTATCGGCACACGCCGCGGTAAAGTGGTGGGGGTAATTGAAACTTTAGCCCAAAATCCTCACATAGTCTTGGATGGACTTTATACCCATTTATCCAGCGTGGATAGTGACGCAGCTTTTACCGAAGAGCAAATTGGCTATTACCGTGACACGTTGACGCACGTGCAGTTGCAAGGAATTCGCATCAATCATTGTCATGTGGCGGCGAGTACGGCTATTGAGGCTCGGCCCGATGTGCATTATGATATGGTTCGGCCCGGTCATAGCGCGTATGGGCTAGAAAAAGGATATGAACCAATTCTTTCTTTGAAAACCCGGATTGTGTATGTAAAGGATGTTCCGGCAGGGGGAAGCATCAGTTATGGGCGTAGTTTTATAGCTCCGGCTCCCATGAAGGTAGCTACACTTCCGTTAGGATATGGGGATGGATATTTACGGGCGCTTTCTAATAAAGGGGAAGTGCTGGTGCGCGGAAAACGGTGCCGGGTATTAGGGAATGTAACGATGGATATGTTGATGATAGACATTACGAACGTTCCGGGGGCTGCCGTAGGAGACGAAGTAATCGTCGTTGGTAAACAAGGGACGGATGAAATTACGCTAGCGGAGGTAGCCCGGAAGGCAGGCACGATTGATTATGAGCTTTGCACCCTTCTAATGCCGCGCGTACCGAGGATTTATAAAGAATGATAAAGCGAATAGGTAAATATGTGGCAGGGCTGTTAGCGCAGGTGGGTGAAGCGACTGAAATGATTCGCTCTTCATTCTTCTGGCTCTTTCGCTCTAAATTCGAATTTCATCAAGCTATGAATCAAGGCGTGGCTATAGGGGTAAATTCGTTTGGGGTTACCGCCTTAACCAGTCTATTTACCGGAATGGTGCTTGCACTACAAGCAGGTAATACCATTAACAGCATTTTTGGCGATCCGATTTTTGTGGGAACGATTGTGGCGTTCTCATTAATTCGTGAACTAGGCCCGGTACTGACTGGGGTGGTTGTTTCCGGCCGGGCGGGAGCAGCGGTTACGGCACAGATCGGTACGATGGCAGTTACCGAACAGATTGATGCTCTTTACACATTAGGCACTAACCCCATCCGGTACTTGGTAATTCCGCGTATGTTCGGGTTTGTTCTTACCATACCAATCTTGACGCTTTTTTCCAACGTATTTGGTATTATTGGCGGCTATTTGGTGGCCGTATATGCGTTGGGAGTTCCCGGCGAAATCTACATGACGGATATCACCACCTTTATGGATGTGGCCGATTTTCTCCATGGATTTATTAAATCGTTTATCTTTGCATTTATGATTGGAACGGTTTGTTGTTACAAAGGAATTAGCACGCGCGGCGGTGCCGAAGGGGTAGGGAAATCTACTACCGGGGCTGTGGTTACTACCATTGTGCTTATTTTGGTGCTGGATTACTTCTTAACAGCTATTTTGACCGCTTTGGGGATTTAAGATGATAGAGATTAAAAACCTTCATAAAAACTTTGGTGAAAAAGAAGTGTTAAAGGGTATTAATTTACAGATTCCCGAAGGTAAAGTGACGTGTATTTTAGGGGGGTCCGGCTGCGGGAAAAGTACGCTTATTAAGTGCTTAATTCGTTTGGAAGAACCGACTTCCGGCCATATTTTGGTAGATGGCAAAGATATTACACATTTACAAAATGAAATCCGTTTAGCGGCTATTCGCCGTCACTTTGGATACTTGTTTCAGGAAGGGGCTCTATTTGACTCCATGACGGTTGGGGAAAATGTGTCGTTTGGGCTTAAATATTTAACCCGCATTCCGGAGAGCGAATATCCGCGTATCATTAAAGAAAAATTAGCGTTGGTGGGTTTGCAGGAAGACGTTGCAAAGTTAAATCCAAGTGAACTTTCCGGCGGGATGAAAAAACGTGTATCGCTGGCGCGGGTGTTGGCGGTGAACCCTAAAGTTATTTTGTACGACGAGCCAACCACCGGGTTGGACCCGATTATGTCCGACATTATTAGTGATTTAATTTTAGATTTGAAAGAAAAACTGAAAGTGACTTCCGTAGTCATCACGCACGATATGCACTCGGCTTTTAAAATTGCCGACTATATCGCATTTTTATATGAAGGAAAAATTTTGCTTCACGGTACGCCCGAAGAATTTAGGAAAACGGATAATCCGTACGTAAAGCAGTTTGTCAGCGGTTCGAGTCACGGGCCGATTCAAATGAAACTGATGAAAGAATAAGTAAGGGGAAATACATGAAACCAGAAATAAAATTAGGTATTTTTGCGATATTAGGATTATGCATTTTTGGATATTCGCTTTATTTTTTAGGCGGAATTTCCGTTACGCGCACGTATGACTTGAACGTCAAATTTCAAGACGTTTCGGGCTTGCCCGTTAAAGCGCCGGTAAAACTTTCCGGTGTGGAAATTGGTAAAGTAAAGCAAATTAAAATTGAAGAAGGCGACGTAATCGTTGTGGCCGAGATCAATAAAGGGCAAGAAATTCGCCATGGGGCACAATTTTCTGTTGTGATGACGGGGATTATCGGTACAAAATACTTGCGTGTGGTACAAGGACCTTCGGGCGAAAGTGCCTATAAAGCCGGTGATTATATTTTAGGTACGGACGAAATCCCGATGGATGTGATGATTACACAAACCATGGCGAGTATCAAGGGTTTTGTAGACAGCGTTAATAACCAAGGTGCGTTTGGCGACCGATTAAATGATACGATGACCCAAGTGCGTCAACTTTCTACCAATTTAAACCAAATGGTAGCAACCATGCGTCCCTACATGACGCGCACCATGCAAAATTTGGATGTTGCCAGCGCGCGGTTAAACGAATTAATGGCTAGGGCGGATTCGCTTCTGGAAGGCTTAGAAAATGGGGAAGGCGTCATTGGCGGATTATTAAAAGACCCGGAAATGAAAGAGGACGTGAAAGAAAGTGTGAGTGACTTGAAAAGTACCATGGCTGAAGTAAAAACATTTGTAGGCAAAATGAGTCGCTTCCACGTATATTGGGATTACGACTTCTTCTATATGCCCGAGGATCACTTAACTTCTAGCGATTTGGCGCTTGAAATTTTCCCATCTAGCGGTTACACATTCTACCGCGTAGGGATGGCAAACTTGGGCAATGAAGAGGACCGCTTGCATGACAAAGATTATTTAGAAAAGAACAAATTTGACGTGCGTTTTGGGTTGTATAACGACTGGGCAAAATTCTCGGCCGGGTTAATTCGCGGTGGTGGTGGGGTGGCTTTGGAATTAAAGCCTTTCCACGATCAAGAATTCTTCAACCGCTTTACATTTACCGGGGAATTTTATGACTGGGGACGTGACCGTACCATTAATGGCCATTACTTCAATAAACCAAACCTCAGTTATGGGGTAGATTTCCGCTTTAACCGGTATTTCTCTGTAGGCGCGTGGGCACGTGACGCATTAGAAACGAATGATTTCGCGGTGAAGGCAAACGTGTCGTTTAACGACGAGGATATTACGTCATTCTTCGGTTTAGCGGCGGTGGCAGGTTCTAGATAATTATGAAATTTAAAACGGTTTTCGTGTGCCAAAAGTGCGGGTTTGAAGCTCCTAAATGGGCTGGTAAGTGCCCCGATTGTGGGGAGTGGAATAGCTTGGTGGAAGAAGTCAAGCAACAGGAAAGTAAAAAAGCACCTGCCCGCACGCGCAGCTTTACGGATTTTTCTTCGGAAGTAGTAAAATTGTCAGAAAGTAAAGCGGTGCATGAAGCCCGTATCCAAACTCATCTTACCGAATTTGATCGCTTGTTGGGGGGAGGCCTTGTCAAAGGGCAACTGACGCTTTTGGCCGGCGCGCCCGGTATTGGCAAATCCACCCTCATGCTACAAGTAGCAGCCGAGCTTTCTAAGCAATTCAAAGTGCTTTATATTTCCGGGGAAGAAAGCACCGGCCAAATCTCCGGCCGTGCGCAACGGTTGGGTGTCAACGGTGATAATATTTATTTGCTGTGTGAAACGGATATTCAAAAAGTAGTGGAAGCGGTAGAAAATATCAAACCCGAAGTGTTGATTTTGGACTCCATTCAAACGGTATATCACCCGGAATTTACCTCCTCAGCCGGAACGGTGGCCCAGGTGCGAGAGTGCACCAGCGAACTAGTACGATTGTGTAAGCCCAAAGGAATTATTACGTTCGTTTTAGGACACGTGACTAAGGATGGAGAGTTGGCTGGGCCGAAAATTTTAGAGCATATGGTGGACTGTGTGTTGTATTTTGATACGGAAAAAGACAATGTGCTCCGGCTACTACGCCCGCATAAAAATCGTTTTGGTTCTACGGGAGAAATTGGTCTTTTTAAAATGACGGGAAAGGGGTTAGAATCAGTAGAAAATGCCAGCGAATATTTTGCCCAAACTTCGCGTCAAAGTGCACTGAAAGGGCGTGCTTATTCGCTCGCGTTAGAAGGTTCCCGGCCGATTTTAACCGAAGTACAAGCGCTCGTTTCTCCCACGCGTTATCCGTTTCCGCGTCGTGTGGCTACGGGGATTGATTTGAACCGCTGTTTAATGCTTTTTGCGGCGCTGGAAAAACACATTGGTTTGCCGCTAGACAATAAAGATATTTTTGTCAGTTTGGCCGGGGGCGTAAAACTGAAAGACCCAGCACTTGATTTGGCTGTTTGCGCGGCGGTGATTAGTTCGTGCAAAGATATTGCTTTGCCGCATGATAGTCTATTTATGGCCGAAGTGGGCATTTTGGGTCAAGTAGCTAAAGTTCCACTTGTAGACCGTCGGTTGGATGAAGCCCAACGCCTTGGATTTAAGAAAGCCTATGGGGCTGTTGTCACTAAGACCGAAAAACAAAAACTTAAAGAAATGACACTACTTGAACTAGCCGACCTGAACGATTTGACGATGAAGTTAAGATAACCGTAAGAATAAGGTGCTAATAAAATTCAAGGGATTGATACCCTAAAATGAAAAGTTATTTTCTTACATGCTCACTAAAGGAAATTTTTATGAAGAAACAGCCGATAGTGAGAGCCGGATTTCTTATTTTTGCTTTATTTATCCTATCCCATTGTTTTGCTTTGCTCAGATAGAAGCAACTATAAACACAGAACTTGCTAATAGATTGGTTGCTGCGGATGTGCAAAGTAAAGTTTTTGTCGCTCTGTCGAAAGATGATTGGGAAATGTTTTGGAATATATACCAACAAGAACCTCGTATTGTAAATTTATCTTTTAGTACTGCTCGCAAGTACCCCGAACGTTAGTTCGAGGGGTGGAGCGTGCGAACCCGCTACTAGAAAACTTTGTTTTTTGGGTAGTTAGTAGCGGGCAAAATCAAGCGGAGCTGAGATTTTGGAGCAAAAGAAACCCCGAGCGTGAGCTCGGGGAGTGTCATTCGTTAGAGAGAAGGTTTGCTCCCTATAAGTGGGTTCTTATACCGCACGCGTTCTAAAAAAAATTCCTCCATATAATCAAAAAGTGCTAAAATATAATAGTATATCTAGGGGTGCGCCCCGTAATTTTTTGGAGGATAAATGCCGATTTGGATTTTTCGTATTGCTACGTTAGCAGCTTTTCCATTTCTTACCTACAATTTTATCAAACCAGACTGGATGACTTTTTTAGGAGGTCTTCTTTGTGGGGCGATTGTTGTAGCCGGCGAAGTGTTATTTAAACGCTTACGCCTAATCAAAATTATGATTGCTTGCACGGGCCTTATTTTAGGCTATGTGCTTTTTGTGTTATTTGATTACGGAATACACAATTTTTTCCCGGCGGATGTTTCTTGGTGGAATGTGCACGCCTTTAAAGCGGAAATTCTATTGATTGTTTTCGGGGTACTTGCCTGCGTATTTAAAGCGCGTGATTTGGAAGGCCTTTCTTATACGGGACACCACCTAAAAGTGGCGGATTTATCTGCTCTAATGGATGGGCGCATCATTGACTTGTGCGAGATTAATTTCCTTTCCGGAGTTATTGTGCTGCCAGTATTTGTGTTGGACGAACTGAACAAAATGGTGGCTTCCAAAGATCCCTTGGAACGTGCGAAAGGCCGCCGAGGATTGGACGTGGCCACTCGGCTGCAGGAGTTAAAAGAAATCACGACCCGGATTACTAACAAGAATCCAAAAGGCGCTACGCTGGAAGAAAAAACAGTAGCGCTTGCTAAAAATTTAGATGCTGAAATTGTGACGTTGGATTTTAATATTAGCAAAGCTGCTTTGCTTAAAAATGTCATTGCCTTAAATGTAGCGGATTTGGCTACAGCTCTTAAACCAGTGGTGTTGCCCGGGGAAACCATGTCCTTGTTCATCATGAAAGATGGAAAAGAGAAAGAACAGGGAATCGGATACCTGGATGATGGAACCATGGTCGTTGTTGAAGAAGGACGTAAACATATTGGCAAGCGGGCGGAAGTTTCGGTTTATTCTATTTTGCAAACTTCTTCCGGACGGATGATTTTTGCCAAAATTAAATAACTTATGAAATCAACTCAGGGTTTTTTTGCTTCAGCGGTAATTGTGGCAGGCGGTAGCGGAAGTCGTATGGGCCGTCCAAAGCAAATGTTGCCGCTAGGGGGAAAACCAGCGCTAGTTCACACGATTGAAGCTTTCAAAAAGGTCCCACAAATCGGCGAGATTATTGTGGTCACTCCACCCGAAAATCGTGCCGTATTAAATACCTACTTTTCAGGATTAATTTTCGTAGACCCAGGAAGCACACGATTGGAATCTGTTAAAAATGGTTTCTATAAAACTTCGTCATCTGCTGCAGTAGTTGCGGTGCATGATGGAGCGCGTCCTTTAGTAAATCCCGTCCGAATTGCCGACTGCTTGCAAGCCGCCCAAGCATACGGCGCGGCTGTTTTAGCGGTACCGGTAAAAGACACAACGAAAGTTGGAAAAGATGGTTTTGTTTCCCAAACGTTGGATCGTTCTTCTTTATGGGCGGCGCAAACGCCGCAAGCCTATCGTCGGGAAATATTGGAATCAGCTTTGGAAAAATACGGCCACGAAACGGATGCTACGGATGAATCACAATTAGTGGAAAAAACAGGTGTGCAAGTTCGTTTGGTTCCTTCGGACTATAAAAATAATAAAATTACCACACCAGAAGATTTAATTTTTGCGGAGGCTCTTTTGAATCGTCAAACTATGCTTCGTACGGGTTTTGGTTTTGATTTGCACCGGCTGGAAGCCGGGCGCAAATTTATCGTGGGAGGAATAGAAATTCCACACACCAAAGGTTTTTTGGGCCATAGCGATGGGGACCTGGTGCTTCATGCGCTGTGTGATGCTATTTTAGGGGCACTTTGTGCCGGAGAAATTGGTATTTTCTTTCCTCCGACAGATGAAAGTATCAAAGGCATTTCCAGTGTTACAATTGCAAAAAAAGTGCTGGAGGTAGTGCGTAGCCATCAAGCGGAGATTGTACATCTGGATGCAACCCTCATTACGCAGGAACCCAAAATTAAACCGCATTACGAAAAAGTACGTGCTAGCTTGGCTTCCATTTTTGAGATTCCACTAGAAAATATTAGTTTTAAGTCGAAAAGCCACGAACATGTGGGTGAAATTGGCCGCGGAGAAGCTGCGATGTGTCATGCGGTTGCTACGGTAAAAATTAGTGAGTAGGAGAATTATGAAAAAATATCATTGGTTATTTTTAGGATTTGTCCTTCTGGTCAGTGCCTGTGCTGGAAATTCAAATAAAAAAGTAACACAGGGAATTGATTATTCGCGCTATCCCTACCGGGAAGCTTATTACGAATTTACTTCGCCGGTTCCTATGAATAATAATTTCGTTCCGCCCGAAGAAAGTACGCCCGCTGTGGAGGAAGAGACTCTGGGAGAAGATGAAGATTTTACTTCTGAAAATTTAACTAGTTCGTATCGGAATTATGGAGATGTAGTTGCTACCGTGGCTACTCGCAAGTTTAAGCTGGGAGAACAGGCTTCCCGTCAAGAAATGACGGCTTTAATGAAAGCGGTGGAATCTGCTTATTCCCAAACTCTTCGTACATACCGCCCTAGTGGATTTACCTATTCGCTTAGTAGTGTGGGTGCAGTGAATCCTCTTTCTGAGGTGCAAGTGTACTGTCGTATGAGTGAGAATTCAGCAAATCAAGTAGGGCAATCTGCTTGTACGCAATTTTTTAATTCAATCCGAACCCGTTATATACAGCTTATGCAAGAGGCCAAATAATGATGATGAAGCTTTATAATACTGCCACCCATCATAAAGATGAATTTACTCCGCAAAATGCGCAGAATGTAACGATGTATTGTTGCGGTCCGACTGTGTACAATTTCGCCCATATCGGCAACTTACGTACATATATTTTTGAAGATTTGCTTTCGCGTACCATTCGTTTACATTATCCGCTTACTCACGTGATGAATGTAACGGATGTGGGGCATTTGGTATCTGATGCAGATGACGGCGAAGATAAAATGGAACTGGGTGCTGCCCGGGAAGGGAAAACAGCATGGGAAATTGCTAAATTTTACGAAGAAAAATTTTGGCAGGATTATGATGCCTTGCATTGTACTCGGCCCACGATCATCAGCCGTGCTACAGCACATATTCCCGAGATGATTGCACTGGTTAAAACATTGGAGGAAAAAGGGTACACCTATCGGACCAGTGACGGAATTTATTACGATACATCCAAATTTGATCACTATGATGCACTAGTAGGTCATGCACGTATTCGCGGTTTGCAGGGCGGGGCCCGGGTAGAAATGAGTGATGAAAAACGCAACCCGACCGATTTTGCTTTGTGGAAGTTCTCTCCTAAGGATAAAAAGCGCCAGATGGAATGGGACAGCCCGTGGGGGATCGGATTTCCGGGTTGGCACATTGAATGCTCAGCGATGGCTATGAAGTATTTGGGCCATACGTTAGATATCCATTGCGGAGGGATTGATCACGTTACCATTCACCATACCAACGAAATTGCTCAAAGTGAAGCTGCAACCGGCCAAAAGTATGTGAATTATTGGGTGCATGGTGAATTTTTGATTTTACGTTCGGGAAAAATGTCGAAGTCAGGCGGTACTTTTGTGACGGTAGATGTACTTAAAGAAAAAGGATATGAACCGCTTGCCTATCGTTATTTATGTTTAAGCGCCCACTACCGCACGCAGTTGGAATTTTCCTATGAAAGTATGGACGGCGCCACGAAAAGTTTAAAAAACTTACGTGCGTTATCCTGCCAAATCAAACGGGAAGCATCCGGCGCAAAAGAAACGGCCGCTTCCAGCGAATGGAAGAAAAAATTTACCGCTGCGATGGAAGACGATTTGAATGCACCCAAAGCATTGGCTATTACTTGGGAAGTGGTAAGAAATAACCAATTATCGGCCTCTGAAAAATTGGATTTTTTACAATTTGCAGATACGATACTCGCTTTGGATTTATTTAGCGAACCGGCTCCGGAAACGGCGGTAGTTCTGCCAGCGGAAATTCAAGCACTGGTGGATGAACGAGCTCAAGCTCGTGCTGCGAAAGATTGGAAAAAATCCGATGAATTGCGTCAAGCCATTGCCCAAGCCGGGTACCAAGTGAAAGACACGCCTAAGGGACAAGAAGTAACGAAAAAATAATGAAAAAAATTCCTATAGAATTTTTGCGTCGAATTCCTAAAGCGGACTTGCATGTTCACTTAGGAGGGTCGTTGCGTCTTGCTACTCTTATTGAACTAGCCCAAAAAGAAGGAGTAGAGTTACCTTCTTATACAGAAAAAGGTTTGCATCGGTTAGTCTTTAAGGATAAATATAAATCACTGGTGGAGTATTTAGCTTGTTTTCAGTATACGGAAGCTGTTTTGCAACGGGCAGAAAATATTGAACGGGCTGCTTACGAATTAGCGCAAGATGTTTTGGCAGACGGAGTCCGGTACTTGGAAGTGCGTTTTGCACCTCAGCGTTATGCGAATGAAACGTTGTCTGCCGCGGAAGCCTGCCGCGCACTTGCCCGCGGATTGCAACGGGCACAAAAAGAACATAATCAGTCTGTTGCTGTTAAAAATAAAGAAGATTTACCTTTTTATTGTGGAATTATTGCGTGTGCGTTGCGAAGTTTTAACCAAAATACCTCTCACTATTATTCCTTATTATGTAAAGCATTGGCCAATTCCCGTAAGCGTGAAATTTCGGCGGTTGCTTCGTTGGAACTAGCAAAATTAATTGTAAAGCTCGTTAAGGAAGAAGGTGTGCCTATCGTGGGGTTTGACCTGGCTGGCGAAGAGGCTGGTTATCCGGCGGCAGACCATATTGAAGCTTTTCAATACATACATAAAAATTTTTTACGAAAGACTGTTCATTCGGGCGAGGCTTATGGGCCAGAATCTATTTTCCAAGCATTAACCGATTGCCACGCTAATCGTATTGGACATGGCACGCATTTATTTTCTGCACATCTGATTAAAAACCGAAAAATCAATAAACAAGAATTTGTGGATGCTTTGGCGGATTATATTGCGAGCGGACGAATTGGGATTGAAGTTTGTTTAACCAGTAATTTACAAACACTGCCGGAAATTAAATCCGTCCAACATCACCCGATACGTGAAATGATTCGCCGCGGTTTACCGGTGAGCATCTGCACGGACAATCGACTCGTTTCCAATACGACCCTTACCAAAGAATTGGAACTTTTGGTGCGCCATGTGGATTTAACACCGAAACAGTTCAAAGATTTGATTATTGCCGGGTTTAAGGGAGGGTTCTTCCCTGGGAATTATTTGGAAAAAAGGGATTATGTCCGGCAAGTAATTGAACGCTATAACGCCTTGGCCCAAGAATATCATATCCCTCTGTTTTGATTTATTAATTTTCTTTTGATTCCGAAAAAAAGGCTCAGATTTGGTTTTTTTGATACAATATAATCTGGTTTGTAAGATTATACAAGAGGGGTGTAAAAAATGAAAAAAAATCGCGAATTAACAGCAATAAGTGGTTTCACGTTAATTGAGTTATTAGTTGTAGTTTTAATTATTGGCATTTTAGCCAGTGTTGCTTTGCCACAATATCAAAAAGCGGTAGAAAAAAGCCGCGCGGCCGAAGCGTGGGTGATGCTTCAAGCCATCAATGAGGCAGAAAAACGTAAGAATTTGGAGGAAGATACGTCCGGAGTTCTCTATAACTTAGACGATCTGGATATCGGTTTTGATAATGTGACTACTCATTCAGGGGATATTGTAACCTCAGGATTTATAACCAAAGATTTTGGTTATGGAATTGGTGGCCATTGGATACCTGCCGCCAACACAGCAGAACCGGCAATGGCGGTTCGTCTTCCTCACACAAATCAAAATTGGTATGGCGACAGCAAATTTTACTATACCTTAAGTTTCAAGAACGGGAAAAAAATGTGCGCGAATGGTTATGAGGAAACTACCGATTGGTGTAAAATGATATTGGGAAACACTATTTCTGCAACGGGTTGTATTAGCGGCGGAGCATGTTTTAGTGAATAGATAATTTGATAAGCAGAAAAAAGCCGGAGATTTTCTCCGGCTTTATTTTTTGTCCGTAGAGTTAGGAAAAACCAAATGTTTGGTCAGTTCCTTAAAGGCTTTTTTGAAAGCAGTTTTGCGCGTACGTACCAGAACTTGGCGATCCGTGGCCCGGCGTCCGTAATTAATGGGAACGGCCGGATGTTCATCCGGGGTTTTTCCGCTGTCCCACGAAATGCGTTGGCTCGGATAGACACTTTGTTGCCCGGTAATTAAAAAGCTGATAACACAAGCGACGGTGGCATATGGAGCAATGGCCGGCCCAAAAAGTTCAATAGCCATAATGCTGGCTGCCAGAGGGGTATTAGCCGCTCCGGCAAGTACGGCCACAAGTCCCAGGGCTGCTAGGGTGGCCGGGTCTACGGCTAAAAAGTCAGAAAGCATGGAACCCGCTTGGGAGCCCACGAAGAAAATAGGCGTCACAATTCCGCCAATTCCTCCGGCAGCAAAAGTGATGGAGGTGGTTAATATCTTATACAAAAAGCCGAAAGGAGATTGTAAAGGTTGACCACTCAAAGCTCCTTCAATGCCCGGCATTCCCAGCCCCAAGTAGAGAGGAGAGGTCACCGCCGCGATGGTAATTAATAGAAGCCCTCCAACAAAACAAGAACCAAAGAGCGTTAATTTTTGGTTTAAGTAACGAAATACCACGCGTGTAAATTTGGAAATTTCAATAAATAGCAAAGAAATTAATCCAAAGAACATACCGGCGATAATTACTTTTAAGAAAAATTGTTCCGAAAACACAGGTACGAAATGAAGAGGATGATAGATATAGTTTACGCCCAGGTAACTGGTAATTTGAAAAGCGGTAATTCCTGCTACGAGTGCTGGGAACATCACTTCATAAAAAATATGCCCCACCCACAAAACTTCCAGTCCGAACAACGCACCGGATATCGGCACCCCAAACACCCCGGCAAACCCGGCACTTACGCCGCAAATCATCATTTTGCGCTGGTCTTCCAAATCCATGTGAAATACGCGGGAAAGCAGAGAAGAAATTCCGGCCCCGACGTCCGCGCAAGGGGCTTCTTTCCCGGCTGAACCACCGGTAACCATCGTTACAATGGGGAGAAAAAATCCCTTAACAATAGAAATAAAAGAGATCGGTTGATACAAGTTAATCTTGTGAATGACTGCATCGGTGGAAAAATCTTTATGTTTAGGCGCTGCTTTTCGTGATAAAAGCGCCACTACGTACAAAGCCAGCGGGAGCCCCAAATAAAACAAGGGAATTTGGTTGCGTAGGGCGAGGGATTTTTCCAATGTTTTCAAGAAAACAGCATCCAACACGCCCACCACTACTCCCACAAAAGTAGCTAGTACAAACCACTTAATAATATTAAGGACATTATTTTTACCGACGTTAAACATATGTACTATCATACTAAATTGAGGGGAAAGTGTAAAAAAATAATTAACTAAAAAAAAGTTTAGATTCCTACTTGTTTATAAGTTATTTTTTGCTATACTAACTATAAGGGGAGTGTTGGCTTTTAATCCTCGGGAGTAATTTTATGGATTCTTTTATTTCTTCGGTTATTACATTGGCGTTAGTAATGGATGGTTTTGGAAATATTCCGCTTTTTATTGCAGCACTTAAGAAGGTAGCTCCGGAGAGACGCAAGACGGTATTAATTCGCGAATTATTAATTGCGCTCGTTATTATGGTAGGTTTTTTATTTGCGGGGAAATGGTTTTTGAATGCGTTTGGTATACACGAGTATTCACTTAGCATTGCCGGGGGAATTATTTTATTTATGATTTCGATTCCTTTAGTATTTAGTACAGAGGAGGAACCCAAGAACGACCCCAAAGAGGATGAACCGTTTATTGTGCCGTTAGCGATTCCGCTTGTGGCAGGCCCGGCGGCCCTGTCGATGGTGATGATTACCTCGGCGCAGCAGTCCAATAAATGGGTTACATTGGCAGCCGTATTGATGGCCTCGCTTATTAACTCCATTATTTTGATGTCTTCATTTCCGCTTAGCAAATTGTTGGGGAAGCGAGGTTTAGCGGCCATTGAACGACTTACGGGAATGATTCTGGTGCTGATGTCGGTGGATATGGTGATGGAAGGAATAGGTGCATTTGTGAGTTTGTAGAAGTTTTTGTACAATAAAAAAAGGATGATGCTTTTATGAAAAGCATAAAAAATAAACGCGGTTACACGTTACTAGAATTATTGGTGGTTGTGCTGATTATTGGGATACTTGCGGCAATGGCTTATCCCTACTACAGTCGTGCCATTGAACGCTCGCGCATCATGGACATGCTGGTGTTACTAGGGACGGAACGCGCCTCGCAGGAGCGTTATAAGTTAACGAAACACCATTTCACCAGATATTGGCATAATTTGGATGCGGCACCGTTTCGTGTTTCGCCTCCCGGTACAGATAACGATTATTTTAATGCAGACCGTACCGAATTCTACACGCGCGGTGGTTTTTTGTCGCAAAAGTTTTGGCCTAGTTATAAAGTATATTTTGACCAGAAAGAAGGCGACCATTGGTTTCTCGTGGCAGAACGTATTGGCTGGGGGGGATACGATTATACATTCGTCCGTTCATTTGATGATACACTCGCGATTTGTGTTCCCAATCCGGATCATGCGGATAGCGTTACGCTATGTACTGATTTTATGGGGGTAGATAGCTTGGATAAATTACCCGGGGACCCCCGTGAAGGCCTGTAACCGGGATTCTATTTTATAGCAAGGGGCGGAGATGAAGTTTGATCTTTGCCCCGGTTTTTTGTAGGAGAGAAGTAGCATGAAAATTTCTCGCATCTTAACGGTGGCCTCGGTTCTGGTTTGCACGGTACTGGGTATACACATGTTTATGGCTCGTTTTTATCGATTGGATGTGGGTCTACAATATGATGAACTCTACTCCATCGCTACAGCCTTACCCACGCTTCCGTTTTCGGTTATTTGGCACGACATGCTACTGCGTGATGTAAACTTACCTCTCTTTAATATACTCTTTTATGGTTGGAATCATTTTTTTCCGCCCACGCCTTTTTATGGACATTTATTCAGCGCTATTTTAGGTGCCTTAGCCGTTATTGCGGGGGGAGTGCTGGCGCCCAAAAGTTGGCCACTGCTTAAACGCTTCTTTTTCGTAGTACTTATGAGCGGTAGTTTTATTTTGGTGGCTTACGGTTCCAACATGCGTTCCTATTCGCTTTCTGTGTTGTTGGCAACAAGTTTTACCTTATTAGCGTTGCGAATTATAGATCATTTTGAACAGGCCACGCGTCCTTCTGTTTTCTTATGGCTCAGTTTTTTGGGGACCGGTTTATTAGGGGCGTACAGTCATTATTTTTGTGCAGCAGTATTTTTTATTGCGGCATTGGTTGTGTTTTTGTATGCCTGTTATTATCGTCGTGGGCGTGCGTGGAGTTTTTGGGGAACGGCCCTTGTTTTTTTACTTTGGATTGCTTGGCCTATTCATGTAGTTGCCTTGATGAAGGGGGGCTCTCTTTTGGCAGAGGGGGACATGGGTTCCTGGTGGTATCAAACGCCTTTTTTAGCATCCTCCTGGACAATTATTGTTTTTTTGTTAGGGTATCCAAAACTTGTTGCCGGGTTATTGTGGGTAGCGGTGGTGGCGGCTGTTTCGTTAGGATTTACCTACAAAAGCCGAATATTTAGGCAGGCAGATATTATGCTCCCGTTGGCTCAAGTAATTTTATTATGTGCGGTGTTGGCGGTAGTTTCTTCTTGGTTTAATTTATGGATGGACCGTTATTTTTTACCTGTTTTGCCTTCTATTCTCATTTTACTGGCGGGGATATTTTATCATTTGCAAGCTCGGCATAAAATATTTATTTTATTAGTGCCGACGTTGTTGGCGTTTTGGTTTCACTTGGGGATAGAGACGGTATACAGCCGTCCGCCTGAGTATATGGGGATGAATAACGCCTTTCGTTATTTGGAAAAGAATCACATTACTCGGGTCTTGCTGGATAGTGTACATCTGACCTATCCTCCTCGTGCGGTGGAAGAGATGTTATCGTATTATCAACATCCCGGTCAAGAGTTGGAATTGATTCCGTTAAATGAAGAGAATGTATCGCTGGCGTGGAACAGCGAGCCGAAGGTGCCGATTTTAATTATATTGTGTTCCCGAGTATATATTTTAGATGTGATGAGCCGGTTGCGTGCAGAGCCGGATTCCAGAGCGGTTGCATTTGCGGGGGATACATGTTTGTATACCGCACGTTACTTAAAACGGAATGATTCAGCAGAGGGAGCTCAAGGGGAAGATAAAAAATGAAGAAAAAAATTTCCATTGTTTCCAGCGCATATAATGAGGAAGGAAACGTAGAATTATTGTGCAAGCAGGTCCAAGAGCAAATGAGCGCCTGGGCGGACCAGTACGATTACGAACAAATTATTTTGGATAATGCTTCCACCGATGGCACGCTGGCTAAACTGCGCCAACTGGCTACGCAGGATAAACATATAAAGGTAATCGTCAATGTACGCAATTTTGGGCATATTCGCAGTCCCTATTATGGGATGCTGCAAGGCACGGGGGATGCCGTTATTTATATGGCCTCCGATTTGCAAGATCCTCCCGCTTTGATTAGTGAATTTATCAAACAGTGGCAAGCCGGCTACAAAGTAGTGTTGGCCCAAAAGGTGCATAGCCGGGATGGTTTTTTACTAAGATTTATGCGCAAGTTATATTATTACTTGCTTAATTTAGTAAACGATACCGGGGCCGAACTGGTACCCAACTGCACGGGGTTTGGTTTATTTGATAAAGAAGTGATAGATCAAATGCGCCGCTTGGAAGACCCATACCCGTATGTGAGAGGCCTGGTGTGCGAGCTGGGATACCCCAAAGTGCTTGTGCCGTTTGAGCAGCCGTCGCGCAAGTGCGGGCTAACCAAAAATAATTTTTATACCTTATATGATAACGCCATGATTGGGTTTACCAATCATTCCAAAGTACCGCTACGTTTAGCGGCGTTAGGCGGCTTTGCATTAAGTGCGGTTAGCTTTGTGTTGGGGTGTGTGTACTTGGTATTAAAATTGTTGTACTGGAATTCATTCCCCATGGGTACAGCGCCCATTTTACTGGCGGTATTATTTTTTGCTTCGGTGCAATTATTGTTCTTGGGAATTTTGGGGGAATACATTGGGGCTATTCTTACGCAAGTGCTCAAACGCCCGTTAGTGGTGGAAAAAGAACGCCTGAATTTTGACGATAAACCCGGGGCCCATAAAAAATAGGTCTTGATTTTTAAAAATTTTAGTGGTACACTAAAAGAGTAACCGAAAGGTTACGCAACTTAACTTATATATAAAACTGTAGGAGGTTTTATGAATAATAAGAAGGGTTTTACCCTGATCGAATTACTGGTGGTGGTCCTCATCATCGGTATCTTGGCCGCGATGGCCATGCCGCAATATTTCAGAGCGGTGGAACGCTCCCGCATGACGGAAGCTGTTACCTTGCTCGGTAATATTGCCCAGTCTGAACAACGCAAATACATGCAAATCAACCACTACACTGCATCTTTCCAAGCGTTGGATGTTGCTCCGAGAGAAGCTGGTGCCATTAACGCTTATTGTACGAAAGGTACCCAGCCTGCTGCAAGTGAGGCAGCAGCGATTGCTCCTGCTGCTAACGTTGATAAATGCGGTGATGGTAATGGTTTCATTATCAGATTGGATGGTACCGACCTTAATACCGGAAACGCGGTAGCTACCCGCACTGGTAATAACGTATTGCAATATCCGTATTCGTTAACGCGCTTCTACGGTGGTACCGGAACCTTGTGTACGGGTGCCAATGACGAAGCTAGAGCTTTGTGCGCTGACTTCTGCGGTTTGGATGCACTTACAGAAGCCCAAGCTTCTTGCTGCAGTGATGGTAGCATCGGTGCAACCGGCGCCTGTGCCGCACCTGCTGCGTGATCCTAGCTTAGTCTAGCGTTCTTAGTTTTAGAACACCCGGCGGTTTTTTAACCGCCGGGATTTTTTATAACTACTGCTCACAATAAACCCCGGGCGTAAGCCCGAGGGGTTTTATTTTATTACTTCTACTGTGACCAAAAAGCGTATTGCAAGCAAATATGTGTTACAATAACTATTATGAACGCAAAAGAATTTTGTACCTGTAAAAATACCAAATGTAAATACCATCCTTTAAATCACGATTTGGGGTGTACGCCTTGTATTGAGATAAATTTGAAAACAAACGATATTCCTAATTGTTATTTTGAAAAGATTGACCCGGAACACAAACACAAGGGAACAAAAATTAAAGATTTCGCAGAATTTGTTCTCAACAATAAATAGCGTGACAGCCGCTCCTAGCAATAGGGGCGGTTTTTTTTTAGGTTATAGTGTCCACAAGTATGTAGGTTGGCATAATAACAGCGGATTTGCCGCATAATTGCTACAATGATTTTATATGGAGGAAATATGAAAAAAGAACTTGGTGTAAAACCATTTTTATTCCCTATGCCGGTACTGCTGATAGCCACGTATAACGAGGATGGTTCGGTAGACGTGATGAACATGGCGTGGGGTGGCATTTGTGACCATGACAAAGTAGCTCTTAACTTAGAAGAAAGCCATAAAACGGTAGCCAACATTAAAGCACGTAAGGCATTTACAATTAGTATCGCCGATACGGAGCATTTGGAAGCGGCGGACTATTTTGGTATCGTTTCTGCTAATACTGTCAAAGATAAATTTGAGAAATCAGGTTTGCATGCGGTTAAAAGTACACGGGTAGATGCCCCCATTGTAGAGGAATTTCCGCTTACGTTGGAATGCGAAGTCGCAGAAATCCAACCGGATGGATTCCGTGTGGTGGGTAAAATTGTCAATGTACTTGCAGATGAAAAGGTGGTAACTGATAAGGGTACCGTAGATCCTACGAAATTAAACGCTTTTGTGTTTGACCAGTTCCAAGGCGGTTATTACAAAATTGGTGAAAAAGTAGGTCAAGCATGGAATAGTGGCAAAAAATTAGTTAAATAAATACAAGTTATATTTGTATTTCGTTTGCCCCTTACTTAACTGTAGGGGGATTTTTATTGTTTCTACGGTGACCAAAAAGCGCGCAGGGCACAATAAATGCGCGAAATTTAAACACAAGACAACCGGAAAAACCATGCGGATATAGTGTCCAAACTGTGACCAGTATATTTATAGTTTTGGCAAAAAAATTTAGTAGTTTTTATAGTTCCTCGACGAGAAGTAATAATTATAGTATGTAAAAAAATCGTGGGAATTTAAGTGGCGTGGATGTAGTTGGTAGAAAAAGGGGGGATAATTTAGATTTTGTCGACGAGAAATTAAGAAATAAAAGCGTTTACTGTACACCATAAAAGGGTCCACTAACAATATACAAGATTTGCGTAATTTTGCTCATTTTACTCAAAAAACACCGACGAGAAAGGATAAAAAAATACCCACTCTCGTCTGAGAATG
>CAMZDW010000008.1 GCA_947305555.1 uncultured Elusimicrobium sp.
GGGGGAACGAGTTCCGGTACGGACGTTTCTTTTGGCCGGAATTTGAGAGTAAATGAACTAACGAATGCCGATTCAGTGTCGGCCAAACAAATGAAATTAAAGGGTTTAAAGTTATTTGGGAAAGATTTTCCTGAGTGTGATGTCCAAGAAATGCATTGGGTCCGGTTGAATTTGAAAGATAACCCGGTGTGTAGCTGGTACTTAATGTGTGGGAATTTGGCTTCGGTAAGCGGTTATGAATGTACGCTCGGGGAATCTTCGGAAACGAGCGGGAGAAAAAAGTGCAGTGCTTGGGAGATGCAGGGTAAAAGGTGTAATACGGGGACTTATTTAACACAAAACGCTACCCTCATTGAGGCTGCTGACACTGCGTTCCAAAAAACATGTTGTATTAAACATGAATGGGTATTAAAAAAGGGGGCTCAGATGAGTTGTTCGAACAGCAAACTTTCCGGTTCGGTTAGTGACGTAAATACGGATGTCGTCGACAGAGCGATTAATGACCCCGCAGGTATGAGCTGCTATGCAAATGCGCTTGACTGTGTGAATGTTAGCAATAGCTGTGTGAGTAGCCTTTCCAGTGTACCACATGGTGCAAAGAGAGAAATAGGCAATGCTTCTTGTGAGTTGAATCAGACAAAGGAAATGTTGTATACAGTAAATCCTGATTGGAATATGGGTAGCAGCCTAAACAGACTTTACATTTGGGCTACGTACACTTGTGTTGAAGCCGGGTATTGTTTTGATTTGGGTGCCTGCGAGGGTACACTGTAACTTTTTAGCAAAATAAAAAGGGAAGAATGGCTTGTGGAGAACTAATTTTTGTAATAAATTTTAAAGAAAAGGAAAATAGAGGAGTAAATATGAAAGTAAATAAAGGTTTCACCTTGGTGGAAATGTTAGTAGTGGTCCTGATCATAGGAATTTTGGCTTCGGTCGGGTTGCCGCAATACACACGCGCAACAGAAAAGGCGCGTACCGCAGAAGCTTGGCAAACGTTGCAGCAGATTTATGAGGCAAAGCGTTTGTATAGGCTGACAAATAGAGCAGAGCCGCAGGATTTTGCGGATTTGGATGTAAAATTTGCAACCCAAACGGGAGCAAATGCTATTGGCCCGGAATTTTGGACGAAAAATTACCATTATCTGCTCTTCGCCGGAGAGGCGGCTGCCTGCGGTGGCAACACTAAAATCCCCCTGGCAGTAGTTGCAGAACGTTCAGATCCTGCGAAGTTTCCGTATAGCTTGGAATTTTGTAACGGAGTACGGCGATGCACGGGAAGTTATTGTAAATACCTGGGCTTTAGTCACGTCTCTGATATCAGTTGTGCAACTGCTGTCGGAGAAAGCGGCGGTTGCTTTACCGATTAGTAGGGATGTTTTATTATAAAAGAACCCGGGCTTAGTTCCCGGGTTTTTTGTATTTTATCATTCCGTTTTTGCAACAACGTAAGAAATGCTTTACAAAATTCGTCAAGAAAATTAAAATAAAAGTAGGGTTGCGTTCCCTTTTGAGAAATAGGAAAAAAGAGCAACCCCTGGGAGGAATAAAAATATGTCCGGAATGTGGATTGTTGTACTTTTGTTAGTGATTTGTGCCGTATATACGGTGATCGTATACAACGGGTTTATTGTACTCAAAAACCGAGTTAATGAGGCTTGGAGTGATATTGAAGTGCAATTGAAACGCCGCTATGATTTAATCCCCAATTTGGTAGAAACTGTGAAAGGTTATGCTTCGCACGAAAGTCAAACGTTAGAAAAAGTAATCCAGGCCCGTAATATGGCCATGGGCGTTAATAAAACAAACGTGAAAGAAATGGCTGCCAGCGAAAATGTGCTTTCCGGTACGTTAAAATCGCTGTTTGCATTAAGCGAAAATTATCCGCAATTGCAAGCCAATACTAACTTTTTGGAACTTCAGCGCGAGTTGCGCGATACCGAAGACAAATTGCAGGCCGCCCGCCGTTTTTACAACGGGAATGTAATGGCGCTGAATACGAAAGTGGAATTGTTCCCCAGCAACGTGGTTGCGGCATTGTTCCATTTTGAAAAACGCGATTTCTTCGAATTGGCCGAGCAGGATGCTGCAGCCAAAGAACCTGTAAAAGTACAGTTCTAACGGAGTAAGTGTGGCTACCACTTACGAACATATTGCACAAAACAAGCGGCGCACCTGGCTGCTTGTTTTGTTATTTCCACTCGCATTTGCGCTATTGTGCGGCGCTAGCTTTGCGCTCCTCTTTCTCTTGATAGGAGGGGGAGGCGAATCGTGCGGCAATATCAATGGCACGACGCTTTCTTGCGCGCAGATGAAGATGGCTTTTTCCTTATTTTTAGTAACGCCGATAGCGTGGCTGGTGGCTATCATTTGGATGGTAATCTCCTTTTTTGCAGGAGATAAATGGCTGATGAGTGGCGCCGGCGCAATCGCCGTTACGCGGCAAGACCAACCCGAAATTTATCGCTTAGTTGAAAACTTATGTATTACGCGTGGTCTGCCGTTGCCGCGGATTTATATCATGGATGATGATTCCCTAAATGCTTTTGCTACAGGCCGCGATCCTCAACACGCTTCCGTAGCACTCACAAAGGGAATTGTGCAGAAATTGGAACGCGTGGAATTAGAAGGCGTTATTGCCCACGAACTGGCCCACGTAGAAAACCGCGATATTCGCTTAATGTTACTGACTATTGCCGGGATTTCTTTCTTCACATTTGCCGGCGAATGCTGCTTGCGGATGGCGCTTTCCGGCGGCCGCTCGCGCAGTTCGAAAGGCGGAAACGGTACCTTGTTGTGGCTGGTATTGGGCATTGTCTGTTTAGTATACGGTTATTTGCTGGCGCCTTTAATTCGTTTGGCAGTTTCGCGCCAACGGGAATACCAGGCGGATGCAACGGCGGCTTTGACAACCCGTAATCCGCGCGCCCTGGCCAGTGCTTTGGCTAAAATTTCCGGGGATCCGCGCGTGGAAGCATTGGATAAACGGGAAAGTATGGCGGCCATGTGTATCGCCAATCCGTTGGGAAAGATGGGGCTGTTTTCCGGATTATCCGGCTTATTATCCACTCACCCGCCCATTGAGAAACGTATCCAAGCCTTGTTGGATATGGACCGGGAAGTTTATTAATATTTTTGGCGCTTGCCGATACTTTTACGGTTGCGTGGGGCCTTGTAGCTCGGCTAAGGGGAAATAATGGTTTAAGATTGTTTTATAATCTTGCCCGTCTTCGGCGCGTCCGGCGGCCCCAGTTTGGTCAAAACCTACGCCGTGCCCCCAGCCTCCGCCGTAAAATACAAAGTATTTAAGTTGCCTTTTTTCGTAGTGAGGCTCCACAATAAAATAACTGCTGCGCAGCATCCCCAAGCTTAAATTATTGCGGATTACATTCTCTTTATTTAAAACAACTTCGCCTTTCGTTCCTTTCACTAATAATTTGCTGACGTATCCGGAGCGCCCCCGTTTTTGCGGAATCAGCGCAACGATTTTGCCAATGTCTTTTTTCTGACGTTTAATCACGTCGCGCAGTTCCGGTTCATCCACTACGCGTGTCCAGCGGAATGCCGCCATGCTGACGTGTTTATCATAACGGCTAAAGGCATCATGCGGATATTGCAACAGTTCTTTAAAGTGATAAGGTTGCAAATCATCAAAATCAAAATCTTTATAATCCGATACCGGCTTTAGGTAGGGAGTTTCACTCCAACCGGCATCTTTGGAGCTTTGTGTAATACCGCCACAGTTCGCCGAAAACACACCCTCAATGGGTTTTTGTTGATAGTATAACACTTCACCCATGGTAGATTCTACCGCCGCATTGGCGCGCTCGCTTTCTGCGCTGACACCTCCATATACTTGGCAGTTTTGGGTATCGCACACATCGTAACCATACGAGCGGTGTTTTCCAAAATGTTTTGTTGCATACGTACGGGCCAGAACAGCCTGTGCCCGCAACGCATCCATAGGGAATAAAGTGGGCATTTCCGAGGAGATAACCCCTTGTAAATATTCTTCTAAGTTTACAATGTTGATGGGAATTAACGTATTTAACTTCGTATTATGTACGATTCGTAACTTTCCGCGGTATTCTTTATCATCCAGGCTGGCCCACGTCATACCGGCGCCGCTCAAGATATGTTTTACGATAATCGTGTGGCCTTCTCCTTGTGTATGAGATACCGGCGTAACGGTTACGGCATTACGGAAAGATATTTTTTTGCCTTGGGGAGAAACCAATTGGACCGTCCGGCCCACCAGTTCGACGCGCCACGTTTCCTTTGCTTTTCCACGTGCCAGGACAAGGCCGTTTTCCCCGGTAATCGTGAAGTCGTGCGAGGGAATGAATTCCACTTTTTTACGGTCGGCCGGTTTGCCGTTCTGGCGTGCGCCAAGCCCAATTTTAATTTCTTTAATTGCACTGGCTACGGGGGGAATCACCGGTTTTACGAGGGTATGTTCACGCATGGTTTTTTGTTGGGTAAGTTCTTTTTCCGGTCGTGTAATTTTACCGCGCAAACGTTGAATAGCCTGGTTGACCTGAGCATCCTTTTTATCAGCAGAATAAAGCATGCGGTATTGGCGGTAGGCTTCGTTGTAATTGCCCGTCTTTTCCAAGACGGCGGCGTAATGCTTTTTCGCTTCTATGAATTGATGGTCATATACGGAAGCTTGTTTAAGAGGTTCCACCGCTTCTGCGTACTTTTTTTCATCTTCAAGCAGACGCCCCAGCAGATAGTTGGCTAACGCGGTATGGGTTTGCCCTCGTGTGGCTATGCGCAAATTATATTTGGCCAGCTCATTTTCGCCTAATCCAATTTGAGCCCGGGCTAAATTGATATGCAAAAAACCGTCTCGTTTGGGATTCGGCGGGAGCTGGGAGAGTAATTTTTCGGCGGTCGCATATTGTCCGTCGGCCAAATAAGCGCCTGCAGCGGTTTCAATAATTTCGCGGTCTTGTGGGTAAAGCCGATAAGCGGCGGCAGCTGTGTCCACGGCCAGCTTAGGATTATTTTGTTCCAGCGCGATGAATGCCGCGTTTAAAAAGGCTTGCCTATGTTGGGTATCTTTAGAAATTTGAAGATAAGCTTCCAGTGCTTCTTTAGGTTTGTAGGAAAAATACAACGCTCTGGCTTCTGCCAGGCGATCCTCGACGGGCATTTGGGCCAAGTGAGCGTGTAAGCCCAAGGGAAAGAAACTTCCTAAGCCTAACAAAAATATCCCTAGTCCAGTGATTTTTTTCACGAAGCGCTCCTTACTTGTGGGTATTCTATCATATTATGACAGGTTACGTTTTAGTATAATAAAAAAGGGGGGAAGTTCTCTCTGTCAAAGTTTTTAGAGATAAAGTATAATACAAGAGATGAAAAAAATAATTAGCTTTTTATTTTTGAGTTGTTTTTTAACCGCTTGTGTTGGAAATCCGCCCGCGTGGTGGAATCCAAGCCAGTCGTATACGACGCAGACGCAGAAGGCGGCTTCGTCTGCAAAAACGCCCGTTCAGTCTCAGCGGGTAACGGCTACGCCGGTCAATATGGAGGCGGAAGAATTAATCTCCGTGCCGGATGAAGGGTATGAAGAAATGCCGCTGACGCCCATCCAGGATGAAGAGCAGGAAGATGCTTCCGGCGAATCATCCGCACAAGTGATAGAGGCGGACGAAGAAACCGATGTTTCAATGCCCAGCGTACTTACCGACTAAGAAATTATCCGGGTACCTGGGTCAGCTAAAGCGTTTTTTGTAATTACAAAAATCCCCGAGTGAAAACTCGGGGATTTTTACTTTTCTATTTTTTCAAGATTTAGAAAGAAGGTACGAGATGATTCCCATGCACGATACGTCCCGTGGGGAGATTCCTAGAGGCCGACGCAGGCGTCTTTGCTTGTGCCGGACGAGCTTGCTGCGGTGCTTGCGGGCGGGGGGTTGAAACAAACAGGTACACCGCTCGGTCACGGCTGTTAATAAGTAGCGTTAAGTTTTTACCTTCTACTTGAAATTTCAATTCCGTTTCAGCCGCTTTAGGATGAGAAAGTTTTGGCGTATAGCTGGATTGAAAACGATTTCGTTCCATGGGTTGTGCCAAAAAGTTGGTCAAGAATTTAATTTGCCCGGCGGACAGATTTGTTAAATGAGCCGGATTCGGCACCTTAAAACTATAACGGCTGAGGGTGTGATTATCTTTCAATGATTTTTGGAAAGAAGCCATTAACCGGTTATATAAATCTTTCTTTTCTGTTACGGGAGCTTGCTTGAAAGTGCGAGTAGGAAATCCGTAGAAACAAACTCCTAACGGACCGTTTCCGTTGGCTTTGCGTTCTTCGTTTCTAACGGCACGAACCCATTCCACTTTTTCAGGGTGCGAACGGGCAATGACACGCTGTACACTCTCTACCAGGTTAATTCTCGAGCCAAAAAAACCCTCGTAAAAAGTAGCTTGAGCGAAAGATGGAATAGCAATTCCGATCAATGCAATTAATAAAATACTCTTTTTCATTTTTCCCTCCTAACACGTATATCGTAAAATATTTAACTTCTTCTCAACAGGGCCTTTAGACCTAGATGATACCACAAAAAGGACCTATTTTTTGAATAGGTCCCCTTTTCAATTAAGTTTTCAGCTATTGTGCTCAGTCATGTGGCCTCAGTGGGACAGTACCCCCGGAGCCGTCGGGCGACGCAGATGAGTACTCTATTTCTAGCTGTGTCGGACCAATCGTTTTACATTTGTCCGAGGTTACTCTATTACATTGTAAACAGGCCCACTTATAGTATCTACATGGCTCACCAACACCGGAACCCCTTTCACAGAGCATATCATACCACAAAAATTGATCTCCCACCTTACAATTATCTTGTTTGGCTCTTATGTCAGCATTGGACCTAAGCATTTGCTTAGGGGCATCGTAATTCTTACTGCAGTGATGTATACCATTAGCGTAATAATTAATGTGGCGCAACCCGCTAGGCGGCGGTGTAAAAGTTACATTGTTATCTGTGTATTCGTAATATACAAAGGCCGAAAGACAATTGTGATAAGTGGGTTCTTCCTCTTGTGTTGATGAAGAGGTTCCCCAGCTAGAGGTTAATAACCTTTCAGTTTTGTCATCATTTCCTAGCCAATGCAAATTTCCAGGAGCTCTTTCGTCTTCTAAACTCATTTTATTCTTGCCTTCTATTTCAAAATCACTTTCACCCTCTCCTGCAAGTCCTCCCCAAACTGCCGCTCCGGACACATTCGCCCCGTTTTCTACGTACAAAGTCTCCTTTACCTTCACATTGGAATCCGTAGCTGAATCCATGGTAACCGTGTTGGCCCACAAACCTTTCCCTGTTATATTACCCCCGGACTGAATCGTTAATGTATTCGCCGATAATTCACCCACACGTCCCGTTAATGCTGCGTTCTCTTTCAACACCACGTCTCCTAATTCCGCGTTCCCGTTTCCGCGTAATTGAATGCTTGTGTTCCCATAGATACTCGCATTCTTCGCTTTAGCCTTTGTAACGGTTTCTACCTTAGAAAAGGATCCTACCGGTGCAGACATTAATGTGACAAATTGTAATTGGTCGGCATAGACAACAGAGCACAATAAAATGCTTAATACTGTAAAGATGCTTACTTTTTTCATAATAGCCCTCTAGCTTTAAAATAGTAGTTTTTGCAACTTGCATTACTAAGTATAGTGTACTGCATAAAAAGCAAAAAAACAAGTCCTGGCTCTGTTAACGGAACAGAGTACTTTCTTTATTTTATTTTGGCCCTTGACTTTTTTTTGTTTTCCCTTATACTAGAGGTACGTTCTTTTGTCTGCGGGAGTTCCAGCCGCCACGGACAGAGCGGAAGTGTGCTGGTAGGGTGCCAAGGATGGAGGAAGTTGGCCGGTGAGTTTGAGCGTGAGTAGTGCCGCGGGTAGGGCCTATCTTCGCATATGCTCCTGCGCATGACGAATCCAATCCATCGCTGAGGTACGAGCATCAAAGATGCTTAAGCGAAGTTGGTTCGGTGCCCCCGGTATGTTCCTGATAGAACGGGTGCCAGTGGAAGATGGTTGCTGGTATCAGCCGGAAGATGGCGCTGGGTTGATAAAGAATGCTTCGATCCAGTAAGCACGTGGTATAGAAAAGGTTGGAAAACGACCGCTAAGTTCAAGGTAAGGAGTGAACATGGTCAGTACAAAATGAACCCCTCAGTTGCGTAAACTGGGGGGTTCTTTATGTTATTGCTAACAGGGGCTGAAAATTTCTACGGAATAGAATCCATAATTTTGCGCAGCTCTTCTTCGCTCTTATCACGCACTTCCACGGTTTTCTCTTTCCCCTTGGCCCCTTTGACGATGATAATGCTGGGCTCTGCTACATTAAAAAAGTCGGCTAAAAAAGTTTTCATGAGCGCATTTGCTGCATCATCATCCACCTTTTTGTTTTTAATTTTCACACGCAACACACTGCCAATACGGCTGATAACTTCGTTGCGCCCTGTGGTGGGAATTAAACGGACTTTAATAATCATACTTCCTCCAAATTTTTAGCAAACAAACTACTGCCAATACGCGGTAAGGTTGACCCTTCTTCCACCGCAATTTCAAAATCTTCGCTCATGCCTAATGATAAATACCGCTCCGCACCGGGAGGGAAATCTTCATCAAAAGCGCGTTTAACGGAGGCAAATAACTCGCGCAGTTCCGTCTCGCTGGCTCCTTGGGGAGCGATGCCCATGTATCCGCATACATGCACGCGTGCCAACTGCTTCAACACTGTTGCCAATTGACGCGCTTGCGCTAAAGGCAAGCCGGATTGTGTTTCGCGCTGGGTCAGTTTTACCTGCACCAGGGCACGGAGCGTTTTTCCTTGCGGCACATTTTTTTCGAGAATTTGTGCGGTCTCTAAATCGTCCAGCGAATCAATAAAATCAAATAGCACTGCGGCTTTAGCCGCTTTGTTTTTTTGCAAATGACCAATGAAGTGTTTAACCGGATGAAATTTTGCAAAATCAGGATGCAGCCACCGTTTTTCTGCTTGTTGCACGCGCGACTCTCCCACGTGCTTAATAAGCCCTCGTTGCAAGAAAAAAAGCACGTCGTTATCTTTCGCGTACTTGGTTACAGCTAACAAGGTGATATCGTCGGCCGTACGGCCTGTGCGTTGGGCTGCACTAAACAGGGCCGTCTGAACTTCGTGATAGTTTTGAAGGAGCGTTTGTTCCCTGTTCATAAAAATCCCTTGACACATTATACCAAAATTTACTTTAATCCTGCAATTTCCTACAATATCCTATATGACTATGCACCGCGCCACGCGCAAAGGGATAATCCTGGTTTCCATTGCTAACGGCTTGTTATTATTCGGGTACGGTTTATCACTGCCGTTTTTCACTATTTACCTCATTCACCAACGCCATTTATCTCCGGCGGTGGCCGGGCTGGTTATTGCACTGGCGGGGCTGTCGCGTTGTGTTTCCAGCGCTATTAGCGGCGAGCTGGCCGACGTATTTGGCCGAAAACCCGTCATGCAATGGGGGCTTTTTTCGCAAATTATGGCTATGTTTGCGCTGGCCCTTTGTATTGAGTTCCAGGCCCAAGCGGCTTGGGTGCTTACTTGTTATTTTTTTACCACCTTTTTAGGCGCTTTTTTCCGCCCGGCGGCAAATGCTTGGGTGACCGATCATACTACCCCCAAACAACGCGTGGAAGCGTTTGGGGTTATTCGCATTGGGCTGAACCTGGGTTGGGCGTTGGGGCCGGCAGTGGGCGGATTTTTAGTGCGCTATTCCTATAGCTTGGCGTTTTATTTAACAGCCATTCTCTATGCAACCACCATTCTCTATTTGGGCCGTTTAATATCGGACCGCAAACGCCGCTCCGTAGCACGCAAAGCTAGTTTTGTGTCCACCCTGTTATCGCTCAAAGATACACGGCTGGCTAAAATTTGCCTCTATGTGGTGATGATTACGGCGGTTAATTCCCAGTTGGTGGTGGGGTTATCCATCCATTGTAAGCAGTATTTGCAAATGCCGGAATATTTTGTCGGTTGGTTTTTTACGATTAACGGTGCCGTGGCAGTCTTGTTGCAAACGGCTGCCTCGCGTATTATGAGCCGTATGCGCCTGACAACGGCCATGTGGTGGGGCTGCGCACTCTATGCGTTGGGATTTGGCTCCGTCGGATTTTTTGATACGTTTGCCTTGATCGCTTTGGGAGTATTTTTAGCCGGAGTAGGGGAATTACTCGTCAACCCGGGCGAACAGACCCTCGTTTCCAATATTGCTTCACGCGAAACACGCGGCCGTTATTTGGGGATGTTGATGGTTTTTTACAATTTTGGTTCCGCCGTCGGATTTTTAGGGGCCGGGTTGTTGGGAGATTACGTGGCCCCGTTGTATTTGCCCGGCCCGTGGCTTATTGTAGGTGCGGTGGCGCTACTGGCCGGAGCCGGCTTTTGGGCGTTGCGCCGTGAGCTTACACCCGAAGAGGACGGGAAACAAACTGCCCCAGAATTGATAAAAAAAGATAAAATAATTTTAGGTTAATCCAAGGAGTCAAACATGAGAGGACTTATTTTTGCATTACTCACGTTAATACTGGGGGGTGTTTTAGGAATCGGGCTGGAGAAACTGGCCGGGTTTTTGCCTTCTCAACTGGCCGCTGCATTGACACGTGTTTACAGCGTGGGGATTCACCCCATCTCGGTTAATATCACGCTCTGTGGTATAGTGGGGCTTATCATTAGCTATTTGATTATTGAAAAATTTGTGCGGAAATAATATGCAGTTGGTTCTAGCTTCTAAATCGCCGCGGCGGATTGAAATATTAAAACAGTTGGGCAAGACGTTTGAAATTATTCCGTCCCAATGTCCGGAATTTTCGTTTTATAAACGTCCGTCGCTTCGAGTGGTGGATCTGGCTACTCAAAAAGCATTTGATGTGGCGCGCAAGTATCCGGGTAAATATATCGTCGGAGCCGATACACTCGTTTTTTGCAAAGGGGAAATTATCGGCAAGCCCAAAAGTAAAGCGGATGCGTTGCGTATTCTGCGTAAATTAAACAATTCCTGGCAGTCGGTTTACACGGGTGTTTGTTTGATGTGTTTAGATGAACACAAAGCGCTTTACGGATATGAAGTGAGTAAATGTAAGGCGCGAAAGCTCAGTCAAGCACAGCTTCTGCACTTGGCCGGTAAACACATGGACAAAGCCGGAGCCTATGCCGTGCAAGACGAGCAGGATCCGTTTATAGAGCGTATCGTCGGGAGTCGAAGCAACGTAGTCGGTTTCCCGGTAGAACTATTTGAAAAAATGTTTAAGGAGTTTTTAGCAAAATGACAGAAACAGAATTATTGATTATTGGCGCAGGCCCTGCCGGATGCAGTGCGGCTATTTACGCGGTGCGCGCCGGTATTAAAACCATCGTAGCAGCCGGAGCTGTGCCGGGTGGACAACTTTTGCAAACAAGCGAAGTGGAAAATTACGCCGGATTTGAAAACCCCATCAGCGGTTTTGAACTGATGGATGCCATGCATAAACAGTGCAAGCGTTTAGGGGTGGAATTTACCAGTGATGAAGTTATTAAGCTGGAAGGGGAAAACACCCCTTTCACCGTTACTTGTTCCGGCGGAAAAGTATATCAAGCCAAAAGCGTAATTATCGCGACGGGTGCAAAGGCGCGTTGGTTAGGCTTAGCGGAAGAAGAAAAATTTAAGGGAAAAGGTCTATCTGCTTGCGCAACCTGCGACGGATTTTTTATGCGCGGTAAAGAGGTGTGTATCGTTGGCGGCGGAAATACCGCTTTTGAGGATGCACTCTTTTTGGCACAGTTTTGTACAAAAGTAAGTTTGATTCACCGTCGAGATGCGTTTCGCGCTGATCAAGTAACGGTAGAGCAAGTGAAAAATAATCCGAAAATTGAACTGGTGTTGAACAGTGTGCCGGTGCAAATTTTGGGGAGCGAAACCGTGGAAGGGGTGCGCGTGAAAAATGTACAAACCGGAGAAGAAAAAAATATTCCGTGTTCCGGTTTATTTGTAGCCATTGGCGCTGTCCCGCAGACGGAATTTTTGAAAAATTCGCTAGTTGCCCTATCGGATAATGGCTTGGTGCTTTCCAATGAACGCACTCACACAACGATAGAAGGTATTTATTCTGCCGGAGATTGTGCCGCCAAATATTACCGTCAGGCAATTATTGCAGCCGGGGCCGGGGCTAAAGCCGGTATTGAAGCGGCGGCCTTCATTAACAAAAATCGTTAAAAAGGGACTTGTATTTTTGTAAAAATATGATAAACTATAGAAAGCAGGATTAGGTTATATTTTAGGAGGCCTTTTATGAAAGGTTTTACATTAATTGAATTATTGGTAGTAGTACTAATTATTGGTATTCTATCTTCTGTGGCGTTACCGCAATATCAAAAATCGGTAGAAAAGTCACGCCAAGCAGAGGCATGGCAGACCCTGGCATCCATTAACAATGCCGTAAAAGTTGGCCAAATGGAAAAAGGCATAACAAGCGGCCTTGGTACCCTTACATGGGATGATCTGAGCTTGACGTTCATTCATGCATCTGGGAACAATGTGGGTTCTTCTGTGACGGGTATCTTAGGAACTGCAAATGTCTTACAGGGGAAAGGGTTTTATTTCGTCGCGGCACCTAATGGAAGCTATGCAGTTCGTAACGGTGGACGTTACTCCTATACGTTACATTTACCGTTCGTTGGTGCTCGCGGATGCTCTGGAACTGACTGTGATAAAGTGGGTGCTAAGAGCAGTGGCTCTGCACCTTGTGTTACGGGCAGTGGTTGTAAGCCAATCTAATCGCAAAGATGCATTTTGTTAAAAACATCCCCTGAATTTTCAGGGGATGTTTTTTTGTTATTTGTTAGATTTTGCTGTTGGGGGGAACATCCTGCGTGATCCATTGGTTGGCCCCAATGATACTGTCATGGCCAATGGTAATATTTCCCAGTACGGTTGTTTCGGCGTAAATGATTACGTTGTCTTCAATGTTAGGATGTCGTTTAATGCCTTTAACGGGATTGCCGTGTTCATCTAGCGGGAAGCTTTTGGCTCCCAACGTAACCCCTTGATAGAGTTTTACATTTTTCCCAATGACACATGTTTCGCCGATAACGACCCCGGTTCCATGGTCAATAAAAAAAGAAGATCCAATATGTGCACCCGGATGAATATCAATGCCCGTAATACTGTGCGCGTACTCCGTAACGATACGCGGTAGTAAACGCACCCCCAACGATTGCAACTGATGGGCTAAGCGTTGAAAAGTGACGGCCATAATGCCCGGATAACACAAAAGCGGTTCTATGGCATTCATAGCGGCCGGATCGCCTTCATAAGCGGCTTTTACATCACTTAAAATTAATTTTTGCACATGAGGCAGACAACTTAAAAATTGGCGTGTGATTAAAGTCGCTTTTTGTTCGCAAGCTTGGCAGTCGGTCGGCTCCTTGCAAACAAAACATAACGCATTTTTTATCTGTTTTTCCAGACGGCTAGCTAATGTTTTTAAGCAGTGGCTTTTATCCGGAGTGCAAACGAGTGGATATTGATACAGAAAATCACGCAAAGAGCGAAAAATATCTACCGTTTCTGTAGCCGAAGGAATGAAGGCCGCTTTTTCATAGAAATTTTTATCAAATGTAGTTTTTAATTCTGTTGTAATTTGTTCTGCCCAGTCTGCCATGTTAAGCTCCTACATTTTAAAATCTTCACCCAAGTACAAACGCCGTGCGTTAGCATCATTTAGCAAGGTGTTTTGATCGCCCTCTACTAAAATTTTACCGTCATAAATGAGGTAAGCACGCTCCGTAAGTGGCAATGTTTCGCGCACGTTGTGATCGGTAATTAAAACGCCGATTCCTTTATCCTTGAGTTTAAAAATCATCTGGCGCAAATCAGCTACGGTAATCGGGTCAATTCCCACAAACGGCTCATCAAGCAAAATAATTTTAGGATTACTGATCATGCAGCGCGCAATTTCCATTCGGCGCTTTTCTCCGCCGGAAAGCGTCCACGCTTTTTGTTTGGCTAGTTTGGTAAGTCCAAATTCGTTTAGTAGTTCCTCTACTCGTTTTTTTTGCGCTTGTTTATCGTCCAAAATACGCTCCAAAACGGCTAATAAATTTTCTTCCACCGTAAGCCCTTTAAAAATAGTGGGTTCTTGTGCTAGGTAGCCTAGCCCGTGGCGTGCGCGTTCATACATGGGTAATTCTGTTACATCTTTATCGTCAATAAACACGCGCCCGTTGGTCGGCCGGATAAAGCCTACCATCATGTAAAATGAGGTTGTTTTTCCTGCTCCGTTGGGCCCCAGCAGACCCACAATTTCCCCGGAGCGCACGTGAATATCCACGCCTTTTACTACCATGCGGTCTTTGTATACTTTTACTATTTTTTCGCTGCGTAATTGCATGTTAAATCCTTAAAATTTTGAATTGATTTTCTCGTCATTCAGTTGGGGGGAAACCACCCACCCTTGCACTTTTCCGTTAAGTTGAATGACCGTCCCTTCACTATCGCTTAGTACCTCATCGGCTATTATAGCAAATGTGCCCTGGTCCGTTTCTCCGTAAGCCAGCGGTCGTTGACCGACGGCCGAAGAGGTATTATGCTGTCCATCATACACAATGGTTTGTGCTTCTAAGTTGCGCTTTCCGTCGGAAAGTTTTGCATCTCCTTCCAGCAAAGCATAATTTTCTAACTGTTTAAAAGTTACTTTCTGGGCTTCCAGAGTATTAAGACCTTCTTCCGTGGGGCGCTCCATGTATACGTCGCCTTCCAGTACAAAAATTTTGGAAATTAAATCAAACGAAACCTGCCGAGCCCGTGCGGAAGCCGTTTGCTGCTTCTCATCCTGCAAACGGAGGTGTACTTGATTTTTCCCTGTGGCGGTTAACGTCCCTGTTTGGGTGCGATAATTAAAACGTGCTTGGTCTGACCGGGCTTCATAAAAGGAACCGTTTAGTTCATTTTGCCGTAAAAAAACATTGCCTTTAGCAGTAAACAATTTTTTTGCTCGTTGGGAAAGCGCATAATCTGCCTTGAATTGATAAGCCCCGTTATCGTAAGACACATTGCCTTTAAATTCTTCTTCTTGTTTATCTTTGTAAATGATCCAGCTGTCACTTTGTACTAATCCACCCAATACCGGAGGAATTTGGGAAACGTTGGATTTTTTTTCTTTCAGCGAAGATTTAGCCGCCGATAAACGCGGCTTCACTGCCGGGGATGAAACAGCCGGTCCTTCTTTTTTAACCGTCGTGCAGGCAGTTAAAAACAACCCTACCAGGGAACAAATAAGGTAAACGAAAATGCGGTTCATTTTTTTTGTAACTCCCGAAGGTCAGTAGGTAACTGCGTGGTTTGTTTTTTAAGTTCTACTTTGGAAAATTTTGAATTGGTTTCTATGCCGCCGCGTGCCGTTACTTTAGAGTTGCGACCGCGCACAATGACGGTTTTGGTGTCGGACCAGAGACGATCTTTATCAATATCATAAGAAAAACGATCTGTGGTCAGCACCGCATTTTCCTCAAGGGCTTCAATGCGTGCATGCCCTTCAATGGCAACTAGTTTATTAGCGTAATCAAACCAACCGCTGTCCCCAGTTACTTGAAGATTTTCCTGCCCATCCTTTTTCAGCAGAAGCACCGGATTTTTAAGCGTGGCATTTTGCAAATCGGCAAAGTTAACAGCTTGGGCGGTTAAAAGCCATTGTTTTTGACTGTCTTTTGATTCAAAAATAGTAACTTGGTTGGCCAGTTGCAAATCGCCTTCTTCCTCCGGCGCGAAATCTTTTTGTCCGCCGCAGGCACACAAAGCAAAAACAAAGGGCCAAAGAAGCAAAGTTTTTTTCATTTTTTATCCAACAGCGCTAAAAATTCAATTAAATCTTTTTCGTCAACCATACCAACCACTTTGCCGGCTTTGTTGAGTACTGGCAGGTTATCCACGTGGGTGGAATGAATCATTTTGGCGGCTTCAATAGCGGGTAAAGTATCCAGCAAATGATACGGATTTTTAGTCATCACTTCAGAAATATTTTTATCTAACACGTTTTGCCCGGTCTGTAGTAAACGGCGTAAATCTCCGTCAGTAAAGTAACCGGCCAACTTGCCTTTCTTGTCTACAATGCTGGTTGCTCCGGCAGCGCCTGTTTGAGTCATGACAAACAACGCATCTTTCACAGTGGCTGTTAGTGAAACTACCGGATTGTTTTTACCGGTGCGCATAACATCTTTGACTTGCTGTGTCAGCAATTTGCCCAAGGAACCGCCCGGATGAAATGTAGCAAAATCGCGTTTTTCAAAATGTTTCAGCCGCATTAAGCACAACGCCAACGCATCTCCCACCGCTAACGTAGCTGTGGTGGAAGCCGTAGGGGCTAGGTTGTAAGGACACGCCTCGCGTTCAATGTAGATGGGAATGTGAATATCGGATAGTAATGCCAACTTGGAATGAGCATGCCCCGTCATGGAAATAACGGTTAATTTGCGCCGTTCCAGCGAAGGCAAGATGCGATTGATTTCCTCGGTTTGTCCTGAAAACGAGAGTGCTAAAATCACATCGCCTGGGGTAATCATCCCCAAATCTCCGTGTAAAGCTTCTACCGGGTGAACAAAGAAAGCCGGCGTTCCGGTGGAGGCGAGCGTAGCGGCTATTTTACGTCCAATTAGCCCGCTTTTTCCGATGCCGATTACGACCACCCGGCCTTTGCTTTTTGCAATTACATCCACCGCTTTTAAAAAGTTTTCATCAATACTTTTTCGACTGAGTTCTAATGCTTTGTGCTCAATATCTAGTACGCGGCGTGCCATGGTTTTAATGGCAGAAGGGGAAAATTTTTCTATCATAAATCCTCCATAGAATGGGCGTTCCAGGGCATTGCTTGCGGCGCCGGACGATGTATCTGATACGGGGCCGGCAAGTGGGCCGTTAGGTAAGAAAACAGCAAAAACAACAAAAAGCAGACCGCAACTACGCTAGTTAAAAAGTTGATATGCCAACGAAACGATGGTTTCCAATCTGCTTGATTCATAATTATTTGAATTTTTTTACAACTTCGTCAATTTTACACAACTGTTGGACCATGTGAGCGGTTAATTTTAAATCAAGCGAATTTGGCCCGTCGGAAAGAGCATGATCCGGATCCGGATGTGCTTCAAAAAACACTCCGGCAATTCCCAAGGCAACGGCCGCTTTGGCTAGAACGGGAGCCATGCGACGATTCCCTCCCGTGGCAGAACCAAGCGCTCCGGGTTTTTGGACGGAATGCGTCGCATCAAAAATAACCGGATAGCCGAATTGTTTCATCATTTCCAAGGAGCGCATATCTACCACTAAATCGCCGTAGCCAAAACTGGCACCGCGCTCAGTAAGCAAAATATTTTTGTTCCCGCGAGATTCAATTTTTTTGATAATTTGTTCCATGGCCTGGGGCGCTAAAAATTGACCTTTTTTAACATTAACGGCCCGGCCTGTATCGGCACACGCTAGTACCAAATCGGTTTGCCGGCACAAGAAAGCCGGAATTTGCAAGATGTCGGCCACTTGGGCGGCTTCTTCGGCTTGCCAAGGCTCATGGACATCCACCACAGCGGGTAGACCGGTAAGTTGTTTGGCCTTTTGCAAAATGCGCAGTCCATCGGCTAGTCCCGGCCCCCGGTAAGCGGATACAGAGGTACGGTTGGCTTTATCGAAGGATGCTTTCAAAATGAAAGGATGTTTCGTTTTAGCCAAAATAGTTTTTAATTTTTTGGCGGTATCCAAATAATGTTTTTCACTTTCAATCACACACGTGCCGGCCATAAAAGAAAGGGGACGTGTGTTGGAAATTTTATAGTTGCCGATTTTAATGGTTTTCTGCATATATACATCATACCAAATTTTATAGGTATTTCTAGGAGAATTTTTGAGAAAAAACTTGTTTTTTCTCTCGTGGTATTTTATACTATTAGAAAGATGTTAATATAAGGAGGAAGTATGACTCAGGGTTTTACACTGATTGAATTGTTAATTGTAGTGGCAATTATTGGTATTTTATCTGTAGTGGCGGTGCCGCAGTACCAAATAGCGGTAGAAAAAAGCCGAGCTGCAGAAGCATTAAATACGGGTAGGGCCGTGGCCGATGCCATGAGCCGTGCTTATACGGAACGTCCCACCATGAATCCCAATACCCGGGACTCTTTGGATGTGCAGCCTGGGAATGCCAGCTGGACGACTTCAAGTACTTTTAGAACGAAAGATTTTACATATGATATGGGCGATGGCTCCTATTTAGAAGTTAAACGTAATAATTCGTATACCATTCTAATTTATACGGAAAAAAGTGACAAAGCAGGGGAGAGTACTTGTTCCTCTTCTGATGATTTCGGAGCCAGTGTGTGTAATTCACTAAAAGCGGCTGGTGTGAAGAAAATTTAATTTTTGTAACTGTAATAAAAAAAATGGACGTGTTATACACGTCCATTTTTTGCTTTTACTCATCAAATTATTAATGACTTCCCGTACTACCAAAGCCGCCGGCTCCGCGTTTAGTTTGTGATAGTTCTTGGGCTTGCTCAAAAGCGGGATATAAGGTGGGCAGAATAACCAGCTGAGCTACTTTTTGCCCGGCTTCAAACACAAATTCTGTATCGTTTAAGTTGTACATGCAGACAATCAGTTCTCCCCGGTAGGGTGCATCTACTAAGCCTGCCATTGCTTTAATTCCTTTACTTTCTACGGAACTTTTTCCCCAAATAATGCCGGACGTATTTTCTGGCAGTTCTACGCAAATTCCCGTGTGCACATGGGTAATGGCGCGAGGGGGAAGAACGGTGCGGTTTAGGGCAAATAAATCAGCGCCGGAATCGGTGTCATGGGCACGTAGCGGTAATTTAGCTTGAGGATCCAATTTTTTTACTTTTAGAGTGGAAATAGACATAAAATTACTCCATTAATTTTTCAATTTGACGTAACGCATTTTGTGCGTACAATTGTTCGCTTTCTTTTCCGGAAGCAGCCAACGTTTTGAGAGGAACAATCAAACTTTTTAACAAGTGAGTATCAAAGTTTCTATCTTGCGAGTAAGTAAAAGCATCCGGATTGGTTAGCACGCCTGCCATATAAGCGGCTGCACGGGCCGAATTGATACGGACGTTGATGTTTTTATCTAACAGCCCTTGGCGCAAGGCCTCTACCGAATTTCCCGTCATAAAACCAAGTGCCAGCGCATAGGTGGCGGCTTGAGGGGTTTGATAGTTTTGCTTCAGCCCGTTTACAGTTGCTTCGTACGTAAAATCACGATTTTTCGCCAGTGCCGTAGCTAGTTGGGTGCTGACGGAGGGGTCCGTTTCTTTTTTAGCTCGTTTTAGCAATTGTGCTGCCGTTTCTGGGTCATGTTGATTACCTAACCAGGCAGCAGCTGCCGCGCGCGTGGAAACGTCCTGCGAATTAGAGGCCTGCTTAAGATATTTTACCAACTGAGTTGTGTCGGCTGAAATTACGTTCATCGCCCGCTGAGCTAAAGCTGGGTCAAAAGCATATAAACGCACAATATCTTGTGTGTAATTTTTATCAGTTGGTTTAATGAGCGCATAGGCTCCCGCCGCATAAGCACGCAAAACCGGATCTTTGCCGGATAAAGCGGCAAAGAGAATTTCTCCCAGTTCTTCATGAATGGAGCCCATAGCTGTAATAATAACAGCCGCAAAAGTTTGTTTTAAATCATTTTGTGCGTACAGTAACACATTAAATAAAGCAGGTTCTTGTGTCTTAGCGGGGGGAATCTTAACTAAACTGGCTCCGGCGGCAAAAATGGTGTCAGGGTCATTGGAAGAACGGAATAGTTGTAGCACTTGTTGGCTTTCAGCAGGGGTGCGTTTATTTTTTTGCAGAAGCGGTAAAGCCTTTTCTAACGAAGTGGCAGCTTGCAATAAGGGAGATAAACAACCCAACAATACGATAACGGATAAAATTATTTTTTTCATAATATACCTCACTTTCCTTTATTATAACAATTTGGCTCGTTCTCTGAAAATGGACAAAAAAACTCTGCCCAAAATGTGGGCAGAGTGTGGATAAGGCAAAAAGCTCCTATCGGGTATTTAGCGCATCAGCCACTCGCATAGAATCAACGGTTTGTTTATCTTTATCGTTGGCATAAACTTCCAACTGGTCATTTTGTTTGAACACAACAATCTTGGTGTTTCCTAAGGCGAGTAAAAAATGTAAATTTTGTTTTTTAGTCATATTAATAATCATCCTCATGAATCTTCTTATCTTTAATTTATGAGTTTTGTCAATAAAAAACAAGGGTCTTTAGGCCTAGGATGGAATAGGTCCTTTGTTTTTTGCAGGTTGAAATGCTACAATCAACGTATGAAAAAAATATTTTTATTGATTGCTTTGTTGTGTTCCTTTTCGTGCTTGCAGGCCCAAAGGCCGACGGAAGAATCCCGGTTGTTTATTCATCCTTACCGGGAAGTTTTTGTTAATTTTCCCAACCAATCGTTGGGAACCGGCGTTCGTTTAACTGTCTTTTTGCCGGAAGAGAAAATTCCCTTGAGCAAATCGTATCCTTTAGTTGTATTTTTAGGTTTTTCCCGAGAAGAAATGGAGGCAGGCGAACATTTTGCGCAAACCCATCAAGTAATTGTAGCGAGCATTGGTTTTGAAGAATGGTTGAAACCGGAGGTTAAAAATTCACCCACCATCAGTAAGTTTGTGCGTCAGGAATTAATCCCTTATTTGGAAACCAATTATCCAATCCTTTGGGGAGAAGAAAATCGTACGTTGACGGCGAGAGGAATAGTGGAAACGGAATCCTTGTGGGACATCCTACAATATCCTCACCTGTTTTCGAAAGCGGCCTTACAAACTCCGGGAGTTGATTTCCCTGTTTCAAAAGAAATGGCCGGTTCTTTGCGATTTTATGTTCGGGGAAACCAAGCCGAACTGGCAGCTGCCCAGCAAGCGTTGGAAGCGGCTGGTTTTACATATGGGCCGGATTTTGCTCTCCGATATGCACAACCGCAACAAGAAGGATTTTCTGCTATTGATTTTGATTATTTAACAACCTCTTCTGCTAAATCGGCGGTAAAACGTTTGGAAGCTTTTACACAAGCAAGTCAGTTGCCACTTCAGCCTAACATGACCACTGGGCTTCGCGTGGTAGCGTGGCTAAAAAATGGACAATGGTATGATTACATTCCGGAAACATTAAAATTCAGCCCACCCTATTTGGCGTGGGATGCTACGCAAGGAATGATTCGTATTTTGCCTGGGGCAGCGGCTGGAACGGTTAAAATTCGCTCAGCTGTGGATAAAAGCCCATTTTCCATAAAAATTAAGCTTAAAAAGTAATAAAATTGCACCAAAATTGGTTAAAAAAAAGGATTTGTCAACAATAAAAATGCTTGACAAATCTTTTTTTTGAAAAAATCTAAAAAAGAAAAAACCCCGACGGAGGAATTTTTCTTTTTTATAAGTTTTTCCCTATAGGAACAAAAAGTTATCCACAGAAAAATAAAGTTATCCACAACAACCGGAAGATTTGGAACGGGGAAACCAAGAAAATGAAATAAAAAAGTGGATAACTGTAGAGTAAAAGCAAAGTTATCCACAGGTTATCCACTGTGTGTGGATAAACTGCTTATAAAAAAATGACGCGTAAAACGGTTATGTTTTGTATAATGGGAACAGGAGGATTTTTTTATGAGATTAAAACCATTTTTTATATTGCTCACAATGAGTATGTTGACAGCGTGTGCTTCTTCCAATAAACAGGAAAATCCACCTCGGGTGGAACAAGACCCTGCGATTGAAGTTCAAGCACAGGAAAATGAAAAATTGTACAACCAGAGTGTTGCGAAGATGGCTAAAACACTCAAGGTCCCGTCTATTACGTATGAGTTCGATTCTGTTCGCCCTCCGGAAGAAGCGTATCCTCTTTTGGATAAAATTGCCACTATCTTAAAGGATTCTCCCTATTTGCACCTAATTATAGAAGGACATGCGGACATAGTTGGGAGTGACGAGTATAATTATTGGTTATCGGCTGCACGTGCTTCTGCCATGAAATCTTACCTGGTCAGTCGTGGTATTGAGGCCGATCGTATTCGCATACATGCCTACGGCAAAGATCGCCCAATTACTTTAGATAATTCTTCTGCTGGCCGTCGTGCTAACCGTCGGGTAGAGTTCAAGTTTACCAAACGCGATTGGCAGGCCATTTATTAATAATTTAATAACGGGGCCTTCCATGGCCCCGTTATTTGTCTACTTGTTTGCCGTTATTAAAAATTCCCACTCTTTGCTGACGGATAAGAAGAAAATTAGAATTAGAAATATGGCCACTACATACGAACATATCAAGAGAAATAAAATACGCAGCGCAGTACTGGTTTTGTTATTTCCAGTATCTTTTATTGTGTTTATTTATTTGTCGATAATGTTTTTGTTTTTTGTAGGGGCTGTGTTCAACTACTTTCATCCAACTTCTTACCTAACATTCGGGAGTACATTATTTGTGTTTCATCAAAAGGCAATGCATATTTGCTCGTTTGCGTTACCGATTAGTTTTTTAATTGGGGCCTTTTGGGCAAGAATTGCCTTAAAAGAAGGAGACAAAATTTTACTTAATCGCATTGGAGGAGTACGTTACTTACATTACTTTGAAGCCGAAGAACTCCACCGCCTGGTAGAAAATTTGTGCATGACCATCGGGCTCCCAAAACCCAATTTATATGAACTGGAAGATGAATCTTTAAACGCATTTTCCGTCGGTGTTCGCCCGGAAGAATCCAGCATTGTGCTCTCACAGGGTTTACTAGAAAAATTAAACCGAGTTCAGTTGGAAGGCGTGTTGGCCCAGCAACTGGCTCACATTCGTTTGTATGATGTGCGGATGATGAGCATGATTATTATGCTGTTGGCTTTTTTCACGTTTGCCGGGGAATATTTGGTTTACGGAACAGAACGAAAAAATATTAGTTCTTGGAAAGATTTGCCGTCAACAGCCTTGACAGCACCACGGATTCCGGGCTTGTCTTATATAGGGCTTGTGTTGTTGGGATATGGATATTTAATCGCACCGCTAATCAGACTTTCTTTGTCCCGCCATTATCAATTAACGGCGGATGCTGAAGCGGCGCTGATGACGCGTTATCCACGAGGACTTGCCCAAGCATTGTGGTATATTAGTGCAGATAGCCGTTTGGAAGCGCTGGATTATACCGAACTTTTGGGGGTGTTATGCATAGAAAACCCTCACAAAAAAGAGTCTGTATTTAATCGGTTAAGTGGATTGTGGCAATCCCATCCACCGATTGAAGATCGTATCCGTGCATTGAATGATATGGATGGATTGTTTTTACATATTCCGGAGAAAACTCGTTAGGTTTGATGGGTGATAAAAATACTGAGAATTTACATTGGGGAGATATATGCTTAATTTAACGAAACCTGCTAAAGAAACCATTTATATGAAAGTAATTCGTGTGTTACTTGCTACCTGCTTTTTGGTAGTACCTCTTCTGTTTTTTACGGATTTAACATCTAATCCGTTTTTTGCACAAAACAGCTTGCTCTACATATTACTTGCCTTGATTTATACCACATTGGTTATCAAATTTTTGCGCACACAAACGATTGATTTTACCAAAACGTTTTTTGATTTAGCTTTTTTTACTTACGTGTTAGTGTGTTTGGTTGGTTGGTTTTCAGCGGTTTCTTCCACTTCTCAAGTATTGCGTCAAACCATGTTTTATGGCTTACTGAACTACGGTAGTTTATTACTGGTAGTATCTGTGGGTGCGTACGTGATTAGTAAAAATGTAGTGTTTTCCGGAATGATTGAAAGTAAAACAAATTACATTTTACTTTTCTTAGTATGGGGCGGCCTTTGGTATCTTTTCCCTCATGTGAAAACACATCTTTCTTCCTCGGGCTTATTTGCCCAAATGTTTGATTGGTATGCACTCTTCTTGTGGATATTAGGCGTTTGGTTGGGCGTGCGTGTACTGCGTAGTTTAACGCAAGAAAATATTTTAGTTTTGATGTTCGTGGCCGTCTGTTTGGCTTGTTGTTACGGGGTGTTTCAGGCATTGGGATTAGAATTTTTATGGCCCTTTGAACTCAACCAATTCGCAACGAAAGCCTTTTCTACTTTTGGCAATCCTAACTTTCTCTCGTCAGCGGTTGTGATGTTGCTTCCGGCGCTACTGGTGTATTACATGCGCACGGAGAGTAAAAAAGATTTATTTGTTTATGGTTTGCTGGTGCTCGTGTATATCTTGTTTTTGTCGTTTGGATTGGCCCGTTCTTGTTGGTTGGGGGCCGCGGCCGCTTTGTTTATGATGTGGATGTTTGGTACGTTGCGTTCCCTGATATGGAATCGGAAAGGGCGCGTCTTTTTGTTGGCGTTATTAGCTGTAGGCGTGGGATGGAGTTCTGTGTATGTGAAAGGAGACAATGCGCAAAGTCCTGTTGCCAAACGAGCGCAGGAACTGATGCAAGTAACCCCTTCTACTTTTACGTTACGTATTCCTCGGAATCAAATTTTTCAATCCCTTCATCAGCGTTTATTTATGTGGGATGTTTCCAAAGAAATTTTTTTGGAACGACCCGTGCTGGGCAGTGGCTTGGGAAATTTTCAGATGGCCTTTGAACAAAATCAACCTAAGACGTTATTGCATTACCCTAATTTGCGTGAGCTAAAAACAATCACTCATGCCCCACACAATGAATTATTTTTTCAGTTGGCGCAAGGGGGGATTGTCGGCTTGGGTGTTTTCTTGTTTATGTTTATGGTATTGTTTTTGGAAGTACGGGATTTTGCCGCACATAAAAAGGAAGGAGACAAAAAGCAATTGCTACAGGCTTTGTTTTGCGGAATATTAGGGATGTTGGTGGATAATATGCTCAATATTTCGTTGCATGCCGTAGTGCCGGCATTTCTCTTTTGGTGGCTGGTTGGAGCGGAAGTAAGTGGTGTTGGAAAAGAGGAAGGAAAAATTATTGTGACTGCAAATCCAGTTACAAAAACAGTGGCGTTAGTAATCCTTGTAGCTAATATTGCCATCATCGGATGGCAGGTATTGTGGCTTAATAGTGAATACCGCTTTTTCTTGGGGCAAAAACAAGTAGCTATGAAAAATTATTCTCAAGCGCAAGAACATTTGACGGCGGCTTTACGGTTGTATCCGGCAAACACGGAAGCGGGATTTCGCTTAGGGAACTTATTACTTGCACAAGGAAAATATAAGGAAGCTTTGGAAGCGTTTGAAAAAACAATTTCAGCAGCCTCTTATTATGAAGAAGTTTATTACCATACTGCTTTAGCAGCCTTGGGTGTCAACGATCACAAAAAGGCAATTAAATATTTGATGGAAAATTTGCGTTTGCATCCGTATCATTTACAAGCATATGAATTATTGGCTCAGTTATTGCACCAAAACGTAATCTACGTAACTGATGAAGAATTAGCCATGGTCGAACGAGGACTCACACTCTTTCCGTACGAAACTAAATTATGGCGCCTGGCCGGCGAAATTTATTATAAGTTAGGTGAAACGGAGTATGCGAAAAATATTTATACGCGAGGGCTCACTGTAGACACGTTGGACCGGGAATTGTTGCGCCGATTAACAGCTTTATATCCGGGAAAAAAAGAAGAAAAACCGGCGGTAATCGAGCAGGCGACTCGGTTACAACAATATCAAGATAAGGCCGATAAATATAACAAAATGTCTTCTTCGTATCAACAGCGTTTGCGTGGTAATATCGAACAGTATATTTCGGATTATCCAGATGATACAAACGGCCCCATTTTGTTGGCGCGTGTTTTGTCACTGGGAGGAAATGATATTAAATCAAAAGAAGTGTTGGAGCAAGTTCTAGAAAAACATCCGGATGATTTATGGGCAAACATCGCGCTGTCTACTTTGTTTTATAAGGCAGAAGATTTCGAAAGTGCCGAGGAAGTTTTGCAAGATGCACTGTTTTATTATCCGGAAAATGAAACGGCTCTTGCGCGGTTAAATGCATTGAAAAAAATCAAGGGATATTAAAAAATTAAAAAAATAGGCTTTACAAAACGTGTTAAATTGCTATAATTCTAGTATCTGCCTGTGCAGGGTGAAGGACGTTTGGCAGGAATAAAATAGGAATATCTTATGATTAAACAATATAAATATCGGAATGTTTTTGTGACGGTTCTTTTTTGTTTCGCCTTATTAGGCGGAACCGAAGTATTTGCTGCTGGAGCAGCCAAACAATTAGCAAAAGGTATTTCATTGTACGAAAATAATAAGCCGGAAGAAGCAATGGATTATTTTGTGGAAGTATTGTTAAACGGCAACCGGGAGCAAGTAGCCGAGGCAAATAAGTATGTCAATATGATTCACAACCAGGTAGGGGGAATTCAAAATCCTGTGGAAGTGGATGTGAATTTTAATGAAGGCGAAATAAGAACTTTGAATGATACCGCTCAAGCGGCCACTGCCGCTGCCCAAGAGCAGGTTGCACAGACCAAACAAGCCGCGCAAGATACCGCTGCTCAAACGCAGGCCCAGGCACAAGCTGCCCGTGATGCTGCATTAGCGGCTGCTGAGGCACAAAAGCAAGAAGCGTTGGCCGCAGTAGAAGCAGAACAAGCTGCGCTAAACACTCGCATTGAAGCTGCCAGACAAAATGCTTTAAATCAAGTGGCCGCCCAACAGCAGGCTGCGTTAGATCAGGCGTCCGTTTTAACAGATGCTGATTTGGAAGCTGCTACTGTTTCCGCTGCTGCAACGGAAGCTGGTTTGCCCACCCAACAGCAAAACCAAGATATTGCTGCTATTGATAACCAAACCGTGCAACAAGAGCAGGCTCAACAGTCCGCCCAGCAACCGGCTACTTCCGTATTTGCTGATTTAACTTCTCCGGATGCCGTACGAGCCAGAGAATTGTACACAAGCCAAAAATTAGATAGTATGGCTGCTGCGGCGATGGAACAGATTAACGATACGAAAGGGGCTCATCTTTACATGCGTGATGGCCGCCCGGATGCAATCGATATCGATCCGGAAATTATTTTTAATCGTGGTCAATTTCGCCCAGAATCGCTTCCTCTTTTAAACAGTGTTTATGAACTGTTAGCTCTAACACAGGGGGCGGCATACGTTATTTTGCCTCCGGGCTCTTATACGGATGATGTAACGTTGGCCGGTATTCGCGAAGCTATGGCCTTAAATTCCTATTTAATTAGTCGGGGTATTTCTCAGGGAAAACTCAGCTATAATATGGGCCTTGCTGACGAAGAACCGCCAGCTCGATATGCTAATTTAAACGGATTGGCCATCGTATTTGATTATGATGCCAAATTGCCTACCGATTTGGAGAAAAATGCAAATAATGAAACGGCCCCGCTTTTGAGTATGGCAGTAGTACCGCTTTGCCATGCGATAGATCGCTCTCTGGGGGAAGCTTTTGCAATCGATTTTTCTGTATTAGAAACGGTTAGCCCGGTAGACAACTGGGTTCTCCAAATTGTACAACATGGGCGGGATGGTAAATTCTATGTGGTGCGCCAGTTAGAAGGTTTTGGCCCGGTGTATCACCAAATTTTATGGAATGGCCGGAAGGGTATTATTGGTCCGGAATTACCATGTGGTAAATATACAGCAGTTTTAACTGCCACCGATTTAAAGGGTAAAAAACAGACGTTGCGTCGTCGTTTAATTGTGAAATGTGCGGAGCAGACTTCCTGCACGGGTACGTGTGGTGCCAAAAAGGTCAGCACTTCCGACGAATTAAATTATAAGACTGCACGTTTATGGACAAAGCCGGGGCGCAAAATGGGTAAAGTTGCTACTGCTACGGCAACGGCTGGTAAAGCTGCCCAGAGCACCTCTACTTCCGAAGCAACCAAAACGGTTACTACAAAAACGACTATTTTGGAATATGATGATGATCAGTATGACTCCGCGGTAGCCCAGCTTGGAGTAGCTCCTGTAGAAGAAACAAACGCATACGGTATGCAGGAAACCTCATATCCCACAAATAATCCATACGAAATACCAGACGAAGGGAATTAAGGGGTTTAACTATGAATTTTTCTGAAACGCTGATTGGACAGAATATGAATGCCCATCCTGATTGTTTGGGCGTCTATATCGGCATTGATGAAATTTACGTTGCACAAACAGCAAAAAAGAGTCGCGGAACTGTGTTGGAATCTTTGGTTCGTGTTCCAATTCACTCTGTAGACAAGAATTTATTGAAACCACTCGATTTGAACGAAACATTTTTTTCTATGGAAGGTTGGGTCAATGCATTGACCAAGGTAGTTTCCAAGAAAAAATTGAAAACAAACCGTGTGGTAGTTAGCTTGGCGCCCTCTTTCTGCTTATTGAGGCACTTTGTAATTCCTGCAAATATTGAACGTAAAATGTGGAAGAAGTCAATTCCTTTGCAGGCACGAAAGTACATCCATTTTCCGTTTGAAAAAGCGGAATATGCCTATCATATCTACGAATTTGAAACGGCGGCTACAAAGCAAAAACGGCTAGGGGTCGTTTTTGCAATGACTACGAAGTTAATTATTGACCAACTCCGCAAAGGGTTAAAATCTGCCGGATTGGAATTGATCTCCGTGGAGCCATCGAGCTTATCTTTAGCGCGTGCTTTTAATGATAGCGATAAGGAAGCTGTTGGAAAAGGCGGTCGTATTTATTCCTTTTTTGGCAAGGATATGGTCAATTTCGTATTCTTGAATGAGAATGCCCCTGTTTTGTTACGTGAAGTAGAAATATCGGGTTCTCTGCCGGTGGAACGTCGTCGGTTTGAACTTACCAATTGTACCGAATTTATTGCCAAACAATTGGAAAAAGATCCATTTGAAGAGGCCGTTATCACTGGAATTGACGTTGAACAGTGGGTTCCGGCGTTAGAGGCGGATTCTAAAAAACCGGTTCGACGGTGGAATTTAAGTGAGGTCTACGGTGTAGAAGCCCGTTCTGCTGGCGAAATTTCTGCTATCGGTGCTAGTATCAAATTCCATGATCATACGTTACCGGATGTTGATTTTACTAAAGATAATCGTTTGAGTGATTATGAATTTAGTGCCAGCTTGACGGTATGGAAATTTGCTGTTGTTTTTATAGTGCTGTTCTTGTTATTAACGGGGATTTCGTGTATTAAAGCATATAAAGCCTCGCTCGATTTGGAACATACAAAAGCGACGAATGAACAAACGATAGCCGATTTCCAGGGGCTAACGTCTTCACAAATACAGTCTAATTTAAACCGTTTGAAAACGCAGAACGGAAACTTGCAAACGATTTTGCGTTCAAGTAACTCTATAATTCCGCCCATTACGGAAATAGTAGATTCTATTCCGCCGGAGATTTGGATTACCACGCTCTCATATAGTGATCCATATCCTCCTCAAGGGAAAGAAGCTCGTGTAATTCGTATTGAAGGTACAATTAAAACTGGACGGGACGGCCGTGCAGATATGGCGTTGGGAAACAAATTTAGAGATGCGCTAATTGAGCGGCCGGAAATTAAGAAAATTTGTGGCACCAGTGCTTCTATTGAATACACGAGTGTAGCTGGTACCGGAGGCCAATCAGACCGTTCCGGAAATAAGAATGAAACCAGCTTTACATTTGTTTGTAGTAAAGAGAAGGGGCGTTGATATGGCAATTGATTTAAAAAATAATAAGCATATAACAGAATTGAAAAGAGGGCTACAGAACGTACAAGTAGTTCTACAAGAAGGTAATGTAAAATTATTTGTCAAACAAATAATTGCGGTAGCTGCTGTCTTTTTGCTGTTTTTTTGGGTAAGAGGCAAAAATTTGGAGAAGATAAATAGCTACAACGGACAAATTGACGCCATTTTAACACAAAAAAGTAGCGAAGAGGAATACTTGCAAAATAAAGTGTTGCTGCTTGATTTGGAGCCTCGTTTTCCGGATGCCTCTAGTAAGAACGAATGGTTACTTAGTCAGGTATTGGGGGTTTTTAAGAGAGCAGAATTGTCCCCACAAGTTGCTGGACAGCAAGCAGAAAATGACTCGAATCCAACTTATTTGGCCGTTTCGTTGGATGTAGATACTGAGACGGGATTTACGCGCTTTATGGAATTTTTGGCGGATATTGAAAATCGTCGTGAATATATAAGAGTTTCTGATTTTACACTGAAAAAGGATACAAATCCGGATGCTCTTGGAAATAATAAAATTACGATGAAATTTAATACAGCTTTCCCAAAAGAAAAGATTGCGAGTACGATGTTTAAGGATTATAAAGAAATAATGGAAAAACGGCAGGCTGCCAGAAAAGGAGGTAAAAAATAATGTATAAAAAACTCCTTTTATTAGGGATAAGCTTTGGTTTGTTAGGAACCGGCTTGGTGAAGGCACAGACCGCTACGCAGGAAGCGGAAGCGCCGAAAGCGGCCACTGCTCAAGAAGCAGCGGTAAAGGGTACTGAAACTGATTCGAAAGAGAAAAAAGATGTAAAACAAGAAGAAAAAAAAGATATAAAAGAGGATGTAAAAAAAGCGGAAAAGACGGAGGAAAAGAAGGAAGATAAGGAGAAGGTTGCCCTGGAAGCCGATTTGCATGCGGCTCAAAATCCGGAAGGGGAAGCTTCTTCGGAGGGTTTTGTAAAACCACGTGAAGAAATGGAAGAATCAAAAAAAGCAGTCAAACCAAAACCTAGGCCACGTGTAGTATATAACCCCAAGAATCGTCGGGATCCTACGTTATCTCCGGATGATTTTCTGTTGATGCAGTATCGTGAAAAACAGCGCTTGGCTGCTATAGAAGCTGAACGTCAGCGCCAGTTAGCGGAGGAACGCAGAAAGCGTGAAGAAGCAGAGCGATTGCGTCAATTAGAATTGGCTCGTATTAAAGATCCTACCCGTGAAGTGCGTAATAAAATTCAATTGGGTGGAATTTTGGGACAAGAGGTGTTCATTGGTAGTAAGGTGTACACGGTAGGCAATAAGATTTTCGGAGCGAAGATTGTAGAGGTCACTCCGGATGAAGTTGTGTTCTCATACAAAGGACATAAATTTGTAAAGAAAATGAAGTAGTTGTAACACCCTTTTAGGGAAAAACGAATAGGAGGATTATGAAGAATCGTTTAGCAGTGATGTTGTCCTGTGTGACGGTGTTGGGATTGGTTAGTGTGGCTTCTGCGCAAGAAACGCGGCAAACTCTTCCCAGCGATAATACCATCGCACTTACAGAAGATACGACAGTAAGACTGTCTAGCGAGTCTGATTTGTACAAGGATACGGAAGGACCTTCCCCGTTAGACCGGAAAGTTTCTATCCGTGTGTCCAATGTACCGATACAGGCTTTCTTGAACAGTATTACGACGCAGGCGGGCATTAACTTCATCATGGGTGGTGAAGAATATGCCAATAAGAAAGTAACTGCCTCGCTGACTCGTGTAACCGTTCGGGAAGCGTTGGACACGCTGTTGCGTGTACATGGTTTGGCATACCAACGTATTGGTAAAAGCGATAGCTACGTTGTAACCAAACGTTCCAGCGAAGCTCCGGATACGATTACTAAGATCTATACGCTGAGCTATATTTCCCTGCAGGGGTTAGGTTCCTCTTCAGGAGAATTTAATAGCATTATGCCGCAAAATGTGTCCAGCTCCGTCAATTCTGATATTGGTACTGGCGAAAGTGGCTCCTCTTCCGGTTCTAATGATAGCTATAGCGGTGGTTCGGAAATCACGGGTATTATCAAGAGTATGCTTTCTCCCGCAGGACGCATAGCTGTAGATCCGCGAACCAATAAATTGATTATTACGGATGTTCCGGAAGTATTTCCTCAAGTGGAAAATATCTTGGCAGAATTAGATATTAAACCGCCGCAGATCTTGATTGAAGCGCAAATCGTGGAAGTCAGCAAAACCAGTGGTTTAAGCTTAGGTTTTGAATATGGCGATTCCAGCGGTACAATGATTCGTGCCACAGCTCCCAGACGCAGAGTGGACTTGGACTACGTGAAAGGAAATGGTGTAAAAGGATGGAACTACATCTTCCCGTCCGCTGATCAAGTAAATAACGGTTCAAGTGGTGGTTCCAGCAGCTCCGGTGGTTCCTCCTCTAGTTCTGGTGAGGGCGGCAATGACCAAGCCGGTTTGTTAGATTTCTCGGCCTTTAACATTGTACTTAAGAGCTTGCTTACCCGCGGGGAAGCCAAATATTTGGGTAAACCGAAAGTAGTCACGCTCAATAACAAAGAAGCCACAATCACGACTTCACGTGATGCGACGGTAGGTTATTCCCAAAGTGTTTCTGGTAGCGGTAATGCAACGATGACTACCAAAAATGCTGAAAGAAAACGGGTCGGTTTGGTGTTACGTGTAACTCCGCAAGTTAACCGCGAAGGATATGTAACCTTGTACGTACAACCTTCCTACTCGGATGTTATCTCTTCTGGGTTTGAAGATTCTAAAGATACGACCACTCGTGCAGCTTCTACGTTGGTTCGTGTGAAGAACGGGCAAACTGTTGTTATCGGCGGTTTGTTGACTTCTCGTGAAACGGAACAAACACGTAAAGTACCGTTGTTGGGTGATATTCCGATATTGGGTTGGTTGTTTACCAGCACTTCGAAATCCAAAGATACCAACGATTTGGTTATCTTTATTACTCCAACAATCTTAGCTGAGTAATTTGAGAGTGTAGTTTTTTGCCTGCCCCTGATTTCAGGGGCAGGCACGAATATAGTAGATACAAACAGAGGATTAGGAAATGGCAAAACCGTTACATGAAATTATGCTGGAGCAAGGTGTGCTGACCCAGGAACAGGTTAAGCGTGCAGAATTAGCTGCCAAACAGAACAATATTTCTTTTGCAGATGCCATTTTGAAGTTTGGTTTTGCAACGGAAGAACAAGTTACGATGTCCCTTGCTAAACATTTTTCCATTCCCTACGCTTCTAAAGAAAATGGCATTTTGGTGCCAGAACGGGAACAAAATTTGCAGGAGATTATTCCCGAAAAATTTGCTCGCGAAAATATGATTATGCCTCTATTTTTAGAGGATGATTCCATGGCCGTTGCTTTGTTGGATCCCACCAACCTGTTTTTATTGGAAAATATCCAATTGATGTCTGGAAAACAAATTCGTCCTTTTATTGCTTCCAAAAGCCAATTGTTAAATGCAATGGATTTGTTTTACTCCAGCAAAAACCTGTTGGATGAGGTAATGAATGAATCTGCTGAAGGGGTATCTGCAGAACCAACAGGTTCCGAAGAAGACGTTGAGGTAGATTCTACAGGCTTCTTAGATTTGGATAAACCTTCCTTAAGCTCTTCCCAATACGTTAAGCAGGTAAACGCTATTTTAAGGCAGGCTATTGCTGAGCGTGCTTCTGATATTCACTTGGAATTGTTTGATGAGCGTGTGTCATTACGTTTCCGCATTGACGGTTCTTTATATGAACGTACTGCCCCTGCGAAAGAGGCCGTAAACGCTATTATTTCTCGTATTAAAATTTTATCTAAGTTGGATATCGCTGAAAAACGTTTGCCACAGGATGGTTCATTTACGATTCGTTACCAGAACCGTTCCATTGAAGTCCGTGTGTCTGTATGTCCGGCAGTGTACGGGGAAAAGCTCGTGCTTCGTATCTTGGATAAAGGTAGCAACGAGATGAACATAGATAGATTGGGTTTTGAGCCGGAACAGAAAAAAGCATTCTTGGAAGCGGCCAACCTTCCCCACGGTTTGATTTTCTTGACGGGGCCAACCGGTTCCGGAAAATCTACCACGCTAAACGCTGTTTTGACCACTATTCGTACTTCGGAACTTAATTTTATGACGTTGGAAGACCCAGTAGAATACAAACTGGCTGGTATTAGTCAGGTGCAAGTAAAACCGGCTATTGGTCTTACGTTCGCTGCGGGGTTGCGTTCCTTCTTACGTCAAGACCCGGACGTAATTCTGGTGGGGGAGGTGCGCGATAACGAAACAGCCGAAGCTTGTTTAAAAGCGGCCCTCACGGGGCACTTAGTGCTCTCCACCTTACACACAAACGAAGCGTTGGGGGCAGTTCCTCGTTTAATTGATATGGGAATGGAACCGTTTTTGTTAGCTTCTTCTTTGGCGCTGGTAGCGGCGCAGCGCTTAGTGCGTATTTTATGCCCGTATTGTAAAGTGCCTCACGTGCCGGATCCGGCAACGTTGGCCCGTATTATTCAAGAAGGGCATTTAAATCCCCAAGATCAGCATTCTTGGACGTTTTTTAAAGCAGTAGGATGTCCGAAATGTTTTGGTACAGGTTTTATGGGCCGACGAGCTATTTACGAAGTATATCGTATGACTGAAGATATGCGCAATATCATTTATAAGACGCAAGACTTGGTAGAGTTAAAACGTGCGGCCGTTCGGTCTGGTGCATTAAATTTGCGTGCTAATGGATGGCGCAAAGTGATTCGCGGCCAAACGACTATAGATGAGATCTTGAGTATTACGACGGCGGATGAATAAATTTAGTTATGTTATTTAAATAGAGGTTTTATGCAAAAATATACATATTTAGTAAAAGATTCTGACGGAAAATCCCATAAGGGAACCGTAACGGCAGATAGCCGAGAAAAGGTGATTTTTGCGTTACAAAACAAAGGTTATCTGGTGTTGGATGTGCACGAAGGAAGCGGTCGCATCTTTGGTGGAGGTGCACGTCGGCGCGGAGGAAAAGTTCCCGGTCACGTATTAGCTTTCTTTGCAGAACAGCTTTCTACCTTGATCGCGGGGGGTGTACCTTTGGTACGTGCAGTTTCCCTGTTGGGAGAATATGCTTCTAACGCGACATTGGGCGTGGTGTTAACACAAGTAGCCAAGGACGTTGCAGGTGGACAATCCTTACATACAGCCCTCTCACAACATCCTCGTACTTTTAGTCACATTTGGCTTTCCTTGGTACAGGCCGGGGAAGTGGGTGGTAAGTTGGCGGATACCTTGATGCAGATTTCAACTTATACAAAAACCCAGGAAGGTATGAAAAGTAAGATTATTACGGCTATTACATACCCAGCTATTTTGATGTTAGCTTCTGTGGGGGTGTTGATTTACTTCGTAATCGGAATCGTGCCGACATTTGCCCAGATCTTTAAGGATTTTAACATTGACCTGCCTATGATTACCGTGTTGGTGTTAAATATCTCTGGTTTTGTTGTAAACCACGGTTTCTTGTTGATTGTTATCATGGTATTTACTTTTATCATGTTCCGATTCTACATCAAAACTGTTGATGGGCAAAAACGATGGCATGCTTTTCTACTCAGTATGCCGCTTTTTGGAAACTTCCTTAAAAATATTTACTATGACCGGATGCTTTCCACGTTGTCTACCTTGCTTACCAGCGGTGTGACCATTTTGAATGCCATTTTGGTATTGGAAGAATCATTTGACAGCAACGTGATTATTCAAAATGCGCTCAAACAGGTTCGTGCAGACGTAGCGGCCGGGAGATCTATTTCGGATTCATTCCGCTCAACAGGAGTATTCCCCGGGTTGATGACCGAAATGATGCTCATGGGTGAAGAGTCAGGTAAGTTACCTAGCATTATTTCTACACTGTCCAAATTCTATGCCGATGCTGTGGAGCAGTTTATTGCCCGGTTCTCTGCGGTTATTGATCCAATTTTGATTGTAGGGGTTGGTTCATTAATTGGGATAGTGGTCGCTTCTATTTTCTTGCCTATCTTTAAATTGTCCCAGATCGGCGGTAACTAGGGGAGGATTTATGAAAAAAAGGAAAGGGTTTACCTTATTGGAAGTGTTGGTTGTAGTGGTGATTGCAATTTCTGTAACGGCGTTTGCGGTGCCTGCGTACAAGAAAACCCAGGAGAAAAATAAATATTTAGCCGCCCAAGGTGTTTTACTGGATTTGGGTGCGGCCGTACAAGCGTTGCGTGCCGATTT
>CAMZDW010000009.1 GCA_947305555.1 uncultured Elusimicrobium sp.
TTTGCAGCAAATGCAAAAAAGCCATGACGCCCAAAGTGCAAATTTCGGCCGACGGCACCAAGACGCGCGTTTGCCGCAAATGCAACGAGCCGATCATTTAATCTAGGTAAGTGAAAATGACTAAGAAAGAAACAAAAACCGTAACGAAAGCACCCGAAGGCTATCAGCCCCGGTTGCAAACCCTTTACCGGGAAAAAGTGTTGCCGGCACTACTGAAAGATATGAACGTCAAAAGCCCGATGGCTGTGCCGAGACTCACGAAAATCGTCATCAATATCGGCGTAAAAGATGCCCGCGAGGACATCAAAGCCTTAGAAGTGGCCAAGGAAGATTTAACCGCGATCGCCGGGCAAGCCGCCCAAGTGCGCCGCGCTAAAAAATCCATCTCTAACTTTAAGTTAAGAGAAGGGATGCCTATTGGCGTGCGTGTGACGCTGCGCGGTGCCAAGATGTATGAGTTCATGGAACGCTTCATCTGCATTGCCTGCCCCCGCATCCGCGACTTCCAAGGTTTCAACGCCAGCTTTGACGGCAAAGGCAATTTGAACCTGGGGATTAAAGAACATTATATTTTTCCGGAAATTGATGTTGAAAAATCGCCCAAAGCCCATGGTATGAACATTACGTTCGTTACCACTGCTGCTAACGACAAAAGCGGCCGCCTCTTAATGGATTACATGGGGCTGCCCTTCCGCAAAGCGGCTAAATAAGAGGAGCAAATAACTTTATGGCTACGAAAGCATGGGTTGCAAAAATGGCGAAGGACCAAAAGTTTGCCGTGCGCTATCACAATCGCTGCCAAATCTGCGGTCGTGCGCGCGGTTACTATCGCGACTTCGGTCTTTGCCGTATCTGCCTGAGAAAAATGGCACACCAGGGATTAATCCCGGGTCTTAGAAAATCGAGCTGGTAATTTACAGGAGGAAGTGCCTTCTTCGGGCCAACTCCGTAAGGAAAGTGGCTTGAAAGGGTAACTTAGAAATATGGATCCAATTGCAGATTTCTTAACCAGAATAAGAAACGCTAACATGAAGAAAAAAGAAAAAGTGGATATTCCTTTTTCTAAAATCAAAACCGAAATTGCGCGCGTACTAAAAGAAGAAGGGTATATCGCCAATTTCAAAGCGGTTCACAACGAAACCAAAGGCGGCGTGGTACGTGTATTCTTGAAATATACGCCGGAAAACGAATGTGTCATTCAAGGTTTGAAACGTATTTCCAAACCGGGTTCTCGTGTGTACAGCGCTTACAACAACATTCCTAAAGTGCGCGGCGCTTTTGGGGTAACGATTTTGTCTACCTCTAAAGGCATTATGACCGACGCACAAGCCAAAGCCGAAAAAATCGGTGGCGAATTGTTGTGCCAAGTTTGGTAAGGGGGGAATATGAGCAGAATCGGTAAAAAAGTAATCAACATTCCCGCTAAAACCAAAGTGGAAATTAAAGAAAATTTAATCACCGCTACCGGTGCATTGGGAACGCTCTCTTATACGGTTCCGGAAGGAATTACCCCGGAATTAAAAGATGGTGCCCTTACTTTTACGGTGGCTGAAGGCCGCGTGAAAGAACTCAATGCCTTGCACGGAACAACTCGCGCTAACGTTTTCAACATCATTGAAGGTGTTACCAACGGGTTTAGCAAAGTGCTGGAAATTAACGGACTCGGATACCGCGCGTCGGTAGCCGGCAAAAAACTGAACTTAGAACTCGGTTTTTCGCACCCGGTTAATTTAGAGATCCCCACGGGTTTAACCGTTGAAGTTGATGGTAAAACCGGGGCCGTAACGGTTAAAGGCAGCGACAAATTCAAAGTAGGTGATTTTGCTGCTAAAATCCGCCGCATCCGCCCGCCGGAGCCATATAAAGGCAGTGGTATTAAATACCAGGGCGAACATATTGCTCGCAAAGCCGGTAAAACTGCGGCAGGAGGCAAATAAGTATGGCCACTAAACAAGAAAGATACCAATTCCGTAAAGACCGCAGCCGCGGGCACCTCTTGAAAAACGGAGCGCATCGCCCGAGACTGTCCGTTTACAGAAGCTTGAAATATATCTATGCCCAAATTATTGATGACAATACGCACAGCACACTCGTGTCTGCTACGACATTGTCTAAAGAATTTGAAGGCAAATTTGAATCGTCCGCCAAAAGCATTGAAGCTGCAAAAGCTTTAGGTGCTGCAATTGCTAAAAAAGCACTTGAAAAAGGCATTAGCGAAGTCATGTTTGACCGCGGTGGACGCGTCTATCACGGCAGAATCAAAGCGTTAGCCGATTCCGCCAGAGAAGCAGGATTGAAATTCTAATTGTAGGTGAATTTAATGTCCAATGAAACGCTCGTGAAAAGCGAAAATAGAAAAGAAGCGAAAGGCAAAAAAGCCGAGTTTCAAAAAGCAAGACCGGCGGCAGAAGGTAAAACCACGGTCATCCACGTTGCCAGAACGGCCAAGGTAGTCAAAGGCGGTAAACGCTTTGGCTTCCGCGCGCTCGTTGTAGTCGGAAACGGCATGGGCAAAGTGGGCGTTGCTATTGGCAAGGCTAACCAGGTTCAACTCGCGATTGCGAAAGCTGAATCTCATGCACGTAAACATATGATTACGTTCCCGATTGTAGGGGAAACGATTCCGCACGAAACCATCGGCAAATTTGGTGCCGCTTCCGTGTGGATGAAACCGGCTGCGCCCGGTACCGGGGTTATCGCCGGTAGCGGTGTACGCTTGTTATTTGAAGCTGCCGGTATCAAAGACGTGCTCGCCAAAAGTTTAGGCAGCACAAACCCGTGCAACTTGGTTTATGCCACGTTAGAAGCTTTTAAACAACTTAAAAGCAAAGAAGCCGTGAACGTTGTTCGCGGTAAAGCGGCTCCGGCCGCCGAAGCTCCCAAAGCGGAACCGGAAACTGCAACCGAAACCGCTAAGGCCGAATAGTTTGGAGAGGATACTATGGTAACTTTAAATAATCTTTTTCCGAAACATGGCTCTCGTAAAGCCAAAAGACGTTTAGGCCTTGGCCCGGGCTCTGGCTTGGGTAATTACTGCACCAAAGGTATGAAGGGGCAAACCTCTCGTTCGGGTAACACCCGTAAAGAGAGCAAGGAAGGGGGCCAAATGCCTTTAATCCGCCATACGCCTAAGAGCGGTTTTTCCAATAAAGATTTCACCAAACGGTATGACTATGTCAACGTTGGTTCGTTGGAAAAAGCGTTTACCGCCGGTGCGGAAGTAACGCCTGAAACTTTGAAAAAAGCCGGGATCATCCATGATGTTACCCGTGTTAAAGTATTGGCAAGCGGCACGCTTTCCAAGGCTTTAAAAGTGTCTGCCCACGGTTTTTCAGCTACCGCAAAAGCGGCAATTGAAAAAGCAGGCGGCACTGTAACCGTGCTTGAACAGAAGACCAAATAATGGCAAACAACACAGTTGCAAATATTTTTAACGCGCCCGAGCTCAAAAAGAGACTTCTTTTTGTGCTTGGGGCGTTAGCTGTTTTCCGGGTAGCGGCAGCTATCCCGATACCGGGTATCAATACAGAAGTACTCAAACAGCTCTTTGCGGCACACCAAAACGGTATTCTAGGTTTTATGAATATCTTTTCGGGTGGTGCGTTAGGGCGGTTCTCCATTTTGGCACTCGGTATTATGCCGTATATTAACGCCTCCATCATTATGGGGCTGGTGCGTGGGGCTCATATTTTCCCGGCACTGGACCGCATGCATAAAGAAGGGGAATCCGGCAGACGTAAAGAAAACCAGATTACTCGTATTTTTGCACTGTTCCTGGCGCTTCTTCAGGGGTCTATGATGACATTTGCCATCACCCGTGTAGAAGGAGCTGGTGGCGTTTCGGCCGTAGTCAATCCGTCTGTGATGTTTTTCATCACCACGGTGGTTACGCTGGCGGCTGGTACAATGTTTGTGATGTGGCTGGGTGAACAAATTACCGAAAAAGGGGTAGGCAATGGTATTTCGCTTATCATCTTTGCCGGTATCGTAGACCGCTTGCCTGGAGCCATTATGGAAGTCATTAATCGTGTTCAAACCGATGAAATGGATTTCTTCGTGGCTTTGGTCATTTTCATTGCGGCGATTGTGATTACGGCTTTGGTAGTGTGGTTGGAAACAGCTCAACGCCAAATTCCGGTGCAATACGCTAAACGCCAAGTAGGTAATAAAACTTACGGAGGTCAAACAAGCTATTTACCGCTTAAAATTGACCAAAGTGGGGTTATTGCCGTTATCTTCGCTTCGTCTGTTATTTCTTTACCGCTGACTATTGCCAGCTTTAATCAAGAAGCAGCCTGGGCGCAGAAAATTTTGGCAGCCATGAATCACAGCAACGTATGGTATATGTTGATTTTCTCGGCGTTGATTATTTTCTTCTGTTATTTCTATAACTCTATGACGATTAACCCGTCTGATTTAGCGGATAACATGAAGAAATGGGGTGGTTTTATCCCAGGAATTCGCCCTGGAGAGCCTACCAAAAATTACATTGAATGGGTGATGAACCGCTTGACGTTCTGCGGTGCAATCTTCGTTTGTTTGATTGCAATCCTGCCGGATTTCTTCCGCTCATATTTTGATGTAGATTTTTACTTCGGCGGCACGGCTTTGCTGATTGTCGTTGGGGTAGCATTAGATACGGTCGGTCAGGTACAAGCGCACTTGTTAGCGCGCAATTATGAACCGTTGATGAAAGGTTCTAAAAGAATACGTGGCCGCTGGTTCAACGTCGGACAATAATTTGGTAATTTGGGGAGATTTCAGGGGGCAAATAAGCTACTAGAAATCTCCTCAAAATTCCGCAAATTGAAAAGTTGGATGTGAGAAATTTCTCGCAAAATATGAATATTATTTTAATGGGCTGTCCCGGGGCCGGGAAAGGCACCCAATCAGCCAAACTTAAAGAACGTTTTGACTTGACGCATATTTCTACCGGGGATGTTCTCCGGGCAGAGATAGCGTCTGGTTCCGCTTTAGGCAAGCAAGTGGCGGACATTATCAACCAGGGCAATTTAGTGCCGGATGCGTTGATGATTTCCATGTTGGAAAACATTGTGAAATCTACCTCAAAAGGCATTATTTTTGATGGTTTTCCACGCACGGTAGCACAAGCAGAAGCGTTGGATGAAATGTTAAAACGGTTCGGCCGTGAAATCACGCACGTGATCATGATTGACTTGCCGGCAAGTGAGGTAGTCAACCGGATTTGTTCGCGCCGTCAGTGCAAGGCATGTAAAGCCATTGTACGGGTGGACATGAAACAACCGCTTGAGAAATGTCCTTCTTGCGGGGGTGAATTATATACGCGTGCTGACGATACGGAAGAACGGGCCAAGCACCGCTTGGAAGTATATTACCACGACACGTTACCTGTTAAAAGTTATTATGAAAACAGTGGTAAATATGCAGTGGTAAATGGGGCGCAAACGCCCGAACAAGTTTTTGAGAATTTAGTACAAATTCTCACAAAGTGAGTATGATTGAAGTAAAAAACGAACAAGAACTCGCACGTATGCGTGCATCCGGGAAAGTAACCGCAGCGGTTTTGAAGCAAATGACCGAACTGGTACGCCCTGGCATTAGCACGTGGGAGCTTGATCAAGCTGCGGAAAAAACGATTCGTTCCTTTGGAGCGACGCCGCTTTTTCTGGGTTATTACGGGTTTCCGGGAAGTATTTGTGCGTCGGTAAACGAAGAAGTCGTGCACGGAATCCCAAAAAAAGATAGAATATTAAAGAGTGGTGATATTATCAGTATCGATACAGGAGCCCGCCTTGACGGTTTCTGTTCGGATGCCGCGATCACCCTCGGTGTGGGAAAAGTTTCTGACGAAGCCCAAAAATTGATGGATGTTACAAAGAAATCTTTGTATAAAGCCATCGGGCAAGTCAAAGCCGGTCGCCGTTTAGGCGATGTGCAACATGCGGTGGAAACTTTTGCCATGCAACATAACATGGGCGTCGTGCGCGATTACTGTGGGCACGGCATTGGACGTAATATGCACGAGGAACCCAGCATTCCGAATTTCGGAACGCCGGGAACCGGCCCGGTTTTAGAAGCCGGGATGGTGCTTGCCATTGAGCCCATGTTGACTGCGGGAACATTCAGAGTCAGGGAGCTGGAAGACGGTTGGACGGTGGTCACGCGGGACGGCAGTTATGCGGCCCACTTTGAACATACGGTAGCTGTTACGGCTAACGGCAGTGAAATTTTTACTGCTTTTGAATAAAAACACTCGCTTTGTTTACGAGGAGTAAACAGGAGCGGATGATTTTTGTTCGTGAAATTTAATCCAAACTCGGAGTTGTATGAGTGATAAGATTGAAATAGAGGGTAAGGTCCTGGAAGCGTTGCCTAATGCAATGTTCAAAATTGAAATTGCAGGCGGCAAAACGATCTTGGGGCACATATCCGGCAAGATGAGAGTTCATCATATAAGAATTCTGCCCGGCGATAAAGTAAAGTTGGAGCTTTCTCCATACGATTTGACTCGCGGACGGATTACTTATAGGGAGAAATAAATGAAAGTCAGAGCCAGTGTCAAAAAGATATGTCAAAAATGCAAAATCATTAAACGCAACGGCGTAGTCCGTGTGGTTTGCGAAGTAGCAAAACACAAACAACGCCAAGGTTAATTTATAGGAGCTTTAGAAAAATATGGCTAGAGTCGCAGGTATTGATTTACCGAAAAACAAAAGAATTGATGTCGCGTTGGAATACATCTACGGCATCGGCAAGAAAAATGCCAAAGAAGTGCTTGCCAAATTAGAAGGCCAGATTGATCCCGCCACCCGCGTGAAAGATTTGACCGAACAACAGGCCGGTTTACTCAACACCATTTTGCAAAAAGAATACAAAGTGGAAGGGGAATTACGCCGGGAAGTAGCACAAAATATTCACCGCGCTATTGAAATTGGTTCGTACAGAGGCCAGCGCCACCGCCGCAATTTGCCGGTCCGCGGTCAACGCACCAAAACCAACAGCCGCACCCGCCGCGGAAGAAGAAAAACCGTCGGTTCTAAAACCAAATAACTTTTAGAAGGAATTTAAATTATGGCAGAAGAAAAAGAAACAACAGCTGCAGCGGTGAAAGCCCCAGCAGCAAAAGCAAAAAAGAAAAACTCCAAAGCCCCGGTGTTTGGTGTTGTGCATATTTACTGCTCGTTTAACAACACCATTGTAACCGTGTCTGATGACAAGGGTAACACAATTGCCTGGTCCACAGCCGGTTCTCACGGCTTTAAAGGCACCAAAAAATCTACGCCGTTTGCCGCGCAAATTACCAGCAACAAAGCAGCTGAAAAAGCCTATGCGCTTGGTATGCGCGAAGTGGCCGTTAAAGTATGCGGTCCGGGCCAAGGCCGCGAAACTGCGGTACGTGCTGTACAACAAGCCGGACTTAACGTGTCTTCCATTAAAGACATTACCCCCATTCCGCACAACGGATGCAGACCGCCTAAAGCCAGGAGAGTATAATTTTTATGTCTAGATATACAGGACCCAGCTGCAAAAAATGCAGAAAATTAGATTGCAAATTGTTCCTGAAAGGAACGAAATGCTACACCAATTGTGTCATGGACAAATTGGCAGCAGCCACTAAACGCGGCGGCAAAGTACGCAAAGCCAAAGTATCCGAATACGGTATCCGCTTGCAAGAAAAACAGAAAGCCAAATGGCAGTCTGGTATGTCGGAAATTCCGTTCCACAATTTGTTCGGGGCCGCGGCAAAAGCCGAAGGTCAGACCGGGGAAAACTTCCTTCGCAAATTGGAAACTCGGTTGGATAACGTCGTTCGTCGGTTAGGGTTTGCTGTTTCTCTAAAAGCAGCACGCCAACTTGTGTTGCACGGTTATGTGACCGTCAACGGAAAAGCCGTGAACGTTCCTTCGTATCAATTACGTTTGGGTGATAAAGTTGCGTTAGATAAATCCTTGGCGGAAAACGTCATGGTAAAGCAAGGGTTAACCGAAGCCGAAAAACGCAACCAGCGCCCTAGCTTCTTGGAATACGATAGCGAAAAAATGACTGGTAAATTGTTAAGATGGCCCGACAGAGCGGAAATGTCCTACCCTGTCAATGAGCAGCTGATTGTAGAATACTATTCTAAATAATAGGTTGGAGGCATAAGCATGGCTTTAAATGGATTAGTCCTTCCCCAAAAGATTCAACTGGAAGAAAAAACCGCAACTGACTTTTACGGCAAGTTTATTGCTGAACCGTACGAAAGCGGTTATGGCCACACGGTAGGAAACTCTCTACGCCGGATTTTACTTTCCGGCATGGAAGGGGCTGCAGTGAGTGCCGTACGGATCGCTGGGGCAGTGCATGAATTCAGCACCATTCCCAATGTGCGGGAAGATGTGATTAATATTTTGCTCAACTTCAAGCATTTGCGCCTTAAAATGGAAGGTAAAACGCGCGAATATTTGCAGTTGCACGCCTCTAAACCTGGCGTCGTAACCGCGGCCGATATCGAAGAAATCGACGGTGTGGAAATTATCAATAAAGACCTTGTGATTGCTACGTTAGAAGTAGGTGGCACCTTGGATATTGAAATTGAAGTTTCCCGTGGTAAAGGTTACGTAGCTGCCGAAGAATCGGCCAAAGTGCAACGCCCAGCCGGATTTATTCCGGTAGATGCGTTGTATTCGCCAATTGTCAAAGTTCACTATGATGTAGAACCGGCTCGTGTCGGCCAGAAAACCGACTATGACCGTTTGATTTTGGAAATTACGACCGATGGAACTTTGCTTCCGGCTCGTGCACTTCATCGTGCCGCAGTGTTGTTATCGGGTTCGTTACATATTTTCACCATTGAAGGGGAAGATGACTGTGTAGCAACCACGAGCGACGAAGCGGTGGAAGAACCGGCTCCGGTAGTGGCCGCAGCCAGCACAGCCAGCTCCAAACAAGACGATTTACTCAATCAATCCATTGAGTTTATTGAATTGTCTTCCCGTTCCATTAACTGCTTGAAATCGGAAAATGTGAACACGGTACGTGATTTAGTCAAGATGACCGAAGATGAACTCAAAATGATCAAAAACTTCGGTGCCAAATCAATGGACGAGATCAAAGAAAGACTGGCGGAAATGAACCTTACGCTAGGAATGAAATTTTAAGGAGTAAGTTTTAGTATGATTAAGAATACCGGATACAGAAAGTTAGGTAAAACTGCGTCCCACCGCAAAGCGATGCTGAACAATATGGCTACGAGCATCATTCTTCACGAAGAAGTGAAGACCACGCTCCCGAAAGCCAAAGAAGTGCGTCGTGTGGTAGAAGGTTTAATTACGTTGGCCAAAGCTAATGATGAACGTGCCGTTAAAGACACGCTCAAAGATGCCGCTGCCGTTAAGAAATTAACGGAAGTATTGGCCACTCGCTATGCAAACCGCGCTGGTGGTTTCTGCCGCATTTACCGCGCTGGATTACGCCAAGGCGATAACGCCGAAGTAGCGATTGTCAAATTAGTAGACTAATTACGAGGGACTTATGGTAATAGACTATCTGGGAGGACTTTTTTCTTCGGATTTAGGGATGGATCTCGGTACGGCCAATTGCTTGATTTACGTCAAGGATAAAGGAATTGTATTACGGGAGCCGTCCGTTGTAGCCGTAGAAAGAGAAACCGGCGAAGTGAAAGCTGTCGGTTCCAAGGCCAAACAGATGTTGGGCCGTACTCCTGCTAATATCGTAGCAGTGCGCCCCATGAAAAACGGGGTCATTGCGGACTTTGAAGTAACGCAGGAAATGATACGTTACTTTATTCGCAAAGTACACCGCCACAGCAGTTTATTACGTCCTCGTATTGTAATTGGAATTCCCTCGGACATTACAGGGGTGGAACGCCGCGCCGTATCGGACGCAGCGAGCCAAGCCGGTGCCCGAGAAGTACATTTGATTGAGGAGCCCATGGCTTCGGCCATGGGCGCCGATTTGCCGATTGCCGAACCACATGCCAGTATGATTGTGGATATCGGCGGCGGCACAACGGAAGTTGCGGTAATCTCTTTAGGTGGCATGGTGGTAGCAAAATCCATCGATGTGGCCGGTGATGAGTTGACAGAATGCATTGTGCAGTATTTCCGCAAGAAATACAATTTGATCATCGGAGAAACGACCGCGGAAGAAGTGAAAATTAATTTAGGGTCTGTTTATCCGCTTAAAGAAGAGAAAACCATGGAAGTAAAAGGGCGTGACCAAACACAAGGTTTGCCCCGTACGTTAACGGTTACTTCCGAAGAGATTCGCCAAGCTTTGATGGAGCCGGTACGTTTGATTATTGAAGTAATCAAAAGTACGCTGGAAGAAACACCTCCCGAGTTGGCTGCTGACTTAGTAGACAGGGGGCTGGTGGTAGCTGGCGGCGGAAGTTTACTTCGCGGAATTACGGAATTAATTCGTAAAGAAACCGATATTCCTGTGCACCGGGCGGCTGATCCGCTGAGCTGCGTCGCACTGGGAACCGGAAAATTTTTGGAACAATTAAACGAAAAAGGAACACGCTTTTTCGGATCGCGCAATAAGTCATTCTAGCGAAACAGAAATTAAATTTACAGCGGACACCGTCCTAGCCATAGGCCGTGTCCGTTTTTTGTGTAAGAGCCTTAGTGGGTTATTATCAACATGAATAGCACAAAGAATAAATTGAATAAAAAAAATCAGCCTACAGGTACTCGTCGACGATTTTTACTACCTATCCTGTTTTTGTTAGGTGCATTTTTGTTGATGATTTTACCGTTGGAGGGTTTTGTTTCTTCCGTTAAGGCAGTACTTTCTTACGTGTTTATTCCGCAAATTCGAGCTGCCCACAAAACAGTTAAATATGCGGAAAATGTCCATCAAACTGTTTGGGAATTGCTTCGGACTCACCAGGAAAATCAAGAATTAAAGCAACAAATAGAAATGTCCCGTATTTTAAGTGTACAAGCTCAACAAGCGCTAGAGGAAAATGAACGGCTTAGCCGCCTGCTTGAATTAGAGCCTCGTGCTCGCTGGAATGGCACTTGGGCACATGTGGCCTATCGGGAGCCCACCCAATGGAATACGGTAATTATTGATAAAGGATCGACGGATGGAATTCGCGAACGAAGTGCGGTTTTATCTTTAGAGGATGGCAAGGAAGGATTAGCGGGTATTGTGGTAGAAGTCAACGAAAATACCGCAAAAGTATTGTTGGTGAGGGACAAAGATTTTTCCGCAGCTGTGCAGTTAAGCCGTGGGCAAGAAACGGGCTTATTGCAGGGAGGGGGAGCTTCTCCGGTACGAATCAAATATATTCCGCTTCTTGCACAAGTGGAAATTGGGGATGAAGTACATACAGCTCCCACCAGCAGTATTTTTCCCGCCGGAATTTTAGTAGGAACCGTGAGTGCGATTCATAAAGCAGATAGCTTTCAGACTGCACTTACAGTGGAAGTAGAACCGCAGATTCGTTCCTCAGCGGTGAAAGAGGTTTTTGTTATTTATTCAGGAGAGTAATTAGCATGCAATCGTTTTTAAAGTTAAGCGTGTTATTTTTAATCGCTACGGTTTGCCATTGGGCCTTTTCTACTCTGTTTTCGTTTGGGGGAATGAGTGTGAATATCATGCTGGTATTTTCGGTGGCTTTGTGCAGTGTACTCAAACCGGAATGGGGATATTCTTTTTCTTTCCTGAGTGGTTTATTTCTCGATTTTTTTGGAACAAAATTGTTTGGAAACAATGCTTTTTCATTTACAGCCGCGGCCTGTGTGGTGTATTTTTTACGAGAACGATTTGATTTTGACGGGATCTTCCCTCAAATTATTACGGTATTTTTTCTTACTTGTCTTGTAGGAATTTTGAATAGTATCCTTCTATTGTGGTTTACTTCTTCTGCTATGTGGCCCGGCGGAATCAATTTAGTTAGCGGGGCGCTGGTAGGGGCCTTAACCGCACCCGTAATATTTTGGGGAGTGCGCCGTTGGTGGTTGGGAAAACGGAATTAAGGAAGGACCATGTCTTCTTCTACAAAAATCATCTTTAGCATGCGTTTAAAAAACCTGATGACTTTGGTGTGGATCGCTGGGGTGGTGATTGCGTTGCGGCTGGTAGATATTCAAATTCTGCGTCACGATTCTTATCTACAAATGGCAGAGCGCAACCGTACCCAAATTATTTATCAAACAGCGCCACGAGGCCGTGTTTTTACAGCAGATGGGGTTGCAATTGCCTCTAATGCGCCTGCATTTAGCTTGTATTATTTAGGAGCCGGCAAAATAAATCCGACTTATTTGAATCAAATGGCGGCTGATTTTGCTCCCCATTTAAATATGCCGGTTGCTGAGCTTGTAGCCAAATTGACGAAGATCGCCGCCAGTGGTAAAGCGGCTCCTCTAGCGGAAAATTTATCTACAAAAAGCACCATGGCTCTGCAAGAGTTACAACTATATTACCCGGGGATTTATCTTGTGGAAGAAACCAAACGCAGTTATCCATATGAAAGTTTAGCCAGTCACCTGCTAGGTTATTTGGGAAGCATGGATGAACGGGAATGGAAGAAGCGGGATTTACAGTTGGGATACCGATTTAATGCCAAAGTGGGTAAGAACGGAATTGAAAAGAAATTTGAGAAGGAATTAAAGGGCCGTGATGGAGGTATTTATTTGGAAGTAGATTATCGCGGTCGGGTAAAAAGTATTATTGAAGATAAAAAATGGGCCGCCGGCAGTGATGTCTATTTAACGCTTAATTTTGCAGTACAGCAAGCGGCTGAGGAAGGACTCAGAGAATCTTTGACCGGGCGTGGTGCCGCGGTTGCTTTAGATCCGCGTACGGGAGCGGTATTAGCGTTAGCAAGTGCGCCGGCTTACAATCCAAATAATTTTGTTCCGTATAGTGATGAAGAAGCTCCCAAAAATGCGAAAAAAATCAATGAATATAATTTAGCGATCCAAGGGGTTTATCCGCCGGCTTCTACTTTTAAAATTATTACAGGTGCAGCTGCTTTGGAAGATGGAAATTTGGATGTAAATAAAAAAATTAATTGTACGGGAAAATACAATTCGGGCCCTCGGGTTTTTAAGTGTTGGGGGACGCACGGTCCGGTAGATTTTTTTGAGGGAATGAGCAATTCGTGTGATGTGTATTTTTACACGGTTGCCAGTCAAATTGGAGCCGCTGCTATCGAACGAGTCGAGCGGATGTTTATGTTTGGCCGCCAAACGGGGATTGATTTGCCCGGTGAAAAAGCCGGCAACTTATACGGCCCTACCCGCCGTGCGCGTAACAAAACCTATTGGTTTGTGGGAGATACACTTAATTTATCCATCGGCCAGGGAGAATTGCTGGTGACCCCTCTGAAACTGGCTCAATTTGCTGCAGCTATTGCCAGCCGCGGAAATGTATATAGGCCTTACTATGTAGACAAGATTGTAAGTAACCAAACAGGTAAAACCGAGCAGATGGGCCAACCTGAAATTCTGCAACATGCAGACTTAAAGCCGGAAACCTATAACACGTTATTTAAGGCTTTAAAATATACCGTAGATAAAGGAACGGCCCGGCGTGTTAAGATGGAAGGGTTAGAGGTGTATGGTAAAACAGGCACTGCACAAAATCCGCATGGAGCCGATCATGGATGGTTTTTAGCTTTTGCCGGCCGTCCGGGGGAAGCTCCTTCCATCGCACTGGCGGTTTTTGTAGAATTTGGGGAAGGAGGCAGCTCTGCTGCGGGCCCTGTAGCGCGCAAGATGTTGGAGGCCTATTTCGGAAGGGGAAAATATGCTCAGGGTATTTCCAAATTAAGCGAAGAAGATTACCAAGAACTATTGCCTTTAGGAGAGGAAGAACATGTTGTGGGGGATTAAAAGCATTCCGAGTATGGGCCGAAGTCGGCTAGATTACGGTTTGTTTATCGCGATGGTCGGGTTGGTTTTACTGGGGGCCTTGTGTATCATGTCGGCCGTCAATAGTCTTTCGTTTACTCATGCCGTTGTACGTACTCATTTAGTAGCGTTGCCGGTGGGAGCATTCGCTTTTTTTATCGGGTGGAGCTTTAATTATCAAATTTATGATGAACAGTGGAAGGCCCTTTATGGTTTTATTTTAATGCTACTTGTGGGGGTTCTTCTGTTTGGTTCCTACCAACGTGGAAGCCGTTCTTGGTTCGTTTTACCCTTTTTCTCTATGCAACCTTCGGAAATATGTCGGGTGGCCAGTATTTTAGTGGCTGCCGCTTTTTTGGACAGACGTGGGCGCCGGATGCGCGATACTTCCTCTTTGATTGGCGTGGGATTTTTGTTAATTCCTGTATTTGGGCTTATTATGATGCAACCGGATTTCTCCTCCGTGGTGGTAACGTTTCCTGCGTTTTTAATTTTACTTTATTGTGCCGGCGCTAATATATTTTACTTGGGACTTATTGTGGTGTTAGCGGGTGTTGCCGGCTTTTTTACGATTAGCTGGACCTACATTTATTTACACCCGGAGTTAATGGAATATGGAATGATCCGCATATTTCATGCGTTAGCTTACAACGGTTGGTACATGGTAGGATTTTCCATATTAGTTACGTTGCTTGGGTATGGGGCGTGGTGGTTTTTTAAACAGCTTCGTATTTTCTTACCCTCTTTCTACTTTGTATTGGCAACACTGGTTGTTTTGGCCGGGCTTTTTGGCGGAATTTTTGTAGAGCATCAGATGAAGCCCCATCAACGTAAACGGGTAGAAACGTTTTTAGCTCCCAAATCTGACCCGAAAGGGGCCGGATATAACGTACTTCAGGCACAGATTGCAATGGGAGCCGGAGGCCTTACGGGGACAGGGCTATTTTCGGGTACCCAGTCGCGCTTAGGGTTTGTGCCGGAGCGTCATACCGATTTTATTTTAGCAGTAGTAGGGGAAGAATTAGGTTTGTGGGGTACGTTATTAATTTTGGGACTGTATTTGCTTATTTTATGGCGCATTATTGCGGTGGCTTATATGTCTAGCGATCGGTATGGATATTTGGTTTGCGCCGGGATTTTTGGTATGTTTTTTACGTATATGATGGTGAATTTTGGGATGCTAATAGGCCTTGTGCCTGTGGCCGGGATTCCTCTTCCATTTATATCGTACGGAGGGTCCAACTTAGTGTCTAGTTTATGGGCACTGGGGGTGGTGCAGTCGGTGTATGCCCGGCGCATCCGCGCATAAAAAAGATGATAAATACGTCAAAAATTTATAAAATGCGTATAGTGTTCCGTATGGATGTTTTAAAAGCGGAAAACAGAAACGTTTTTAATGCGGTACGAAAAATGGTGCTCGCTTCGGGGTTGCCTGTTGAGCCGGCTAAAGTAAATAAAAATTGGCCGCGCTTGTCTTACGGCCCAGCCCCCGCACAAGGACAGTGGGCAGAACGCGAGTATCTAGACATTTATCTGCAGGAGTCGGTTCCCGTAGCGGACGTTAAGCAACGGTTGGAAGCGGTAGCCCCCGAAGGGCTTTGCTTGTTATCCATCCAGCGCGTACCTTATCCGCTCCCTTCCGTGCAGAACTTGGCCGCCGCAGCCAGGTACCGGGTGCAAGGAGATTTTACTTCTCTAAATGTATCCGGGCGGAAGTGGGAGGAGTTTATTGGTACGGGGCGAATGTTAGTTTCGCTTCGTGCTGAAAATGGAATAATAATTACGTTAGATGCCGCTCCGTATTTGGTAGATTTTCATTGGCAGGCATCTGATGATTTTTGTTGTACATTGCAACGCGTGCAAGATAAGTGGTTGCGGCCGGAATGGTTAATTGCTGCATGGCTGGGAATTGAAATCCCGGCGGAAGAAGAACCTTTCACGCTGGCAGCGCTCCAGTTTACGCGGCAATGTTTATTGTGGCGCGATTCGCAGGGTGAATTACACCCCATTTAAATTGCGCCCGGGCACAGCCAAAGAGAGGATTTTATATGAGCAAAAATTTAGAAGGACTTCCCAGTGTGGAAGTGCTGGTTAATACTTCGTTTGAGGAAACACGTATCGCTATTTTAGAGGACGGGCGAGTCAATGAACTCATCTGGCAACGCCGGGGAGCCTTGAATATCGTTGGAAATATTTACAAAGGCACGGTAGAAAATGTACTACCGGGTATTTCCAGTGCGTTTTTGAATATCGGATATGAAAAAAATGCGTACTTGTACATTTCAGATGTGATTGGTACAGATAAGAAAAATATTGATAAGGTGCTTCATAAAGGCCAAGAAGTGATGGTACAGGTTGTAAAGGACGCCATTAGTACGAAAGGGATGAAAGTAACCATGGATGTTACTTTGCCGGGACGTTATTTGGTGCTTACCCCACATCAGGGCTTTGTAGGAGTATCTAAAAATATTGAAAATTCAGAAGCACGTCATAAACTAAACGATATTATGCAAGAGCTGGCAGAAAAACATCTAAACGGGATGGGTTGTATTGTTCGCACAGAAGCCGAAGAAGCCAGCAAGGAAGAATTGGAACGCGAGGTCAAATATCTGTACCGCCAGTGGCAGTCTATTGTTAAAAAGTTTGAAAGTTCCCATTCTCCCCGTTTGTTACATGAAGACATGGATGCCGTACTGCAGGTTGCCCGTGATGTGCTTTCGGAAAATGCAACGGTCTATATGTTAGACAACAAAAAAGATTACGAACGGGTACTCGATTTTGTGGAAAAGAACTCGCCGGACTTAGCTGACCGTGTGAAACTCTACAAAGGCAAAACACCCATCTTTGAAGCCTACAATGTGGAACCGGAAATCGACAATTTACGCAAAACCAAATTGCCGCTTCCCAACGGAGGCAGTATTATCATCCAGGAAGCAGAATCTCTTTGCGCAATCGATGTAAACACCGGGAAATTTACCGGCAATAAATCACAGGAAGAAACGGTTACGCAAACCAATATTGAAGCCGCTGGGGAGATTGCGCACCAATTGCGTTTACGCAATATCGGGGGAATTATCGTGATTGATTTTATCGATATGCGTAAAGCCTCCAGCCGACACCGAGTGGTAGAGGCATTGGCACAAGCCGTCCATGGCGACCGCGCTAAAATCCGTATTCTTCCCATTACTCGTTTGGGACTGGTGGAAATGACGCGTGAACGTAAACGCGCCAGCACCGGCAGTTTCATTAGCGAAGAATGTCCGCAATGCCACGGTTCGGGCCGGGTATTATCTGCCGAAAGTATGCGCATTAAAATCCAACGCGAAATCTATGATTTAACAAATGGTCGCCCGGGAGGTAATCTGCGCGTAGTATTGCACCCGATCTTGGCAGATGCCATTAAACAACGCCAAGAAGATATTGAGCAGAATATTCATCGGACGCTTAAAATTCAGGCAGATCCGCAACTAGCTTGGGAAGATTATAAAATCGTATTAGAATAGTTGCTGTCCGAAAACGGGTTGTGTTGGGTGAGAGCTTTCTTTATGATGAAATATGTGCTGGGGGTGTTGGCTTTCTTCTTGTTTACAGCTTGTTTTGCTCAAGCGCAGGGCAAGGTGTCGGTGGCTGTTTCCGGAAATGGCCGAGGAAGCGTCCCTTCCGTTGAATTGAACGGAGTTACTTATGTGGATGTGCAAAAAATGGCTCGCAAAGTGGGAGCCGGAGTGGAGCTGTTTGCGCAGTCCAAGCAAGTTAAAATAACGGCACGTGGTTTTTATGCAATTCTCACCGTTTCTCTGCCGGAAATAATTGTAAATGCTCGTCCTTCCAAGTTAGAAGCCCCTGTAGTTATTCAAGGAGGGGCTGTTATGGCACCCGTTTCTTTTTTCACACGTAAGGACTTACAAAAGGCCTTGCAGCAGGAAATTTCATTTTCCAAGAATACTTTGTGGATAGAACGTCCCTTCGATCTGGAACGGGTGGAAAATATTGTCAACGCGCGGGAAAATGAACTGGTATTTAACGCACGCCGCCAGGATATTACTTGGTCCGTGCAGGAACCGAATAAACATACCGTAGAGGTATCTTTCCCTAATACCGTATTTAAACGAGATGAACATTTCCGCTTTCGTACGGATTTTATTGCTTCGGCCGATTTGTACCAAAACCGGGGCAATGCCGTTTTAAAGGTCATTTTGGGGAAATCAGCCAAAGATTGGCGCATGATCCAACAGGGAAGTAAATTAATATTCCGGGTCGGTGCGCTCCCACCGGAATCCCCAGTGGAAGAAAGCGCAAAACCTTCGTCTCTTGTGCAAGCGGGAGAAGCATCTTCGCTCACAGTGGCTCCTTCCGTATTGGCAGAAGAAGGTGCAGAAACAATAGCTACGCCAACTCCTTCAGTGTTAACAGAAGAAGATGGCTTTGAGGAAATGTTTCCCGCAGATTCTACGACCGTAATGCAAGCAGATGAACAGCTGGAAATATCTTCTACTCCGGTAATGAAAGAAGCTCCGGAAGCGGAACCTTCTGCTGTCCCGGTGATGCAAGCCGCTGCTGCCACAGTTCCGTCAGGCACGCCGGTTATGAAGGCAGAACCGCAGACCCTTCGTATGAGCGCGGAAAAGCGTAAAATCCGCATTGTGGTAGATCCCGGCCATGGGGGAAAAGACGCTGGCGCCGTGCGCGGAAGATATCGTGAAAAAGAATGGAATTTGGCGGTAGGTAATGAGTTGGCGCGTCTGCTAAAGAAGGGAGGATTTGAGGTAAAAGTTACGCGCAGTACAGATGTATTTATTGCTTTAGGAGAGCGCGCAAAAATTTCCAATGAGTTCAAGGCGGATTTATTTGTTTCTATCCACACCAATGCTACCAAGAAAACGCAGGCGAACGGATTTCAGGTTTATTTCCGTTCAGAAAAAGCAACCGATAAAGAAGCCGCCGAGACTGCCGCGTTAGAAAACGAGGCCATGCAATATGAAGAAGCACATTATAATTTTGTTGATGCCCTTTTGCAATCCATGGTGAAAAATGAGTTTATCAACGAGAGTTCCAAATTAGCCGGTTATGTGCGCAATGCAGTGTACAAACAACCGGGTATTGGAATTGCAGTTAACCAAAACAGCAGCGTGCGCCAAGCTAATTTCTACGTATTAAAAGGGGTAAATAGTCCCTCTATCTTGATAGAAATGGGATTTATTAGTAGCCCCAAAGACCGGGCACGCTTATCCAACAAAGCAGCACGCGAAAAGATGGCGTTAGGTATTTATAACGGCATTGTGAATTATACGAAAAAAGAAATTAAATAATGAGCGAGAATACAGCGGTAAGGGGCATTTTGTGGAGGAAGATGAAATTGTAGCGCTTTATTATACTAAAAGTTAGTTATAATTAAAAAATATATTAAATAATAAACTCCGTTTTATTGACGGGGTTTTTTGTTTTTAAAAATCTATTGTTAGTTTAGACTAACTTTTGTATAATATAATAAGAAATTATTTTAACAGGAAATAATCATGAAAGACTCACTAATAAAAATAATGTTAATGGTGCTACTGTTTGGAATGAGTAGCCACGGAAACGCTGCTGAATTATTCGCTACGGATTTGGAGCGAAGTATCACACAGCAACTCGTTTCCCAGCAGGCGCGTGTGCAAATCCAACTGGACTGGGAAAAAGAAATTCGCATGCGTGATGTTATGTTTCGCCATCCTCGTCCCGGAGTGGGAAACCCGGTATTGCAAGTAAAACAGAGAACTACTTCTTGCCAAGGGATGCTATTGGAAGGAAATCGACGTGTTGCATTACCGGCCGTGTGTTTGAAAGAGGATGATTTTACGCTTAAAGCGGTTCATCTTACCTTTTCCAATCAGCGTAAAGCTTCCGGTACAGGCCGGGCTGTTTATGTGCAAAAGGATATAGGGTACGTCTTAGTAAAAGAAAATGTGACACAGGGCTTACGGGGAATAGCAGTGGCCAGTGTGCAGGAAGGAAAGACTTTACAAGAGATGTATGGAGAAAGCATGACAAATGCCCTGCACCAATTTTTCGCCTCTTTTGGGGTACGATTTCACGCCGTTAGATGTAGAATTGGGCGCCCGGTAGCACGAGAGCGTTCACGTAGCCATTTGAAGATTGGAGAACCTGTTATTTTTAAAGGAAAACTCGTGGCTTTAGTGAAAGAAGTTCCTCTTTGGTATGGAAGTATGTTTGGGGGAATTTCCGAAAGTGCATTTGCCATTTTTAGAACGTAATTTAGTTGCAGTGCCCGGATTCTTTTAGCCAAGGGATCTGGGAGTCTCCTATACAAAAAATAGCCGCCGGAAAATTCGCATCCGGCGGCTGTTTTAATTTTTGTCAGAAGTTTATGCCGCGTCTGTGGGCTGTTCCGTATATACTAATTTTTCATCGGCGAAAACGGCATCTTTGTGTTCATTGAGCCAACGGCGGTGATTTTTATAATCCGGGCAGAATTGTGCTACCAGTTGCCAATATTCCGGCCCATGATTCATATGCACCAAATGGCACAGTTCGTGCACCATCAAGTAATCTTGCACGGCCGGTGGCATTTTAATAATGCGGTAAGAATAGTTAATATTTCTTTTCCCGGAGCAACTGGCCCACAATGTTTTTTGGTCCTTTAGCACAATATGGTTATATTCCACGCCAATTTTCTCCGCCCATTCTTTTGTACGTGCTTTTAACACTTCCTCCGCTTTTGTACGCAGCCAAGCGGTTATGAGTGCGCTAGGGTCGGTTTCTTTGTTTTGCAAATAAATGTGAAAGACTGTCCCATCAAAAACAACTCCCTCGTCTTGGTCCGGAGTTAGGTATATTTTGGCTTCTACTAAATCACCCTTGTAGAGTACGCGATTTTGTAACGTAGAAGAAGACTCGGCCGGAGTGGTTTCCCCGTCGGGGGTAGCTTGCGGGCCAAAAATTTCCGGCATTTCTTTTTTTAATTTTTCTAGGAATAATTTTACGTCGCTTACAACGCTTTGCGTATCACTCATATTTTTATTATAGCAGTTTATAATATAATCTCGCGGTAAAAAACCGTATTTTTAAATCCATAATTTTATACAATAAGCGTATAATCGGAGGTGTGCTATGGGCACCGAAACGCTTCAAAAAACACCGCTGGCTTCGCGTTGCGAAATGTCCGGCGGGAAAATGGTAGATTTTCATGGTTGGTTGCTTCCCGTGCAATTTGCTGGGATTTTAGCTGAACATAAAGCCGTGCGCGAAAATGTTGGGATGTTTGATGTGTCTCACATGGGACAGCTATTTATCGAAGGCAAAGAGGCGTGGCCCTTTTTGCAATATGTAAGCTGCAATAACATCAAAAACGGCCCGGCCGAAGGAACGTATTTCCATATTTTGACCGAGCAAGGCACCATTATTGATGATGCAATTGCTTTTTGTCTTTCGCCGGAACAATTTTTGGTTGTGGTGAATGCCGCTTGTGTGCATACCGATTTTGAATGGCTAACCAAGCAAGCTAAAAAATTTGGAGTAACTGTTCGTAATGAAAGTGACCGCTGGGGGATGATTGCGGTGCAAGGGCCGAAGGCCGTTGAAACCGTGAATTGTATGATACCGGGGGTGGAGGACTTGCCGCGCTTTCACATCAGCCCGCTTACGATGTTTGATGCGGAGGGATATGTTACCCGTACCGGTTACACGGGCGAAGATGGTGTGGAAATTATGCTGCCCAGTGACAAAATCGGTCTACTATGGGATGAATTATTAAAACACCACGTAACACCGTGCGGTTTAGGGGCACGCGACGTATTGCGTTTGGAAGCCGGGTACCTACTCAACGGGGAAGATGCGGATCAAACGCGCACCCCATACGAAGCCAATTGCGGTTGGGTAGTTAAACTCTCAAAGGAAAATTTTATTGGAAAGGAAGCCTTAGTGGCTCAAAAAGCGCAAGGGCTGAAAGAAAAATTAACGGGCTTTGTGCTCACGACTCCGGGCGTTCCCCGGTCAGGATGTAAGGTGTTTGTAAATGGCGAAGAAAAGGGAGTCCTCACAAGCGGAACTTTCTCGCCACTTTTCAAGGGAATAGCTGTTGGGTATTTAGCTTCTGATGTAGCCGTGGGGAGCGAAGTGGAAATTGAAATCCATGGCCGTCGGGTGCGAGCACAAGTCGTCAAACCGCCGTTTTATAAAAACCGGGTATAAGGAGAAAACAATGTACAATCAAGAAAATTGCCGTTTTGCTAAAACACATGAATGGGCCTTTGCAGAAGGCGATGTGGCTGTGGTGGGAATCAGTAACCACGCCCAAGAAGAAATCAGCGATATTGTATTCGTGGATTTGCCAAAAGTAGGTCAAAAGACGGAAGTAGGAAAGAATTGCTGCGTAGTGGAATCTGTCAAATCTGCCAGTGAAATTTATGCGCCGGTCAGCGGGGAGATTGTAGAAGTCAATGAAGCGTTGAACGCAGACCCGGCTCTAGTAAACCGGGAACCGCACGGAAACGGTTGGCTTTTCAAAATTAAAATGGCAAACCCGGCCGAATTAGATAACCTGCTTGATTTTAACGCCTATCAAGCTACGATTGCAAAATAAAATGAGCCCCTGGGGTAGTTTCTACCCCGGGGGATTTTACTGGAAAATTTATGTTTACACCGCATACTTCCCAAGATGAGCAGCAAATGCTGCAAACACTAGGCATTTCTTCATTAGAGGAATTGCTTACTCAAATCCCGGCTGCATTACGCACAAAGGATTTTAATTTGCCTTCTGCACTGACCGAGCAGCAACTAACTGCCTACCTGCATGAGTTGGCAACCCAAAATAAACCGCTTAAAAATTTTATTGGGGCCGGGTGTTATGAACATTTTATTCCGGCGGCGGTACCGGCACTTTCCGGTCGTGGTGAATTTTTAACCGCCTATACGCCGTATCAGGCAGAGGCCAGCCAGGGTACGTTGCAAACAATTTACGAATTTCAAAGTTGTATATGCGCGCTTATGGAGATGGATGTAGCAACCGCTTCCCATTATGACGGCGCTACTGCGCTTGCGGAAGCCGTGTTAGCTTGCGGACGTATCACGGGGCGGAAAGAAATTCTTGTTTCTGCTCTTTTACATCCGCACTACAAAGAAGTATTAAAAACGTACACCAAGCACAGCGGACTTACCATTAGTGAAGTAAAAGCAACTGAAAATGGGACGTTAGATGTGAATGCACTGCAGACTCAAATTTCCGCTGCTACTGCGTGTGTGGTGCTGGCGAATCCAAACTTTTTAGGGTATGTGGAACAAGCTGAAAAAATAGAGGAAATCACACACGGTGCCGGAGCGTTATTGACGGCGCTAGTAAATCCGATTTCGTTGGGTGTGCTTCAAACACCGGGCAGTTATCAAGCCGATTTTGCCGTTGCCGAAGGGCAAGTGCTAGGCAACCCGATGAGTTTTGGCGGTCCGGGCCTTGGTATTTTGACCTCCAAAAAAGCATACATGCGTCAACTGCCGGGCCGAATGGTGGGGATTGCCAAAGACCATCAAGGCCGGCGTGCGTTTGTGCTCACGTTGCAAGCGCGTGAACAGCATATACGGCGCGAAAAAGCCGCTTCTAACATTTGTTCCAACGAAGCTATTTGTGCGCTAAATGCGGTTATTTATTTGACGCTACTTGGTCCGCAAGGGCTTAAGGAAGTGGCGGAACTGAATGTGGAACGTGCCCATCAGCTGGCTGAAAAAATCAGCCAAGTAAAAGGTTTTAGCGTACTCAAAAAAGATCCGTTCTTTAACGAATTTGTCGTTCAATGCCCGGTGGCCGCGGCCGAAGTTATTGAAAAAATGGCGGAACGTGGTATTGCGGCTGGATACGATTTGGGAACTACTTGTGCTTCCATGAAAAATTGCTTACTGGTTTGCGCAACAGAAATGCGTACCGAAAAAGATCTACAAGCTTATGCCGACGCATTGGGAGGTATTTAAGATGGACGAAATTTTACAACATAACCAATTATCCATTGAGAAATCTCATTGCGGCCGCCGCGGGGTGCAGTTTGAACAAACACAGCAACATGCCTCTGCCTATCTACCGCAATCGTGTTTGCGTAAGACAGCGCCCAATTTGCCAGAGCTTAGCGAATTCGACACCGTGCGCCATTTTACGCGTTTATCCCAGCTTAATTATTCGTTAGACGGTCAATTTTATCCCTTGGGTTCATGTACGATGAAATATAACCCCAAAGCGTATGATGTGTTATCCGTTCTTCCGCAGTTTGCCCAAGCGCATCCGTTTGCACCGCAAAGTGCATTGCAAGGGACATTGCGCGCATTATACGAGTTGCAAGAAGGGTTAAAAGCAATTACCGGGCTAGCGGCTTTTACCTTACAGCCGGCAGCCGGTGCACACGGCGAATTAACCGGAATTTTGACGGTGCGTGCCTATCACGAATCTCGGAAAGATTTTGAGCGGTGTGAAGTCATCGTACCTGATACCGCCCACGGAACGAATCCGGCAACCGCCAATATGGCTGGATATACCGTTGTGAATATCAAGTCCGGCCCGGATGGTTGTGTTGATTTAGAAGCATTACAAGCGACGCTATCAAACAAAACCGCGGCCGTGATGTTGACAGTACCAAACACGGTGGGACTTTTTGAAAAGAATATCCGCCAAATTGCCGAACTGGTGCATAAAGCCGGTGCCTTGCTATACATGGACGGCGCTAATTTCAACGCGCTCATTGGCCTAGCTAAGCCGGCTGATTTTGGCGTAGATGTGATGCACCTTAACTTGCATAAAACATTTGCGGCTCCACATGGCGGCGGCGGACCTGGTTCCGGGCCAGTCGGTGCGGCGGCGCACGTGGCGAAATTTCTACCCAAACCGTTTGTGGTGAAAGAAAATGGTGTGTATAAGTTAGAGGCAGACCGAGCGGAAAGTATCGGCAAAATGAAAGCGTTTTACGGGAACGCGGCTGTCTGTTTGCGTGGGCTTTGTTACTTAAAACAGTTTGATGCAACCACGCTCAAAACGATTGCCGAAAAAGCCATTTTGAACGCCAACTATGTGCGTGCCAAACTCAAAGGAAAATTCAATGCATTTTTTGATACCAACTGCATGCACGAGTGCGTACTTTCCATTGACCCGCATGCGATGAACGGTGTACATACCAGCGACGTTGCCAAACGCCTCTTGGATTACGGCTTCTATGCACCGACCATTTATTTCCCGCTTATTGTACCGGAGGCCATGATGATTGAGCCGACGGAAACGGAAAGTAAAGAAATGCTGGATGCGTTTGTAACGGCGCTTGAAAAAATCTACGACGAAATTCAAACGAATCCGGAATTGGTCAAAGCGGCACCGCATACACAATGTGTGGAACGTATTGACGAAGTTTCTGCCGCGCGCCAACCCAACTTGCGTTGGTAACGATACAGACATGTTTAAGGCCCGGAGTTGTGCTCACAACTTCGGGCAATTGCTAGAAGTTTCATTTACTCTTTAGGATTCTATCTGTGCTCATGTACAAATGGTGGCAGATAAAGCTTGATGCATGTCCTCCCTGTATGGTGGGAGAAAGGATTGGAATGGTCCGGTTTTTAAAATTTATTATTGCGGTATTATTGCTTCCTACCCTTGTTTTGGGCGCGGCAGAACTGGCTGGTTTACTTAAATCGGTACTGGGTGCCTGGCGTACTTCCGCCTTCTTTTTTGGCGGAGCGGTTGCTTATATTTTTATCCATTACAAGTGGTATAATTTTTCACGGATCTACGTATTTGGGCATGAAATGACCCATGCTCTGGCTGCGCTACTATGCGGCTACCGGGTGCATAAAATATCAGTTAAAAAAGATAACGGCTTTGTCAAAATGGACAAAACAAATACTTTTGTAGTATTAGCACCCTATTTTGTGCCCTTTTACACGCTTGTATTTGCATTAGTTTATATGGGTACAAGCTGCTTTATAGAGCTTAGTCCCTATAGCGATTATATGTTGGTAGCTGTTGGGTTTTTGACTGCTTTTCATCTCATCCAAACTTTTCAAACCTTATGGGAAACCGACCAGCCGGACTTAAAATTAGCCGGGGGAAAGATTTTTTCACTAGTTACTATTACGTTAGTGAATGGATGTGTTTTGGCCTGTGTGCTTAAGATTTTATTTCCACAAGAAGTGTTGTTAAAAACAGCTGTTTTGCATGTGTTACAAGGCACGTTAAATGGATGGCGAATTATAGTAAACTATATAGTAGAGCAGCTTATTAATGCGGTGTAACCATGGGTAAAAAGGAATATAAGAAAAAACGCTGTTGGCGTTTGCGTAGCGCACGTTATTTTAAACGGAGTCTTTTTTGGGCTTTGCGCGTATTACTTCTCTTGCTCATGGTTTTATTATTTTTCGTGTGCAGTGTGTGGCTGTTATTTGTTAAAAATTTTAATGCCCAACGAATCAGTGAGCTAATTACAGAGGAACTTCAAAAAAGATTGGACCGTCCGGTTGCGATTTCTTCCATGGAATTAACCTTCGTCAACACCGTGGAGTTGAAGGGATTTTTAATATTGGATACACTAGGAAACCCAGGTTCTCCGTTGGTATCGGCAGATACGGTTACGTTACATTTTAAATTATTGCCTTTGTTGGAGCGTCAATTAGTAATTGACGAAGTGGTGTTTAAGTCCCCGCGTTTTAATGTGGTACGTTTGGGAGAGGGGGTTAACAATATCCCACACTTAAAACATACCGAAAATGCGGTGTATACCCGGGGAACAACCGGCCCAAAATGGACGGTAGGCGTGGAAGACTGGACTGTCCAAAATGGAGTGCTCAGCTATCAAGACAAAGTGACCGAAGTGACCCACGCTATCTACGGATTTAATTTGCATTTGGAACGATTGCGTTTTGATGAATTATCGCATTTCACGTTGGATATGGTGCTTCGTAATCAGTGGGAGAATGGCATATCTGATATGGAAATTGAAGGAAAAGGACAAGTGGATTTTGCCGATTTTAATTGGGAAAAATTTGCATTGCGCGATCTGCGAGCGAAAGTATTTTTATTCCAAAATCCGATTGAATTAACCATTGATGTGGATAACTTGCGAACTCCTTATTTTAATGTCCGGGCGCAAGTGCCTGCCTTTACGGACAAACAACTTTCGGTGTTCCATCTAGAGAAAACGCCCTTCTCTATGCCAAAGTCGGAGGTAACCGCAAAAGGTGTGTTGGATAAGAATTATCACTTGCTTAAAGTTAATCAATGGACCGCATCGGTGGCAGATGTAAAAGTGGAAGGGAAAGGCCAAGTAGATTTTAACGCGCAACCCTTTAGCGCCGATTTTCAGTTTTCTACCAATTGGTTTAATTTGGCAGGGAAGCAGTCTTATTATGCCCCCTTATCGAAGTATCATTTGCAAGGGAAAGGGCAGGCAGAAGGGCGCATTGCACGAGCTTCCGGGGAATATAGTTTGCCGCTACTTGCGTTACGCGCTAAGGAAACGAAAGGTTCGTTCTATGGGTTTGAAACTGAAAATATTACGGGTGAATTCCGAGCGAAAAATAATTTTTCCGATTTGTATGCCTCTGTTCAACAAGGCAAAGTAACGGTTAGTAAGTCTGTTTTTGACAAAGTGAATTTAAGTGCCAGCTGGCGGAAAGGAAATTTGTATGCTTATATTGCCGGAGCAGAATTAAACGAAGTTCCCATTAAGATAAATACGACCATTGAAAATTTAAAAAGTAACCATCGCAAAATTCATTCCAATTTGTATTTTAAGCACTTTGACCCGATGGCGTTTATCGCTACAGTGCAGGATTTTGTGGAGGTTATTACTCCCCTAACAAAGTCGACGTCCTCAAAGCCGGTGGTGGCGGGTGATTTGGCCTGGCTACGCAATTTTAGGGACCGGTTGCCTGGATTTATGCCAAATTTTTCGGGCACCATTCAGGCAGATACCTTTTCCAGCCAAGTTCTTTCCGGCAATCAATTCAACGGAGAATTTGATTTAACAGGCTTAAACGCCGGGATGGATCGGCTTTCCGGTAAAATAGAGGCCCGTTTGCAGGAAGGGATTATCCACCAGATGGAAAAACTGGCTGAAGAACAACAAGCGCTTAATATCACTTTCCAGCCGTTTATTATCATGCACCGTATGGAGCGGGCCGGAAGTTTTAAGGTGGGAAAAGTGCTCAAAGATGTGCCTTTTACGGAAATGGCCGTCAGCACTTCGTTTGAAAACGGCCGGATGCAGATTAATAACGCTTACACGGTAGGGTCTTCTATTTCCGCTGCGATTAGCGGATGGGTTGACTGGGTGCATGAAAATTTTGATATGATTATATGGACGATGTTTTCCAACACGTCCCGTTCCGGGGCGCTGGCGGAAAATTTAACGGATGAGTCTGGCAACCCGGCACTTGCGTTTCGTGTTTCTTCCTCTATGTTAAAACCGAAAGTAGAAATGCAACGGGCCAAAAAAACAGGTGCCACGATTCGTGCCGCGCAAGCCAAGGGCTTGCAAACCGATTTTAAGGCGGCTCAAGATTTTGTACAAGGAGATTTCCATGCCAAGAAATAATATGGACATTTTATGCTTGCTCCAAGAACACGGAGCTATTTTGGAAGGACATTTTGTAATGCCTTCCGGCTTTCACAGCCAAACGTACATTCAAACCTCCCTTTTGTTGCAGCATCCTAATTTGGCGCAGCGTATTGCTGGGGCACTGGCGGATAAATTTACTAAAAACGCGGATGTAATTATGGCGCTTACGCCTTCTAACTCGGTCTTAGCGCAAGAAGTGGCCCGCGTGCGCGGTGTGCGTGCCATTTTTGCTTCCAAGGATGAACAGGGTGAAATGATTTTGAAACACAATTTCACCATTAAAGAGGGCGAAAATGTGCTGATTGTGGATGATGTAGCTGTATCCGGGCGTAAAATTAACCGGGCCATTGATTTGGTTTCCCGGCTTAAAGGTAACGTGATTGGGGTGGGGGTGATTGTGGACCGCTCCATGGGATATCTGCCGTTGACGGTACCGTTGCGTTCGTTGCTGGCCTACCCAATGCAGACTTTCACTGCGAAAGAATGTCCGCTTTGTGCCGCTAAAATTCCGTTTACGGAACTGGATGAATTAAAAGGAATTTAAAATGCAGGAAATTAAATTAAAAGCCAAAGAAGAACGTCGATTAAAGGCGGGGCATTGTTGGGTATTTTCTAACGAGATTGACAAGTTGGATACTTCCATTGAACCGGGTACGTTGGTCCGTGTGCTTACGAGCGATGGTACGCAAGTGGGTATTGGTTATTTTAATCCACACAGTTTGATTGCGGCCCGACTGCTTTGGAAAGGGGAAGATGAACTGCCGGACGATTTTATCTTTGAGCAGTTAGATAATGCGTACGCTCGGCGCAAAGAAATCGGCGTACGTAAATATGGTCGTATGTGCTACGGTGAGGCCGACCAAATGCCCGGGCTCGTGATTGACCGCTACGGTGATATTTTGGTGATAGATGTATTAACGGCCGGCATGGAAAAATTAAAACCGCAAATTACCAAGGCTGTTCAAAAAATTTTTAAACCGAAAGGGATTTATTACAAAAACGACAGTGCTTTCCGTGCGCTGGAAGGGTTAACCAGTACGCCGGAAATTATTGGCGAAGTTCCCGAAGAAGTAGAAATTGAAGAAAACGGCGTAAAATACATTGTGCCGATTCGCGGCGGCCAAAAAACAGGTTTTTATTTTGACCAACGCGAAAACCGTGCTTTCTTAAAACCCTATTTCAAGGATAAATTGGTGTTGGACTTATACTCCTACATTGGTTCTTTTGGTATCACGGCCGCGCTAGCCGGGGCCAGCCAAGTGTGGGGGTGTGATTCTTCTGCAGCTGCGGTGGAATATGCCAAAAAAAATGCCGAACTAAACGGCGTCAAACAGACCGCTATTTTCCATCGGGATGATGCCGAACGACTTTTATCCGCAATGAAAAAAGGCGAACTTCCGGATCAGCCCGATATGGTTTTGTTAGATCCTCCGGCATTTGTGAAAAGTCGTAAGGCACTACCGCAAGCGGTGGGTTTGTACGTAAAACTCGTCAAGATGGCGCTGGAAGGCTTAAAGCCGGGCGGTTACTTGGCCTTTTCTACCTGCTCGCACCATGTATCGCGCGAACTGTTTGTGGATATTATTCGCCAAGGTGCCAGCAAAGCAGGCCGCCAGACCGTGCTGGTGGAATTGCGCGGCCAAGCCAAAGACCATCCGGTATTGATTGGAATGCCGGAAACGGAGTATTTACACTTTGCGCTTGTCCAGGTGCGGTAATCCATAAGAGATATTTTATTACAAAAAAGCGGCAATTTTGATTGCCGCTTTTTTTCTGGTAGAAATGAAAATTTACAGAATTTCCAACGGGGCAAATTTTAGCATAAACGTTCGCCGCGTTCCATTTTGAAAGAGCACTGTAATTTTAGCACTATCCCCTGAGCCAGCAATTTGCACAATCTTTCCTTGGCCAAATACGCCGTGTTTAACAAGTCCTCCTACGGCAACACCGTCTGCGTTCTTTTCAGCAGGGACTGAAGGTTCTTTGGGGGCCGGGGGCACGGCACCGGGTACGCGGCGCGGATCGGAAAATCCGTACGTTGGGGTGGACGGCTGGTAAAAGGAAGAACGGCTGTAATCCAAATCCGGATTTTCTTCAATTTCGTAGCCGTATTCGTCGTAGCGTTTCTGGAAACGACTTCTATGGGCATATCCTTCAAAATCCCGGCTGGCGGAATTTTCCCCGTACATTCGCTTGCGCGCTTGAAACCGTTCATAATTGCCACCGGAATAACTACTGCTGCCGCCCCAAGCAAAACGGGGTGTTTTTTCTTCTACTTGGTTTTCATCTACCAGGCCGCTTTCAAATAAAAAACGAGAAGGAAGATTTTCCTGCAGTTGCCCAAATTTGCGCCGCGTGCGCGCGTATGTTAAAAATAATCGTTTTTTGGCGCGCGTCATCGCCACGTAACATAGGCGGCGCTCTTCTTCCAAATCGTCCTCGTTATCGCGGCCGATAGGGAAAAGATTTTCCTCTAATCCGGTAACGAACACGTTATCAAATTCAAGCCCTTTGGCCAAGTGTACCGTCATTAAGGTAACGGAACCTCCTTCGCCGGTTTGGGATTCATCCTCACCGGAGAGGAGTGAAATTTCCTGCAAAAAATCAGCTACAGAGGAGGGTTTTTCATTCTTTTCGCAACGTTCTTCATATTCTTTGACAGCGTTGATGAGTGCGTCTAAGTTTTGCAAACGGCTTTCGGCTTCCGGATCTTTTTCCAGCTCGGCTTTGACGGACTCCATGTAACCCGATTCCAATAAAATCTTGTGGAAAATAGCTGCCGGATCCGTAAGCAGCATATCACTGCGCCAATTTTCAAACAGTTGCACTAATTTAATGGCAGCTTTGACAGCGGCGGAACTTAACCCCGGCACGTATGCGGCATTTTTTAGGGCAGTGTAGAGAGAAATTTGTTTTTCTTCTGCGTAAGCCAAAAGGCGGTCTTGTGCTACTTTGCCCAGCCCGCGTGTGGGTGTATTGATGATGCGCAGCAAACTGACATTATCGTTGGGGTTTACCAGTATCCGCGCATAGCAGAGCATATCTTTAATTTCTTTACGGTCGTAAAAGCGCACCGTGCCGATTAAACGGTACGGGATTTGATAGCGGCGGAAGTAATCTTCAAAACTGCGGCTTTGGGCATTGGTGCGGTAGAAAACGGCAATATCTTTAAGGCTGGCACCCTCTACGTCCACGAGCGATTTGATATTTTGGCTTACCCAGCGCGCTTCTTCTCCTTCGGTACCGACCTGGCGGACTTCAATCGGGTCGCCGGAGTCTTTTTCGGTAAACAAGTTTTTCTCTTTGCGTTTTTTATTTTTGGTAATGAGTTTGTTCGCTGCTTCCAAAATCACTTTGGTAGAACGGTAATTTTGCTCTAACGTAATGATTTTGGCATCCTTAAAATCTTTTTCAAATTCCAAAATATTGCGAATGTTGGCTCCGCGCCACGAATAAATACTTTGGTCCGGGTCGCCCACCACGCATAATTTGCGGGATTTGGCGGCCAACGTTTTCGTGATGAGGTATTGCGTATGGTTGGTATCCTGATATTCATCTATCAGCACGTATTGGAAGAAGTCTTGGTAATACGTGCGGATGTCCTCATGGTCGCGCAACAGCGTGTACGTTTTGACAAGTAAGTCGCCAAAATCCAACGCTCCGGCTTCCTTTAGTTTTTGCTCGTAGCGGCGATAAATTTCCGCCACGCGAATTTTAAAATCAATGCCCGAAGCCGTGGCGGCTTGCATCATGGTTTCCGGGCCGACCATATCGTCTTTTGCACGTGAAATGAGGCTAATGAATTGGGCAACCTCTTTTTTAGGCTCTTTGACGCCCATTTGTTCTAGTAGTAGCGTGATGACTTTTTTCTGGTCTGTCTCATCGTAAATAGCAAAGTCTTTTGTGAGGCCGAGTACACCCGCGTGTTGGCGAAGAATGCGCACCCCGAAGGAGTGAAATGTGTGCAACCACACACGCCGTGCACTGCCGGGCACCAGTTGTTCCACACGCTCGCGCATTTCTCCGGCGGCTTTGTTGGTAAATGTGACGGCCAAAATGCGAAAAGGACTGTAGCCGTCGTGAATTAACTTAGCGATTTTTGTTGTAAGCGTTTTGGTTTTCCCGGTGCCCGCGCCGGCCACGATCAGGCACGGTCCGTCGTCATAATTAACGGCGGCGAGTTGCTGTGGATTTAGGGAATGAAGCGCTTCTTCCAAAGACATGTTTTATTGGTTTTTAACTACGCTGATTTTAAATATTTTTTTGCCCAAGGAAGACCCCCATCGGCTCTCACAAAAGGCGAAGTAGAAAATAAATACTAAAAGACCCGCCAAAGCACCTATCAAAAAGAAGATAACCGTGACGCTGGACATATTAGCCGGGGTTATAATACCGGAGGCTCCCAAAATTAAACCGACAAAAAACGAGAGTACCCCTCCTGCAATTGCACCGCCAATTTGGGCGATAATAAAATCCACTACATAGGCCCCACATAAGGACCAAAAACCAGGTTTTTGCATAAATAATCTCCTTTATTTTAATTTCAGTTGTACAAAAGTTTCAATGTGTGGCGTATGCGGGAAAAAATCAAACGCTTCTACGTGCAAAATTTTGTAATGTTGTGTCAAAATTTTTAAGTCCGCAGCCAGTGTGACCGGATTGCACGAAATGTAGAGCACATTTTCCACCCCGCTCTCGGCCACCGCTTTGGCGGCTTTAGGATGCATACCGCTTCTGGGGGGGTCCAAAATAATCAGAGCCTCTTTTTTTTCTATCGGCTGCTGTTTGACAAAGTCTTCCACTTTAGCGCAGAAGAACTGTACGTTTTTGACACCATTTAGTTTGGCGTTTTCAATGCCGTTGTAAATGGCCGGCGCCACCGATTCCACACAAATACTTTTTTCGCATAAGTCCGCACAGGACAGGGAGAAACTTCCCGCCCCACCGTACAAATCATAAATGCGTTTTGGGGCGATTTTTTTAACTACTTGCCGCACACGGCTATACATTTTCTGTGCCGTTTTTGTATTTGTTTGAAAAAACGATTGCGGCGAGAGTTGAAAAATCACTTCGCGCTCCGTGTTCCCATCAGGTCCGGAGAGCAAAATCTTCTCAAAAATGTGGTCTTTACCCTTGAGTACACGCAAGCTTTCGGGCGCGGCGGTATCTGCCAAACCGTTATTGACGGCAACCATAATGTTGGCGTTGGGTAGTACACTTTCTACTGCGGCTACGAAGGTCTTTTCGTTGAAATCATCCGTCACAAAAAGTACCACGATTTCTTCCCCGGTGTTCTTGCCTTCGCGCAACATAAGGTGGCGCAAAATGCCCGTATGTTTGCGCTGGTCGTAATAGGGCAAGTTCTCTTTTTCGGCCCACGCGCGAATGGCGGCTAACAGTGCGGGAAGTTTTTCATTGAAAATAAGGCAATCCGTGATTTCTACAGCGCGGTCAAAGCGGCCTTTATACTTAAAGCCGAGGGCTTGTTCAAATTCCAAGGGGCGCGTTTTGTTAGCCGGGTCTTTTTTATTATAGTCATCTCGCCATTTTACTTGGTGGCAAAATCCCAGCTCCACTTTGTTGCGGAAATAAAAAGGATCATCGGTCACCGTAACCGGGATATCCGCTGTCCAAAAGTCTTTCAGCGTTTCTTGCAACTGAGCGCGTTTCTGCGCTACTTGCTCCTCATAGGGCAAATTTAAAAGCGCACATCCGCCGCAGACAGAAAAGTGGCTACATGGTCGATTAGGCATTTACTTTAAACAGGCAAACGTCGCCGTCCTTTACAATATATTCTTTGCCCTCGCTGCGAATAAGGCCGTGTTCACGTAGGGCTTTTTCGCTGCCGAATTTTTCCAGGTCATCAAAGGTGTACACATCGGCGCGGATGAATCCTTTTTCAAAATCACTGTGGATTTTGCCGGCCGCTTGCGGCGCCGTGCAACCTACGGGAATTAACCAGCTGCGCACTTCTACTTCCGGTCCGGCTGTGAAATAGGTGCATAAATTAAGCAGTTTCATGCCTTCGCGCACCACTTTTTCAAGCCCAGTATATTCGTTGCCCGTTTCGGCGAGAAAAGCCTTCTTTTCTTCTTCGCTAAATTCGGCAATATCGGCTTCAAATTTAACACACAATTCCACAAACCCGGCGCCGTTTTCTTTGGCGTAAGCGGCTACTTTAGCGGCATTTTGTTCGTTGCGTTTTTCGGAATTATTCCCCACATACAAAACGGGCTTAGCAGTTAAAAATTGGTATTCTTTTAATTCTTCCGGCTCTAAACCTAACGAGGAAACCGGCTTGCCGTTTTCCAGGGCGGCCTTGATTTCCTTCATGCGTTCCCAGGCGGCAACGGCATCTTTTTTGCCGGATTTAGCATTGCTGGCCAG
>CAMZDW010000010.1 GCA_947305555.1 uncultured Elusimicrobium sp.
GACTGCCTGCAAGTAATGCTTGAAATTTGTGCCAATTTTCGCAATACTTAAAGAAGGGATTATTTATGAGAAACAAGAATGGTTTTACCTTATTAGAATTATTAATTGCGGCTGCGATTGTAGGCGGTTTGGCTGTAATGGCAACAGTTTCCTACCGTAACAGTGTGGCGGAAACACGTATCCAGGCTGCAAAGGCACGGGCAGATGTGTTGGCCGGTGCTGTGCAACGTTTTCGTTTGGAGTATCCGAACGCTAGTATATCAAGCGATAAAATGACGGATGATTACGCGTCTGATACTTGTTCTACGGGGAGTTTGTCCCCTACTAGTTTGGTTACTTGTGGTTTTGTAGACAAAGGCGGTTGGGAGGATCCATTTGTTGTTTTTTACATCTGTAACGGTAAAAAAGGGGGCTGTAGTAATTCGAGCATAGATGCGCCCTTGGTCTGTATGACGGGAAATAATAGTCAGTCTAAGTTGCCCGATAAATACAAAGGAAAGTATTCGTACTGTGTAAATGAATTTGGTAGCGCAACGACCAGTGCGGGATGATTTGGGAGTTAATTATGAATAAACGCGGTTTTACCCTAATGGAAGTTTTGGCGGTTTTGATGCTTTTAGCGGTGGTGGCTTCGTTATCAATACCGGGTATTCGTGCTGTTCGGTATGAAATCAAAAACGGACAAGCTAAGGTGGCCGCTAAGAAGATGGTGGAAGGTATTAAGTACTTTCGACAGATGACACGCGGAGGAACCGTTAATTCTTTTGGAAGTGATGGCTTTGACCCAAATTCACTAGAGAATATAGAAGAAGAAGAGTGCGAAGGGGGAATGAATACGGGAATTCCGGGAAGGGAAATTTCGGTTGGTATCCGCCAATTGTTTGCGTGTGGCTATTTGTCTCCGAAAGATTTTAGGGGAGTCCCGTACAAGTTTTATTATGTTGCTATACCATCATCACCAGATGCGCCAGCTATCCCGGCCGATAAGCAGCAGGGAGACATTGTATTGATGGTACTTGGACAGGATGGCGCCGGTCCACGGTATGCTCATGATAAGTATGCTATTTACATAGATGATCGTATGGAACCGATAGAATATGAAGTAGAGGATTAAACAATTTATGAAACGGATTCTAAAAAATCGACGAGGTGTTACGCTTTTGGAAGGATTGATTGCCCTGGGCTTGCTAGCTCTAGTGGCGGCCGGAACGTTTGGTGTGTTGCTTTCAGTTGCCCATAAATCCAGCAAGCCGGATATTCGTGAAGAGATGGTGTTGGCCGTGGAAAAAGCCAACGACCAGTTGCATGCTTATTCGCAGAATATGAACAATACGCTTACAGAAAATACAACTAAATTATGTGCGGAAGATACGCAAACAAAGCCATTGGCAACGGGAGAACATAACATTATATGTTTGCTTCCGGTAATTTGTGATCGGGATCAAAGTTCTTTTACATACACTGTATCAAACGCGATGGAGATGAAATTCTACGACGAAGAAAATGACGATAAAGCACAAAATAATTTTTTGGCTAAGGACAATTATATTAATGCCGCGGGACTTCAAAATATCAAATCTCTTCATCGGCAAATTACTTTTAATATTACATGCAATGGGTTTGTATTATGAAACATAAACAAGGTTTTACATTAACGGAAATTTTGTTAGCAGTAATGGTCGTGGGAATTATCGGCGTTGCGCTAGCTTCGTTGACAACGGCTGCTTCTAGGGAATCCGGTACCGGGCGGAGCCGTGTTATGTTGCGTAATAATTTATCTGTAGCTTTGCGTCAGTTGCGACAGGATGTGCATGAGGCCAGCCGAATTATTTATGCGAAGGGCCCTACTAGCAATACAGATGGGCCACTGTTGGTGTTAGCAAGTAATGTGGATTTGGATGGAAATGCTTTGGTTGGAACGGCCCGGAAATATATTGCATATTGTTTTACGGCAGCTGGTCTAAATGAAACTTCTTCCGGGGATCCCGTGCAACCCGAGGGTTCAGCATGGGATGGTGGAGTTATCCGCAGAGTTGTTTCCGGCACGGCCTTAATCCCATCAAACGCTTGTGACACAGCGGGCAAAGAGGGAAAAGTGTGGCTAAACAATGTGAAATTTATTGCTGCGACGAGTGAATATCCGGTGCCTTGGTTTGATTTTACCAGTTATAATGGGAGCACCTGCCGCGAGGGAGCGAATGAAGGACAATGTGCCATTTTAGATGTAAAATTAATTGTAGAATTGAATTCTTTACCCGTTGTAAATGAGGCGGTAGAGGAACGTATTTTAGTTTCTAACGGGGGCGGCGTGATTGATTAACGCCCTAGTCTGAGGGAAATTATGTTAAGCAATAAAAAAGGTGCAGCTTTATTACAAGTTTTGTTAGTTACAGCGATATTGGCCGGTATTGCAACGATGTTGCTTAGAGCCAGTTTATCGCGTACGACGTCTGTTCGGCAGACACGGCGAGCAGTATCTGAAGAGTTATTGATAGAATCTTGCATGGCAGAGGTTAATATGATGTGGAGTAACAAAACTCCGGAAGCGTTTAAGCGTGATATGGCCGGTTGCTGGATGAATTGTAAGACCCCTGCTACCGGAGCAGAACTTAATATTGATGCCAGTAATTATCTCACCTCAGCCTGTAATACGGACGGTAATTCTATACGTTATTATATTTGCAAAACTCCTCAAGCCAATGTGTCGGTGAAAGCTACTTTTGAGGATCCGAGCGTTACTGGCGCTGGCGATTGTAAGTTGACTTATTCCGTCGAAAGAGGAGACGCAGAACAGATGTAATTGGTAGGAATTATGAAAACGAAGGTAGTCTGTCTGATTAGTAGTTTATTTTTTAGCATAGTGGTTTGGGGGCAGACTGCTTCGCAAAGTGAGGAGGTGTCTTCTTCTTTGCGGCTTCCTTCCTCTACGCCGGAAGTTTCTTCCAGCATTGATTTACTAAAAAAGTCTCTTCACAGCTCTTCTCAAACTGTGGTAGGTGTTGCAAGCTCCACTTCACGTGCCAAGCGAGCAAATAAACAACCCGCCGCGGAGACTTCTCAATCAGATTCAACTCCAGCGCAGACGGACCAAAATACTTCCAAGCCTGATACTGCCGCCTCGTCCACAGCCGTTCCAACTCAATCGGGTGCTTCAACTGCTGCGGCAGCCGTTTCCGTGCCGACGGGGGCGTCTACTTTAGATATGCCTCTTGAAATAGGGGGGACTGCCCAATCTGTTCAAACCTCGGTGAAACCTGTAAAGGCCACGAAACCTTTGTCTCCGGCTGTTGCAAACCGGGTGGCGAAATCTAAGCAGCAACGTGAAAAAAAAGCAGAACAATCTGCTCCTACGGAAATAGAGAAGGCCATTGAAACCGAAAATACTTTATTGCCACCTTCCTCCAAAGCTGAGCCCACGGAGGCGCCAACTCCTACCGCCGAAGAAGAAGCTGCCGACGCGGAGTTGGAATATGCTGTTAAAATGTTGGAAGAATCCAAAGAAAAGGCTAATTCTACAGGACGCCGTATTTTGCCATCTGCTTCTCAGAATCGTCCAAGCAAAGTGCCGGCTCCCAATAAAGCATTTAATCCCAGCGCATATCGGCCAGGGGTAACGTGGCTGCCCAGCAAAAGCACACATTTTGATATTTACACGCAGAAACGTACGGAAGGAATTCCCTCGGCAAATATGCCCATGACTTTTGAATCCGCTTATCAAACGTTGAGCCGTTTTATCCCGTGGATGATGTCCGGCCGCGTGCGTGTATTTGTGTACCAGGATCGTGCTTCTTATCTGCGCCATGAACCCAATGCGATTGCTTGGTCGCGTGCAGTTGCTTATCCTACCCGAGGAGAAGTAGTGGTCTATGATGAGCCGGGAAAAAACCAAGAGCTTAAAGAGTCATTTACGCACGAGTTAACTCACATTTTTACCCAACAGTTTTTTGACAGCCATAAAACGGGACAATTGATGACTCCGTTGTGGTTGGATGAGGGCTTGGCTGTTATGATGGAAGATCAGGCTTACAACGGCGCTAAAGGCGGCCCTTGGGCCAATGATTTAAAAACCATTAACTTCCAGCGAAATCCGGCCTCTACGGTGGGGATCGGCGTTCCTTCTTCAAGTATGTTTGGGTCTTCCAATTTGATGAAAAAAAATAGTAAGAAGCGCGGGAAAACCATTGTTTTTGATACGTTTGAAGATTTTATGCAGGATAATTCTTTGCAAGTAGCTGATAGTAAGGGCAAAGCGCAAGATTGGTATTTACAAGCGTACGCAATGGTGCGGTTTTTGTTCAACCCGTCAGGTTCTTCTTCGCCCTCTAACCGAATGCAGTTTGAACAGTTTACGCGTTTGTTATCTCAAGGGGAACCGAAACGGAACCCTTCTACCGGTTTTACAGTGAAAGATAAAAATGGTAAGACGATTTACGAACCTTATTCGGTGGAGAAAGCCCTGGGGAAAGCCTACCGATATAATAACATTGCTAGTTTCGAAGATGGTTTCTGGCGGTGGGCCAATAATCAATAATTTATAACATCAATCTCACAGGAAAATAAAAACACCCCAAACTTAGTTCGGGGTGTATTCGTCATCTAAATCAATAACGTCCGTCGTGGAGAAAACGGCTTCCATCATAGTTTCCATTTGTTCAGCTTGGATAACCCGGGCAGCACGGCTCGACAAGGTGCCATCTTGATCTGCTTTTAGAAATGCGAAAATACTTAATAGATCTGTGCAGTCATCCACTTTTACTTTGGAGGCCGGAACCTCAGTCTGATTTTTAATAATATTGGACGCTAATTCTTTCAATACCGGCGTAATTTCTGCATTGATTTCATCACTGGAGTTTTTAATTTTATTAAAAATGGCAGGGATGGTTGTATTTAATGCTTTATCAATAGCTTTGTCAGTTTCATTCAGGTTACCTGCGTTCAGATGGTCATCGTAATTAATCAATCCTCCCTTGAGCGCTTTTATTACGTCTAACGCTTGCTGTTTCATTTCACTTTCTTGTTGAGATTGAGTCTCTATACTGGTTATTTGCTGTTCCATCCCACCAAAAAAGAGATCAATAAGACCTCGTAATTCGGATGTATTACCGGCAAATGCCATGTTCGTAAGGGTTACTGCGACTAGGGCTAACAACCATCTCTTCATTTTCATAATTCCTCCTAGAAATTTTACTTCTACAAGTATTCTAAGCAATTTTTACCAAAAGAACATGAGCCTTTGGACCTATTTCAAAGCAATAAAAAGACCTAGAAATTTGCTAGGCCTTCCGCCAAAAATATACTACAATATATACATGATTATACCTACAATTATTGAAAAAAACGTTGGTTATGATATTTTTTCCCGTCTGCTGAAGGATCGTATTATCTTCGTGGGCGGCCGCGAGGGCGAGGTAGATACGGCCAGTGCCAATATGATTATCGCTCAGCTCTTGTATTTGGATGCGGATGATCCTACCCGGGAAATTAACCTCTATATCAATTCCCCCGGTGGAATGGTCACAGCCGGGCTGGCTATTTACGATACAATGCAATTTATTAAGGCTCCAATCACCACCATTTGTATGGGGCAAGCAATGAGCTTTGGCGCGGTGTTACTGGCCGCTGGTTCGAAGGGAAAACGCTATGCTTTGCCGCATGCGCGCATTATGATTCACCAGCCCTTAATTTGGGGCGGCGGTATTTCCGGCCAGGTGACGGATATTGAAATTGAGGCAAAAGAATTGCGTGATAACAAAGAACATCTCTTGGATATTTTAGCCAAACATACCGGCCAAGATAAGGAAAAAATCCGCCAGGATAGTGAGCGTAATTACTATATGTCCGCACAAGAAGCCAAGGCGTATGGGTTGATTGACGAAGTTTTAGAACTCAAGAAATAATAGACAATCTATAAAAACACCCCGGATTTTTCCGGGGTGTTTTTTTGTTTCACTATAGGGCGTAGAAAGAGGCTGACCTTTCTATGTTAGGTTGCGTAAGTGCGGTTTGCAGAAGCGAGTTGTCTACGGGAGAAGAATAATTTTCTCTCTCCAAGCGGTTTAGAAAATCATTCCATCGGTTCAGTTCTTCTACGGACACTTTGGAGGCAACCTGATGTGTTTTTAACTCATCAATTGCAGCATTATCTATCGAGAATCCGGCGATACACGGATCTCCGTAGGGGACTTGAGTGATATTTGAGTATTCTTTTTGAGAATAAGAATTATAACAGTGGTAACTCAGTATAGGCTTTGCAAGAGCAGTAGCCAAACGCTGGCTAGCGGACTTTACTGCCGGAGCTGCATTGGTTGCTTTGGAAATATCTCGCAGTAAATGTAACATGGCAAACCCAGGCAAGCCTTTTGCAAACGTACTGGTAGGCAAGTTAAATCTTCCGCCTTGGGTAGCTAAAGGCAACCAATTCTCCAACATGGGAGCAACTTGTTGCCGATAAATATCACCATCTACCACCATCACATTATGTACAACTTTCTTGCCGGGATAATACTTAGCCAGTGCCGTTTGCAAAGCAGCTTCTTTGGGGGATTGTCCCAAATTTTTAATTAGGGCCAACGGCCCGGTGGAAAATCCAATTCTTTCCCCATCAATTTCCCTGGTTTTTGTATTGTCCGACGCGGAGAAATTGGAAGATGTGATAAGGTACTTCACATCGCTGCCAGTTAGTAGGTGATGGATGTTGGCCATGGTGGCCATATAACAGGAAGATAAATCCAGTAAATCCACTTTTAAGTGATTGGCTTTGAGTGCATTAACGAGATGAAAAATAGTAATGTACGGTTTGTTATCCGTTGTTTTCATCGCTATTTTCATGTGGTGTCCGCTTCCGTGGGCTTTAAACAAAATAGCTGTCTGAAGTCGAGGAGATGCTTGTAACTGTTTCATCAACCGGTTTAATACTTCCTGCGCAGACAATTTACTTACATCAACTTGTTTGTATGAATATTTTGGCTCGTCGGAAGGATTATACCCTTTTTCCTTGATTTGGGGTTTGGCTTGAAAAATATTTAAAAAGGAAGAACCATCTTGACGGGAATAAAACAAGATAGCCTTTTCTACATGATGGGCTTTAAATTGTTTAACCAATTCTTCCCGGGTATCGTCTACGGCACCCCATTTTTCCAAATTTCCGGTATTGAGAAAAATAAGCACTTGCCATTTTTTATCAAACGTAGAGGCAGGAAGAATGTTTTCCAGAGAAGATTGTAGCTGGGCCGGTGAAGAATGTAGGGAGCTTGACTGATTGGTTTTGGCATTGTGCAAAAATTCCAGCAGGCGGCTTCCATCCATGTTTGCCGACGGACGTTGTTGCGCCTGGGAATATACACTCATCAAGCCAAATAATAAACCTATCAATAATTTTTTCATAAAAATCCTCACAAATAAGTTGTGTATTTTAATTATAGAAGTATTTTGGGGAACTTTCAAGTTCTCCGTCGGCATTGATAATATAATTAAAATTAGCAAACAAATTTATTATTTGCTAATTTTGAAATAATTTGCTACAATTTCTCTTGTAACGCGTAGATTTTGATTTTTACGCACAGTTTTGAGTACATATATGGGGGAGTTTTATGATGGAAGAAACAAAAAAATTGACACTTTCTTTGCCTACGGTTGTTCCAGCCGTGGCTATTCGGGATGTGGTGATGTTTCCGGGGATGAATTTACCTCTGTCGGTAGACCGTCCCAAATCTATTGCGGCGGTGGAACTAGCTTTAAATACGCCTGAGAAGTATATTTTAGCCGTTTCTCAAAAAAATGCGGAAATTGATGACCCGCACGAGCAGGACATTTATCATTTCGGTGTGATTGCTCAAATTACGCAAAATCTGAAAATGCCCGATGGCTCTATGAAAATTTTCTTGCAAGGGCTCGTGCGAGCGCGTGTGCATAAATTGGAGGTCAACAACGTGGCCGGCTCGTGGTTTGCCTCGGTGGAGTATATTGAGGAAGAAGATGATAATTCCCCGGTTGTGCAAGCGCTCATGCGTAAGGTATTGGATGAATTTGACCATTATGCCCGTGTTTCGCATCGAATTGCAGTGGAGGGGGTTTCCTTCTTGCGGCAAATTAATGATGCTTCTAAGCTGGCCGATACGGTTGCTTCCAATATGTTAGTTAAGACCCCGCAACGGCAAGAAATTTTGGAAGCGGTACATATTAAAGATCGTTTGGAAAAAATCTTAAAATTGATTACCAGCGAAGTGGAAATTTTGGGATTGGAAGAAAAAATTCATTCTAAAGTCCGCGCACAAATTGAGAAAAATCAAAAGGAATATTATCTAAATGAGCAAATGAAGGCCATCCAGAAAGAGCTCAGCCAAAAGGATGATTTCCAAAAGGAAATCGACGATATGCGCGGCAAAATTAAGAAGAATGGGTTGCCGCCGCACGCCAAAGAAGCGGCCGAAAAAGAGTTGGACCGGTTGGCTAAAATGGCACCTTTTTCACCGGAAGCGACGGTTTCACGCACCTATTTGGATTGGCTACTCAATATGCCGTGGAACAAAACGACCCAAGATGTGTTAGATTTGAAAAAAGCACGCGAAATTTTGGACGAAGATCATTTTGGCCTGAATAAACCCAAAGAACGCGTGTTGGAATATTTAGCGGTCAATAAGCTGACTAATAGCTTGCGTGGACCCGTGTTGTGTTTTGCCGGTGCGCCGGGCGTAGGGAAAACGTCCCTTGCCAAATCCATTGCACGCGCTATTGGACGCAAGTTTGTGCGGATGTCTTTGGGTGGAGTACGGGATGAAAGCGAAATTCGCGGTCACCGCCGTACTTATATCGGTTCTATGCCGGGCCGTATCATCCAGGGCCTAAGCAAAGCCAAAAGTGCCAATCCGGTATTTTTATTAGACGAAATAGACAAAATGGGGTCGGACTGGCGTGGTGACCCGGCGGCTGCTTTGCTGGAATTATTAGACCCGGAGCAGAATAAAGAATTTACCGATCACTTTTTAGATGTTCCGTTTGATGTTTCTAAAGTGATGTTTATTACGACGGCTAACTCACTTGCCGGGATTCCGTCTACGTTGCGAGACCGGTTGGAAATCATTGATTTCGACGGATACACCGAATACGAAAAGCACGATATCGCTGCACAGTATTTACTTCCCCGACAAATGAAGATGCATGGTATTAAAGAGGGACAATTGGTAGTAGAAAAGGAGGCGGTTTCTTTGCTAATGCGCGACTATGTGCGCGAAGCCGGCGTGCGTAATTTAGACCGGGAAATCGGCTCTCTATGCCGCAAAGCCGCTAAGATGTTGGTGGAAGGAAAAAAGAAAATTGTGGTAACGCGTGAGAATTTACATGATTTTTTGGGCGTTCCGCGTTATGCTAATTTCGCTACCGAAGAAAACGGTGTAGGGATCGCCACCGGGCTTGCCTGGACCAGCGTGGGAGGTGAAACATTATCCATCGAAGCCACCAAATTGCCGGGTAAGGGTAATTTAATATTAACCGGGATGTTGGGAAATGTGATGAAAGAGTCCGTCCGCGCGGCGCTCACCTATGCGCGTAGCCGTGGTTATGGTAAGAAAATAGATTTTGACAAAACGGATTTTCATATCCACTTCCCGGAGGGGGCGGTACCGAAGGATGGACCGTCTGCCGGGAGTGTGATTACTACTGCACTGACCAGTTTGCTCCTGGGTCTTCCGGTAAAAAAACAACTGGCTATGACGGGAGAAGTAACCATCACCGGTCGCATATTACCGGTGGGGGGAATTAAGGAAAAGTTTTTGGCGGCGTACCGAGAAGGAGTTAAAACAATTCTTTATCCGCATACTAATGCCAAAGACGTAGCAGAAATCCCGGAACGTGTCCGTAAAGAGCTGACACTGATTCCCGTAAAACATATGGATGAAGTGTTACCCTTAGCGTTGGAAGGTTGGAAAGAATTTGCCGGGAAAGAACACAAAAAATCAACCGGCAAAAAAGCGTCTCGCGCAACCAACACGAAGAAAAAGAGAACGGTTGTTAAAAAAACCGCGAAAAAAACTTCTGTAAAAAAAGCCAAACAAACGACTCAAAAAAAATCGGTTAAGCACAAAAAAAGACATTAAACAACTAAAAAATCCCGGGTTTGTGCCCGGGATTTTTTTGGCAGATAAAACCAATTACTTGTCTGTTTGTTTGGTGGCCTTGGCAGCTTCTTTGGCTGCTTTGGCTTGAGCCGAACGTGCTCGGCACGCTGCTTTTCCAACAAGTGCACGTAAATTCTTGCTGGTCGTTTTAACGACTACTTTACGCAAGCACCACAAGGCCCACACGTTGGGGACCGTCATCATGGTCATTGTAAGAATCGCCAGTGCCCACATAAACCGCGTGGAAACGTTTGCTTCCGCCGTACGGGTTAGTGAGTCTGCAATAGTGAAATCCCACGAGAAACTGGTTCCAATCCAGGCCCCGATAAATACCAACGCGATAAAAAGCAAACGGGTTGGTTTGATTAGTTTATTACTTCCCTTGCACAGGAATTGGAGTGATTTTTCAGTGTAATATCCCCATCCGATAATAGTCGTAAAAGAGAAAATTACGAGTGAGAAAATCAAAATAGGTGTTCCAATGTACGGTACCGTTTTGAATGCACTGTTACACAAGTTAGCGGCATAAACATTGGGGTTTTGCCAATCGCCAGCCAGTACGATTACCATCCCTGTTAAGGAACAGATGAAAATCGCCCAGAACACACTGGTCGCAGAAACGATCGCCATTTGGGTAGCACTGCGCGTTTTGGCGGCGGCTGCAGCAATAGAGGCGCTTCCCATGCCGGCTTCTGTAGCGAGTACGGCCCGGGTTACCCCGGCAGAAATGGCCGGAATCATGCTCTGAATAATGGCCATAATTCCCACCCCTACGGCGCCACCAGCGGCGGCTTTTCCGGTAAAGGCACTACGAATCACGGTCCATATTGCTTGTGGAATTTGTGTGAAATGCATGCCCAGTACAATGAGCGCTAAAAGGAGATACAAACCTCCCATAATCGGCACCAACCATTCCGAATAAGCAGCAATACGTTTCACTCCGCCAATAACAACTATCGCGGTTACAGCTGCGATGAAGGCTCCCACATACCACGGGTTTAAATTATAACCTTCGCGCAATGCATCAGCGATTGAGTTCGACTGCAGGGCGCTTCCGGCGGTCAACCCCATTAGTAAGGTTCCTACCGCGAAAATAATTCCCAGCCATTTTAGTTTTAAAATGCGTGTTAGATAATACATCGGTCCTCCAACGTATTCTCCGTCAGGCAATTTTACCCGGTACTTAAAGGCAACTAAACATTCGCTATACTTAATTGCAAAGTTAAAAATCCCGGCAACGACCATCCAAAATAAGGCACCTGGGCCGCCTTCGGCTACGGCGGTGGTAACCCCAATGATACTACCGGTTCCCACGGTCGCACCGATCATAACAGCCAAAGAGCCAAAACTGCTTACCATTCCTTCACTATCCACTTTTTGAAGTGAAAGACGCATGGCCGGCCAGGTATATTTTTGCAGAAAATTAAGACGAATGGTAAAATAAATCCCAAGGGCCAGTAAGATGGTAATCATGGGGGGACCCCAAATTAATGCGTTGAAGCCATTTAAGATATCGTAACCATGATTGACTGACGGCTCCACGAAGAACAGCGTGATAGCGTTCCATAAAGCAAGTAAACTTTGCATGAGTAGTGTATTTTCCTCCTAAAATAGTACAACTTTATTATTATAGCAAAAAGAGAGGGCTTGTAGTTATAAAATAATACGCGTAAGGGAAAATACTTTCCATTTTTTTGTAAATGATATATAATTTGAGTAGCGCTCTGTGCGCATTTTATCAAGGAGAGGGGTTTATGAAAAAACTTTTACTTTTAGCAGGGATGGCAATGTTTGTCGTGGCGTGTTCTTCTGATTCAAAACGCACCACTTCTTCGGCGGATGGCACTGTTGGTTCGTATCGAACGGCTTCCACTGATAAAACATCCAAATACCAAATTATTGATCAAGAATTTGATAACATGTTGGCCCCGGAAACCGATTACGAAACTCTTACCGATTATGAATTACAAGCTTGTGGTGCTTCTTATCTGCCGCCGGAACCAGAATTAAAGAATGTACAACCTAAAACCGAAGTGGTGGTGTTGAAAGAAGAAGATTTGAACGTGGACGAATCACGTAAGAAAAAAGTAGTGAAGAATAAAAACATCTACTACATGGATGGCCCAGCTCCGAAAAAAGTGTCGTCGACCTCGACCACAACGGTTACTTCTTCGTCCAGCAGTAGCTCCAGCTCGACGGTAAACGGTGCAACGACCTACAACAGTAATGCTTCCACGTCTACGACGACGTATTAGTCGTGGTGGCAATGCCTGAAACGTTAGAAACTCAAGCCCAACTTATGCAAGAGGCAAACCGCCTCTACGGTTGCTTGCGTTCTGTTTCGAAAACAAAAATTACTAAATGGACGTTAGAAGACTGCCTGCAAGCCGCCCCATATACCTTAGCTATCAACCGTTTTAAACAGGAAAAAAATGCAGTGATTTTAGCTCATTCCTACACTACACCAGATATTGTTTACGGCGTGGCGGACTTTCGGGGAGACTCTTACGAACTGGCTTTAAAGGCACAGCAGGTTTCCGCAGATATCATTATCTTTGCCGGCGTGTGGTTCATGGCAGAAACTGCTAAGATTATTAATCCCTCTAAGCAAGTACGTATTCCTGCCGGGAAAGCCGGTTGCAGTTTGGCTGATTCTATTACCGGTAGCGAAGTGCAAAAAATACGCGAGGATCATCCGGGTGTGCCGGCCTTGTGCTATATCAACAGTACGGCTGAAGTAAAAGCCCAGTGTGATGCCTGCGTAACTTCTTCCAACGTATTTGATATCGCGCAAAAAATGCCGGGACAGGAGCTAATTTTTGTGCCGGATATGCTGATGGCTCAGAATTTGGAAGCGGAGTTAAAACGCCGCGGTACCCCTAAAAAAATTATTGCTTCAGGCGGTTCATGTTGCGTGCATGATAAGTATCGCCCGGAGCAGGTAGAAAAATTGCGGGCCGATTATCCAGGGATTCGTGTGGTGGCCCATCCGGAATGCCCGATAGAAGTCTGCTCCTTGTGTGATTATGTAGGAAGTACCAAAGGGATGGCCTCTTATATTGCTTCTTCGAAAGATCATACGTTTGGCATGCTGACGGAATTTGGCTTGGTTAACCGGATGGAAGCAGAACACCCGGATAAACAATTCGTGTGGCCGTTTGGGATATGCAGCTACATGAAAAAAAATAGTTTGATCAATGTGCTAGAAGCCTTGTTGGATCCCCGAGCAGACCAAATTGTTTCGGTGGACGAAATGGTCGCCGCAGCGGCCAAAAAATCAATTGAGCGAATGTTTGAGTTAGCAAAATGATATTAGATAAAATTATTGAACTTGCCTTGCAAGAAGATTTAAGTCTGGGGGATATTACCTCCGACACGATTTTTTCGCCCGAGGACCGGGCTATCGCCGCGATAACGGCCAAAGAAGATTTGGTGCTTTGCGGCATGGATACAGCGCGCCAAGTTTTTGATGCGGTAGACTCCAAATTGATCTTTCGTCCACTTAAAAAAGATGGCGATTTCGTTAAAAAAGGGGAACGCGTGTTGGAACTGGAGGGGAGTGTTCTTTCTATTTTGAAGGCAGAGCGGACTGCACTTAATTTTATGCAACGGATGAGCGGAATTGCTACCGCTTCACGCGAGTATGCGCAAATAGGTAAAAAGTACGGCGTGATGATTGTAGATACCCGTAAGACGCAGCCCGGACTTCGCCGATTGGATAAATATGCCGTTCGGGTTGGGGGGGCGCGCAACCACCGTATCAGTTTGGCGGATAGTGTCATGATTAAAGACAATCACATTGCAGCAGCCGGTTCCATTACAAAAGCCGTGCAGAAAATTAAATCCGTCATTGGGCATACGCCTAAAATCGAAGTAGAAACGACAAACTTAGAAGAAGTTAAAGAGGCATTGTCCGCCGGAGCCGATATTATCATGTTGGACAATATGACGGTAGAGCAGATTCAAATTTGTAAAAAAGAAATTAACGGCCGGGCTATCATTGAAGTTTCCGGCGGTGTGAATAAGCAGAACTTGGAACAATATTGTCAAACTGGCGTGGATGTAATTTCCATGGGAGCGCTGACACATTCCGTTCCGGCAAAAGATTTAAGTTTAAAAATAGTACAATATATTAGATAGTTGGAAGATATAGAGGCAAAGAGACGAAGATGAATTATAGCGAGTTGTATTCTCATGTGGTCAGACGTTCCAAAGCATCGGCCATTCGCGAACTTTTAAAAGTGATTTCTAACCCCGGCATTATTTCTTTTGCCGGCGGTTTACCGGACCCGGCGCTTTTCCCTGTAGAAGAAGTAGCGCAGATTATGAAAAAAGTCGTACTGGAACACCCGAAAGAAGCCTTGCAGTACGGTACGACGGAAGGTCAAGATAAATTTAAACAAGAACTTATCAAACTGTTAAAAGAAACCGAAAATATTACCGTGAAGCCGGAGCAAATTTTGGCAGTATCTGCTTCTCAACAAGCCTTGGATATGGCTGCGCGAATTTTTGTGGATCCCGGGGATGCTATTGTTACAGCGGCTCCCACTTATTTAGGTGCCTTACAGGCGTTTCAGGTGGCTGGTGCGGATATCATTGGTGCGGAAAGCGATAACCATGGTATTTTGCCCGAGAGTTTAGAAGAAAAATTGGCTACACTAAAGACCCAGGGAAGACGTTGCAAATATGTGTATTTAGTGCCGGATTTCCAAAATCCGACGGGCACCACGATCCCGGAAGAACGACGAATTAAAATTTTGGAAATCGTAAAAAAATACAACACCTTTATTTTGGAAGATTCTCCATACCGGCAAGTTCGTTTTGAAGGAACGGCCCCGACTACGTTCTACGCACTGGATAAAGGGCAGGGCAATGTTATTACGATGTTTACATTTTCCAAAATTTTCGTTCCGGGTTTCCGGTTGGGATATTTTATCGGCCCGGAAGAAGTAATCCGTAAATTTGTAATTTTGAAACAATCCATGGATTTGTGTACGTCGCCTTTGCTGCAGTTGGCTACGGCGGAATATTTACACAGTGGCCGTTTAGTAGCACACATCAAAGAGATGATTGAGGTTTATCGGGAAAAGCGGGATTTGATGATTAAGACATTGGCTGAGGTAATGCCAAAAGGAATCTCGTGGACGCACCCGGAGGGGGGGCTTTTTCTGTGGTTGACGCTTCCTAAACAGATGGATTCGTCGGTGTTACTGCAAAAGGCCATTCAAAATAAAGTGGCCTATGTGGCCGGCGTTGATTTTTATCCTTCACTCGACGTGAAGAATGATATGCGCTTAAACTTCTCTTACTCTACGAAAGAACAAATTGTGGAAGGGCTGAAACGGCTGGCGCAAACCATCAAAGAAAATATGTAGAATTATTCGTATCCTAAAAAAACCCCGGGTTAATCCCGGGGTTCTTTTTTATTTAATCTTTAAAACAACAAGACTCGCAGCCCGTATGAAATGGCTGCAATTAGCGCGGCGGCCGGAATCGTTATAAACCACGCCCATATAATGCGCCGTGCTACGCCCCAATGTACGCCGGATAATCTGCGCAGAGAGCCAATTCCTACGATCGCGCCCGTAATGGTATGCGTGGTGCTGACGGGGATTCCTAAGAATGAAGCAATGAAAATAGAACTACCGGCAGCAGCTTCGGCACAGAATCCGTCCACCGGGCGAAGGCGCGTAATTTTTTGGCCCATTGTTTTGACAATACGCCATCCACCTGAAAGCGTGCCTAGCGCAATCGCTGCTTGGCAGATAATTACTACTGAAAACGGTACAATAAATTCACCGTTATGGATGGCCGTTAATTCCTGATGTGAGTAGAAAAATTCTTGCAGTGCCGTAACGTCCGTTCCGGCCATTCCACCGACGAGTAACATGCTGATAATACCCATCGTTTTTTGTGCATCGTTTCCACCATATCCTAAGGAATAAGCCGCCGCGGAAAATAGCTCAGCCCGGCGGAAAAATCCGTCTACCTTAGAGGGTTTAAAATGATTGGCAATATTAAACACAATAATCCCAACAACAGTGCTGAAGATAAATCCAAGCAGCGGTGCAATAAAGATAAACGCCACCGTTTTCAAAATCCCACTTGCCACGAGAGCTTGCGTGCCGCCTTTGACTAACCCGGCCCCAATCAGTCCACCAATGAGTGCGTGGGAGGAACTGGAGGGTAACCCAAACCACCATGTAATCAAATTCCAACCGCAGGCCCCTACAAGCGCACCGAACACTAAATTAGCGTCTATAAACTGCGTGTGGATGATACCGGCTCCGATCGTTTTTGCTACGGCGGTGCCGAAAATCAAAAACGCCACGAAGTTAAAAAACGCGGCCCACCACACTGCCAAACGTGGAGATAATACCCGCGTGGAAATAACGGTGGAAACGGCGTTGGCTGCGTCGTGAAAACCGTTGAGGTAATCAAAAAATAAGGCCAAAATAATTAAAAAGATAATCCATGCCATAATGCACGCCTATTAATTATTTTTTACCAAGATGGACTCTACCATGTTGGCCACATGTTCGCAGAAATCACTGGTGGTCTCGGCAATTTCATACAATTCTTTTTGTTTGATAACCATGATCGGGTCCTTTTCGTTACTAAACAAATAAGAAATTGCTTCGTCGCGGAGCACATCTCCTTCGTTTTCAAGACGGTTAATTTCCACGCATTGGCGCAAAGTTTCCGTCATATTCTTTTTGTGTCGAAGTGCAACCAATGCTTTTTGTAAAGCACGAGATGTCTGTTCCAAAATGACGGCTAATTTCTTGCTGTATTCGGTCGGTTTGGTAATTTTGTACAGGTAGAAGCGATTGGCCAGCAGATAGATGTTATCAACGATATCATCCAAACGATTGGCTAATGCTAAAATATCTTCGCGGTCAAACGGGGTGATAAAAGTTTCGTTTAAAGTATTGATGGTGTTATGCGTAAGTTCGTCCCCATAATGTTCAAACTCATGCATTTTGCGTACATTTTCGGGGGTAAATGAACCTTCGTCCACGAGCTTATGGTAAAGCTCAGCAGCCCGGACAATATTTTCTGCTTGTTTATCAAACAAATCAAAGAATTTCTCTTCTCTGGGTAAAAACATACGTTAATTAACTCCTTTGCATAACCCACAGGGTTTTAAGGTGGGTTTTTGATTTTAAAAAAGCCCGTTTGAATGACACAAACGGGCGCAACTAATTTAAGATTTTATCTCCTGCTTTAATGCTTCCGGCAGATTAACAGCTGCCTTTAACAAGAAGGGTCGCTTTTTGACCTCCTCTATAAACGCAGCATCACGCAATTTATTGCGGTATTCTTTTTCCTGGAAAATATAACGGAACTTAGTGTACACGTCATACGTTCCAGCCAGGAGTGCCACAATATCCTGCACCCCTACGATTTCTTCATCCGTCGGGATTACATACACCTTGACGGGGGAATTATCCGCCGAGATACGACATTCGGCTTTATTAGTGTTTGCAGCATCATTGCGTTCTTCATCTAAAATAATTCCAAAGTTTTCCAGTCCTTTCAGTACACGCGCGCGAACGTCTGGAGCGCGTTCCCCAATGCCGGCCGTAAATACAATACAATCCAATCGGCCTAGAACAGCCATATAAGCCCCAATGTATTTTTTAATGCGGTGTGCTTGTACTTCTACGGCTAGTTTGCACAGCTCATCTCCGTTTTCAGTTCCTTTGCGCACATCGCGTTGGTCGGAAAACCGATCCCCGGTAAGAGCATACATGCCGCTTTTTTTATTCAAGATTGTATACATGTCATCCGGTTTCATATTTAGTTTATGCATCATATGAAAACAGACGGAAGGGTCAATGTCCCCTGAGCGAGAGCCCATCACGAGACCTTCTAGTGGCGTTAATCCCATACTTGTATCTACACACTGGCCGTTTTTGACAGCTGTTACACTGGCGCCTGCACCAATGTGGCAAACGATAGTATTTACTTCATCTACATTTTTATCCATCAAAACTGCAGCCCGGCGCGAGGTGTATAACACGGAGGAACCGTGAAATCCATATCGGCGGATTTGATAGTCTGTATACCACTTGCGCGGAAGGGCATACATGTAGGCTGAGGCTGGCATGGTTTGGTGAAAAGCTGTATCCATCACACATACGTGGGTGACGTTAGGTAAAATAGCTCGCGCAGCTTCAATCCCCATGATATGGGCCGGATTATGAAGCGGTGCTAAATCGGCAATGTTGCGTAGTTCTTCCACCACGCTGTCATCCACAATGACGGACTTAGCAAATTTTCCACCATGCACGATGCGGTGCCCTACGGCGCTGATTACATTGATATTTGCAATAACCCCATGTTCTTTATCGGTTAAGGTATTAATCACTAAGTTGATTGCATCCTTGTGATCTTTGCAGTTACGTTTAAGTTCGAAAGAAGGAAGCCCAGGCCTGTCATGTGTAATACAAGAGCCCTCAATGCCAATACGCTCTACTGTCCCGGCACAAAGACTTTTCTTTTGGTCCCAATCATACACGCTGTATTTGACGGAAGAACTTCCGCAGTTTAAAAATAAAATAATCATGAATAATCCTTTAAGCCCTAAAAAGGGAAAATTGGGAAGGAAAACTTCCCTTATTATTATTGTAGCAAAAAATGGGGGGAAGTGGGCGAAAAAAGAGCTCGAAAAAATCCAAAAACAGAGATAAAAAACTCCCTAGTATTTTCTAGGGAGTTTTTAACGTCTGGAAACAGATACTTAATTACGATTTTTTTGCTTTTTTATAAAAGCGAGATAATTCTTTATCCAAAGAAGCAGGAGTTAGATTTCCGGCACGGAGTAACTTTTGATAAAAGTCAGCTTCGTTAAATTTCTTGCCTTGCTTCTTTTGATATTTTTTGTAAGTGTTTTGCAATATTTCCAGCCCAGATTGGAAACTTAATGCTTCCCCAGGGCGAAGCACAACTTCTTTGATTAAGGCTTCTGCCTGTGCTTGTTCGACCCCATGTTCCTGCGTCAATAAATCCAAGGCATCTGCGTACGAGAATTGGCGCGTATTGAGTTTAGCATCCACTAAGGCTTTTAAGGCTTGTATGTATTTTCCCCAGGCAAAGAACAACAAGTCTTCATCTGATATCAAGTAACCTTGTTGTTTTGCTAACTCTTGTGCGTAGGCCTCCCAACCGTTTACAAGTCCCACTGCTGGATACAAACGACGTACCGCAGACATATTTTCATTCGCGACTGTTTGATAGTAATGCCCCGGTATTAATTCGCTGGCAATCATCAATTTTTTGGTAGATTCATTGAAATCGCGGTTTAGCTGTTCTTGCTTGGCCAACTTATTTCCTTCCGGCAAACGCAGAAAGAATGTAGACTGCGTAAGAGGCTGATTGTTATAAGGGAGGAGAAATAAGTAAGCATCAGTATATGTATAGAACTGAGGCATTTCTGATATTTGAAATGACAATTCGCTTACAGGTAGAATCCCTTTTTCACGGAAATAACCAATAGCATTTGCTACGTTTTCTGTAACCGTTTGTAAAGAGGCTTGATCTTCATTTACAGAGACGATCCGCTTAGATACTGCATAAAAATCTTGTGCATTTCTAAGCCCAGAGAAAGGTTCTTCCACTTGGATAGATTCGGTGCTTCCAGAGGCAACGGCGGCTTCTGTGGGAATAGGATTATTTTCATCAATTACCGTGAGCTCAGCCGTGCGAATATCTTGCATGAAAGGTTCCAAAGCACGTGTAAGATCCTGTTGCGCGGTTTGGACATCTTGTTGTAACTTGGAAACCAAGCCTTCTACAGGACGATCAATTTGATACTGATTGTTCAATAAAAACTTATAATCAGCAGTACCCAAACGAAAATCTTTAGAGTTTTCTTCTTGGGACAGTCGTTTGAACAAATCAAAGAGTCGTTTGATGGCCTGTTTGGCAGAAGAAGCTTCTTCTTTAATTTGTCGAATTGCTTCCGGATCAGGAGCTGTCTGTGCTAAGAAACTAGCAAGCTCATCCATAGATAAAAATGCGTAGTATGCTTTTTCCATGGCCAGTTGAGCTTGAAATGCCGGAGCCTGGGTTAAATATTGCTCCGCTTGATTGGCCACTTGGGAAAGAAGTTTTAGACGATCCGCAATTTCGGAACGTTGTCTAAACGGAGAAGGATGCGGTTTGACACGTAATTCGTATACAGCATCCAGGGCTTCGGCATAATACAGCGGATCTGAGACAGAACGGTTTCTCTGTCCTAACCAAATCATGTAATCTATGTCATTTAGCAAGAGTTGGCGGTCCGCTTGTTTAGCGGGGGACAGACTCTCTTCTTCTAGATTATTCAACTGTTGGCGCAAATTTTTCAAAGCGGTCAAAGCTTGTTGAGCACGTTGGGGAGAACGATCATCCAATCTGCTATTGCCGGAGGCAAACCCCAAGTGAGATGCACGTTCCGGGAAAAAAGACAACAAAAGTGAGGCATAGCGGTTAGCTATATCACTAAATTCGTTATCTTCTAAGATAGTGTCAATATTCTCGAAGTCTATAGTAGTTTGGGCAACGACGGGTGTTCCAAAAAGCAACCCTACACCTAACAGGCCCAAAACTATTTTTCGAATAGTCATAATTTCTTTCCTCGTTAGTAGTAATTTGAAAAAGACACTACTATTTTAGCGCTTGTGAAGGCTCTTGTCAACTTGTGAGGTCTTTTATAATATAGGGAAAAACAAGAGTTTTCTTTAGAAAGGCATATTGTCCAACCGTATAGAGTGGAAGACGGCATGTTCTTTAACAACCAAAACTGCTATAATATACAAAGGTAATATGTTTAGCGAGTGCTAGATATACGTTGCAACTTATAGATATTTCGTTGTCGGCAAACTTTCCTTTCCCTCTACAAATATGCTATAATAATTTCACACAAGGGCCATTAGCTCAGTTGGTAGAGCAGACGCCTCTTAAGCGTAAGGTCGTGAGTTCGAGCCTCACATGGCCCACTTTTAGTTTTTCAAACACAATTCGGACGGATGGCGGAACTGGTAGACGCGTACGCCTTAGGAGCGTATGGTTCACACCGTGAGGGTTCAAGTCCCTCTCCGTCCATATTTTTCCGGCTTGTCCGGTACCTAATGAGGAGTCATAAACATGTCCATTTTCAAAACTGCGCAAAGCGGTGAAGTCAAAACCAAACAAATTAGTAAGGAAGGATGTCGCGTTACCTTGTCCGTAGAAGCTACCCCAGAATTAGTCACTAAGTGCTTCCAAAATGCAGCGGTACAAGTGCAATCACGCGCTCAAATGCAGGGCTTTCGGGCAGGTAAAGTGCCGTTGGATTTAGTCAAACAAAATTTTGGAGGTCACATCAAGGAGCGTGCGCTTGATTTAACGGTCAAAGCCGCAATCAATGCCGCAGTATCTGACGCAAAATTAGATCCTGTTGCTGTGCCTACATTGACGAAGGCAGATTTTGCCAACTTTAATGAAGGAAAAACATTTACTTTTGAAATTGCGGTAGATGTAGCCCCGGAGTTTGATGTAAAAGACTATAAAGGAATTGAAATTTCCAAAAAGCCGGAAACTGCAACAGAAGCAGACGTAACGGAAAATTTAAACCGCGTGTTGGATGCCAATGCCCGTTTGGAAAGTGCGGCTGAGGGCGCCGTCATTGATGATAAATGCTACGCCGTTATTCACTATACTGGCAAACGCAATGGAACGGATGACTATAAACTGTCCGCCGATAGCGAACTGGTCGACATGTCTGCCCCACAAACCATGCCGGGTTTGGCGGAGGCCTTGACCGGTCTTAAGAAAGGAGATGTGAAAGACGTAGAAACGAAAGATGCCCAAGATACCATCTCTTATCACGTGACGGTGGATGATATTAAGAATAAAATCGTACCGGAACTCAATGACAGCTTTGCCAAAGATATGGGCTTTGAGACCTTGGATGCTTTGAAGGCAAAAGTAAAAGAAAGCCTGGATGCCGAAGCCAAACAAACTTCTTCACGCGACGAAGTAGCCCAAATTGAAAATCATCTCGTTAAGATGAATAACTTTGAACTCCCGCAAAGTTTAGTAGAAGAATATACGGAGTCTTCGCTTCACAACTTTGTACACAATATGACCAATTTGGATCCGCACAACTTACCAGCAGAGCAACATAAGGCGTTTGAAGAACGCATCCGCCCGACGGTAGAAAAGGATCTTCGCATTGGGTATATTGTACATGCCATCGCCAAGAAAGAAAATTTGGAAGCCGTAGAAGCCGATTGGAAAACAGAATTGGATAAAAGCTTGACTTCCGCTAAAAACAAGAGCGATGAAAAGAAAATTAAAGCTTTCTTTGAAGAACGCAAAGCGCATATTTTAGCGACGTTGACGGAACGGAAAGTATTTGATTTTCTGAAAGCCAACGCGAGCTACAAATAAGTCTCGTTTGTTTTACTTAACGCCCTCCTCTTAATTAAAGAGGGGGGCGTTGTTTATCTGAAAACGTTGCGTTGTGTTAAAATGAGGGCTTTTGTATAGTGGCGGAGAAGGAAATTTGCTATAATTTGTACATGGGAAGATATCGTTTATTATTTGCCTTATTGTTTGTGTTTTTTACACCGTTGGTGTTGGCGGAAACGGTGGTTGACACCGAGGAAACCCCTGTGGAAGTAACTCGCACGGTCACAAAGTCATCTTTAGCGGCTACGCGTGTTGATAGCAAACTCAACGAAGCGGTGCTTCATAAATCGGTGGTGGATTACTCGCTCCCGGAGGACCTACTTCCGGTCATGAAGAAGTGCGTGCAGGGAGAAGAGGACGATTGCTATTTTTCCCTTAAAACTTTTGAAAATTCATCCGATCCGGCTACTGCATCGGCGGCAAATTTAGAATTAGCTTATCTTTCCCTGCAACGGGGACTAATGAAACAGGCTTTGGCGTATGTGGGGCATGCGGCCGAGTTAAGTCCGGATGACCCTTTTATCCAACTTTCGAAGGGATGGTTTTTGTTGTCGGCCGGAAAGTATAAAAAAGCACGAGAGGCTTTTGCGGATTTAATGTATTTAACAGCCGATTTTGAATATGTTTCATCAGCTAAATTAGGAACGGCCCTATCCTTTTACTATACTGGCGATAAAGAAAAGGCAATTCAGGAATTGCAGTACTTATACACTTCCAATCCTTATGCGATTTCGTTTGTATCCTACATGCTGGGCAAAATAGCTGCACAGACCAAAGATGGGAAAAAAATAGCGCCCGTATTTTTACAACAATCACTTTCACATGATGAAAAAAATTATGCAGCTGCCAAATTGTATGCAGAGATTTCCGCCAAAGAGAAAGAAGACTTACGTTCCTGGCAATATTACGCTACGCTTTATGCGCTCGATCCCGACAATAAGAAATTAGCTGCAAAGATGGAGCGTTATGCAACAAAATTTGAAGACAAACGGATTGATTACTTGTTTTATTTTAAGCTGGACCAACCTATTGTGCAAGAGTTAGTACATACTCCTTCCGAAAGAATTAAAATGGCACTTTATGCGAACCGAGAGCAAGTGCCTCAATCCTTGATCTCTGCATCGGTGATGGGAGCCGGGCGTTTCGTGGTTACCGATGAAAAATTAGGGGAAGTGTTGCGTGTAGCGTCTTACACGGAAAAGAAGATTGTGTTTAATGCCGAAACCGGAGGGGTGGATTTGCAAGATGCTAAAGGGCGTGTGGAATTTTCCGCGAAGCGTCCATTTACTATCTCCTCAGAGAAGACTGAACGTACGTTGTTAGTTTCTAAACCGTTAGCAACCAATATTTTTGCGGCCGATTTAAGTGACAAAGAATTGGCCGGGGCATTGATAGTAATCCCGAATAAAGAGGGATTTACTTTGGTTAACATGGTTTCGGTGGAAGATTTAATTCCTTCGTTGTTGGCGGTTCAAGCACCTAACGTAAAAGAAACGGAAGCATTAAAGGCGTTAGCGATTGTACTTCGTTCTTCTCTGCAAGCAGCCAGAACCGAACACGCGGACCAACCGTACCAAATTACGGATAATGATCCGGAGTTTAAATTTAAAGGCATTAATTTGATTTCTACAGCTTTGCTAGATGCGTCTAAAAGTTCTACTGATTTTCGTTTGACACAAGCCCAGGCAGGTTTTTATTCTGATTGTGGAGTTGTGACGGCGAACGGACTTGCTAATAGCGCATCCTTGCCGGGATATGTATTCTCCCCGGTTAATGTGAGCAAATATATCCTATCTAATCCCCCGGCAGATTTGTATTCCCGGCCGCAGGATCCCACCCAGTGGGCCAGTATCAAGTGGATATATGAATACGATGCAAAAGAAATTGAACAACGGCTGTCCTACAAAAAGAATATTGGTAAATTACGCGCCATTGTGCCGGTGAAATTTTCACCGCAGGGACGTATTTTATCAATGCGTTTTGAAGGCAGCAAAGGCAGTTACCAATCCCAGTCTGCACAGGAAACAGTTTTTATCCTAAGCGCAGGCACTATGCGTTCTAACCTGTTTGATGTAGTGCCATTTTATAAGGGGAAAAACATCAAAACCATCTTAGTACGCGGCTACGATACGGGAGAAGGAAACGGCCTTTGTTTGCATGGAGCGGACGGCCTGGCAAAACAAGGTGCGGATTATATGGCCATTATTAAATATTATTTCCCCGAAGCGCGCATCCTAAATACCCAAACAGGAACAGTAAATTAAATGGAAAAAACAAAGATACTTTATTTCATCACGCGGATGGATCAAGGTGGTGCACAAAACAGTGTGCTAACTACCATGAAAACGATTAACAAACAGCAGTTTGAAGTTTTTTTAGCTACCGGACGTGGAGGACGTTTGGATGGAAAAATCAAACAGGACTCTTCCCACTTGTTCTTTATTTCAGCACTCCGCCATCCCGTGCATCCCAAATACGTACTGCACGATTTTTGGGCTATTTTACAAATGGGCCGCGTGCTACGCCGTGTCAAACCGGATATCGTACATACTAACGCCCCAAAGGCGGGGATTTTAGGCCGTATTGCCGCACGGATTTTTTGGCGAAGAGCCAAAGTAGTACATACGTTTCACGGACTTGGGTTTGCTAAAGAGCATGGCGAAAAGCAGTTTAAATTTTTCGTATCTGTGGAAAAATTCTGTGCCAAATTTACGGACGTACTTGTGTTTGTATCTCGTAAAAACGCAATGGAAGCAAAACAACTGGGCATTGGAAAGAGTGTTCGTACCGAACTTATTCGTGCCGGGATTAGTTTTACGCCGATTTTACCGCTAAAATTTGATCCTGTTGCCAAAAAAGCTTCGCTTAAAATTCCGGCTAATGCCAAAGTTGTGCTGGCACTGGCGAATTTTAAACCGCTTAAAAACCCTATTCATTTTGTATTGGCCGCTTACAAAGTGCTTAGCCAAATGAAAAATGTTTACTTCATTTTTACGGGAGAAGGTCCGCTGAAACAAACAGCGGAAAATTTAGCCAAAAATTTGAGCATTGAAAAGCAAGTCCTATTTCCCGGGTGGCGGAATGATGCTTTGGAATTATTAGCGATTAGTGATGTGTTTGCCAGTGTTTCGCTTCGGGAAGGGTTACCCATGTCGCTGTTGGAAGCGATGGCCATGCGTGTGCCGGCTGTGTGCTACAATGTGGACGGTATCAGCGAAGTAGTTACGGATAACAAAACGGGCTTTTTAGTGCCGCCCAATGACATTAATTTATTTGCGGAAAAAGTGAAAGTGCTTTTGCGTCACACGTCTCTTCGGGAACGTTTTGAAGCGGCCATTGATCACCGGGATTTTGCAGAATTTACGGCGACCACCATGGTTAAAAAACAAGAGCGGCTGTATCGCAGTTTAGTGCCTCCTACCAAAAAAAATGGTGGGAAAAGACATTTCTTCCGTCGGCGTCGCTATACGAAAAAATTCAACCAGGGAGTGAAAAATGGACTACGCAGTTAACGAGTTAGAACAAGAAGTATTAAATGCTTCGCGCGAACTGGTGCAGAAAAAAATTAAACCTTTGCGTGCCGAGATGGACGAAAAGGAACAGTTTTCACAAGAAATGTTAGAAGCATATCGTGCGGCGAATATGTTTGGTTTGTGGTTACCAAAAGAGTATGGCGGATTAGGGGGAGGAATTACCTGCCTGGCGATGTCGTTTGAGGAACTTTCGCGCGGATGTGCCGGCTTGGCTTTAACTCCGGGAACGTCTGCTTTAGGGGCCATTCCCATGTTTTTGGCCGCTACCAAAGAACAACGTGACCGTTGGTGCCCGGATCTTGCCAGCGGCAAAAAATTGTGGGCGTTTGCGCTAACAGAGCCGGAAGCTGGGAGCGATGCAACTGCCCTAAAAACCACTGCCATTAAAGATGGCGATTTTTATGTGGTCAACGGTACCAAACACTTTATTTCTACCGGCAAAGAAGCTGATTTTTATACCGTAGTTGTCAATACTAATCCCAGCCGCGGTGCACGTGGAATTTCACTTTTAGTGCTTGAAAAAGGCATGCCCGGGTTTACGTTTGGCAAAAAAGAATCAAAGATGGGAATCCGTTCCAACCCGACGTATGAACTTATTTTTGAAAATGTGCGCGTGCCAAAAGAAAATTTACTGGGCAGCGAAGGCCGCGGTCTTTTATATGTACAGGAAACGCTAGACTATTCTCGCCCAGGTGTGGCGGCGCAGGCAGTAGGCATTGCGCAAGGCGCGTTGGACGTTACAATTCCTTATTTGAAAACACGCAAACAATTTGGCCAACCAATTATTACTTTCCAAGCCTTGGGGCATAAAGTCGCCGAATTGGCGGCTAAAACGGAAGCCGGCCGGGCCATGGTGTATAATTTGACACACCGTATGGATCAGGAATGGTTCCCGGCGGTAAAAAATGCGATGGCTAACGGAACAACAGTGCATGATGAACTTAAAAAGTTAAAGGGAGCTCGTTGGACAAAATATAGCGCAGAAGCCAAGTTGTTCTGTTCTAATGTCGCGATGGAAGTTGCCGATGAATGTGTAACGCTGTGTGGCGGAATTGCTTATATGCGCGATTTCCCGTTAGAGAAGTATATGCGTGATGCCAAAGTTACACAAATTTACGAAGGAACTGTGCATATCCAAAAGAACGAAATTTTGAACGCACTTATTAAAGAATATGCGGCCAGCGGTACTGCGGAAGTAAATCCTCCCGCGCATAAAGCAGGTACGCTCAATGAACTGTTGCGTGATTATCACAAAAAACATACTTCGTCAGTACAGCCAGAAGAAGGCAAAGTGGATATTTCTCAAGCGGAAGTAGTCGTGGCCGGCGGCCGCGGCGTAGGCAGCAAGGAAGGATTTTTACTCCTTCAAAAATTAGCTGACAAATTAGGCGGCGTGGTGGGTGCTACCCGCCCGGCAGCGGATAACGGATGGATTGATTCCCGTTATCAAATTGGTGTGACGGGGCGTACGGTTAAACCAAAGCTATATATTGCCTGTGGAATTTCGGGTCAAATGCATCATATGTCCGGTGTAAACGGAGCCGACGTGATTGTAGCAATTAACAAGGACCCCAATGCGCCGATTATGAAAATGGCACACTATGCTGTGGAGGGGGATTTGCATGAAGTGATTCCTTCCCTCTTAGAAGCATTGAAATAATAACGGCTGATATTAAGTTTCGCAAAATGCAGAAAAACGGCAATGAAGAATTGCCGTTTTTCTTATAGCTTTTTAATAGCCCAGTTTTTGGGATAGAGATTGTTCGCGCGCTCCCCTAAGTTTTTCATAAAACCCAGTGCATAGCCCCGGTAAGTAACCAGCACAAATCCGCGTGGTGTGTCCGGCGGCAGTATCAAACTTTCCCGGTGTAAATAACGTTGCGCCTGCTCTAGCGTTAGTTCCGCTTGCGGGTAAGTCCCCGGGAGGGTGGTTATGGATAAGGCTTGTGCAATGGAGGGAATTTTTTCTTTTCCTTTTATTTCTTCGGTGACGATTCCATCCGATAATAAGTGAAGAATACGGTTTTTCTTCGCTTGTTCTCGTAGCGAAGAAGGCAGCGTAGCGCGTTCAGGACCGACTCTTGTTTTTCGCAATATCGCCATAAATAATCCCTCGCTTTGCGTTAGCCCTGGAATAAAACGGTATACGGGTTGTTGAAAACCTGTTAGGAGCGATCCGGTAAGGTGCCAATGCTCTTGAGTAGAAACGGGTAAAACTTCGGCACCCAGTTCTTCTGCAATAAAGCGCACATTTTCTTCATTTTCCTGCGTATTAAAAGTGCAAGTGCTATAAATTAATAGCCCTCCCTGTCGTAAACAAGGCCAAATATCACGCAGAATTTTACGTTGCCGTTCTTGGCAGAAGTGCACATTTTGCAAACTCCATTCATTAATCGCATTTGCATCCCGGCGGAACAATCCTTCGCCGGAACAAGGAACATCCGCCAAGATTACGTCAAAGGCTAAATTCGTTTTTGAAAATTCGTGCGGGAAATTGTGGGTGACCAGGGCGTCCGGATGGCCTTGTTTGAGCATATTTTCTAAAAGAATATTTGCTCGTCGGCGGTCGGGCTCGTTACTAATCAGGACAGAGCCGGGAGGTAAAGCCGCACGCATGAGGGTAGATTTTCCGCCGGGAGCGGCACATAAATCTAGGGCACTGACCGGGGAAGTAACATGCTCCCGGAGCACATGGTCTAAAAATAATGAACCGGCTTCTTGCACATAATACACACCGGCGTGCAACAATGGGTCTAACGTGAAATGCGGCCGCTCGGAAAGCCAATAGGCCTGGCTACACCAAGGAATAGGGGTTTGTCCACTAAACAGTATACTATCCCGACATTTGAAAGGATTTAGGCGAATGCTGACGGGAACGTTTTCGTCAAACGACTGCATAAAACGTTGCCAACGTTGTTTGCCGAATAAAGCAGACGTATAGGTCGTAAAATCTTGGGGTAGTTGCATGGTGTTATTGTACAATTATTTATTCAAATTTGTCTTAGTAAGTAGTATTCTTTAGATTTTTCGTAGCATAGTAAGGTACAAACCATAGTTATTTTATCCAATAGGCTTTTTCACCCCCGATGATTTCGGGGGTATTTTCATTATGTGCTTGCGTGATACAAAAATCTTCCCCGGCACTGTTTATCGGTACACAATTAAGTCGTGCAAAATTATGCGTGGTTACCAGTTTGTAACGTGCGTGGGTATCTTCTTTTAGTTGCGTGAATTCCGCTTCCCAGCAAATTTCGTTGGGATCTGTTTTTTCGCGGCAAACTAATTGCCCGGTAAAATAATTTAATTTTGTTTGCTGTAATCTATCAGTAATGCGGTCGGCCTGTTGCTGTGATAGAGAAGCCCCGGTAACCCAATTTTTTTGCCGGCCCCATAGTGTAACAACTTCGGTAATGCGAGCACTTTCTACGGCGTGGAAGTAATAAGGCAGGGCAACACCCACCAAAATGGTCACGATCGTAACCACTACTAACATTTCCAGTAATGAAAAACCGGCAGACTTCATATAGCCTCGCGAAGTAGTTTTTCCGTCAATGATTTGATTTCTTCGTTGGAAAGTTGCAAGCCCAAAGACCAGGCAACTTCATGTAATAAACTTTCCAAAATGAAGGGGAGTTCGGTTTGAAGTTCCGTTTGGGAAAAAGAACGATCTAAACGCAGGTAGTCTTCCAACATCGTGGATTGTCGGTTTAAGAATAAAGCACGCCGTGCACAAAGATGTTCTAATTTTAAACGGAAAGAAAGGGGGCCTCCGCTGGCCAGTTTATCTAAAAATTTGCGGGCCGTTAAAAAGAACAGCGTAATATTTTGAGCCAGCGTTTCAAAACGAATGATGCTACCTACATGCCCATTTACCATTTCTTCCGCAGAAACCACTTGCTTATTCATAATCAGCCCATAGGCGTTAAATTCGGTCATTTTGTATTCTGCGCGTTTGTTGGAGATAATCACCATCCCGTCTTGGACGGGCAGGAGGGGAAAATCCGGGTTGGCCATTGTACCATAAGGAGCGCGTGCGGCTGCACTGGTAATGAAATCGGGCAATTTTTTATAACTGGCTAGGGGTTCATCCGGGTAAGTAGGTAAAATAGACAAGGTGCAAACAGCCTCTTGTTGTATATTTGCAGTTCGTGTTTTTAGATAATTTTCGAAATGGCTTTCGGCCTTGTCATACAGAATATGACGTAAATTTTCAGATTTTCTGCGGTGGTCCAACAGCCAGGGTAATTTTTCGGGATGAACAATTGCTTCCGGGCGGCTGGATTGCCCTGTACGGATGTAGGCTCGTTTTAATTTGCCCACAAGATGGGGCGTTAAATTACTCTGCGGAATTTGAATTACCACAAACATCCGATCCCCTGTTTTATTGACGCAAATGTTAATATCCACAAACACAATAGGGTCAATGTATACTTGGATAATATCTTCAATACTGTTTCGTAGTTTTTCGTGATAGGGAATCCCGGTAAATGGAGGGCAGGGCTTGTCATTACGGTCATCCTGTACCCCGATAATTACCACTCCTCCCAACGCATTAGCAAACGAGGCAATCGTTTTGGCAAATTTTTCGTGATTTTTGGGCAGTAAATACTTATAGTCCAACTGTTTGCCCTCCGGTAATTGACGTTGGCAAAAATGGACAATGTCCTCAAAGGTTAATTCATGAAACGGTTTATCAAAAAACATACGCATACCTCGTTGGTTTGGTCCCTCAAATTTATTATAATAAAATTAATTGTTTCTGCAAGGTGTAATTGATATGAATGAACCTATTCGCGCATTGGCAAACGAAATAACGGAAAAGTTTATCTTGGCCGCCCCGGACCGAGCCGCACAGGCATTGGAAACGTTGGCCACCCATGAGATTTTACTGTTGCTTTCTCCGTTAAAGGCGCAAACGTTGGTTTCGTGTTTTAACGCTATGCAGCCGGCAAAAGCTGCAGCGGTATTGCGCCGTTTGCCACTCAAACAAGCGACTCATATCCTCATGCATTTGGAAATTACGCAAGCCTCCCGGCTGATGCAAGAATTTTCAGGGCCGTTTCGGGAGCGAATTTCAGCGGCGCTTCCCACTTCTTTCTTGCAGATTTTGCAAGAATCTTCTTCCTATGCCCCCGGTAGTGCCGGGTGTTTGATGTCAACCGATTTTGTAGCAGTCAAAACGGAGGCTAAAGTGGCGCAGTTGGTGGACCGTTTAAAAACATTGCCTCGTGCTAAATTACCGGCTGCATGCTTTGTCACAAGCAAAGACGGCGTGTTGAAAGGATTTATCCGGACCGGGGAACTGGCATTTTACAGCGTTGATTCTGTATGCGGTTCCGTGATGACTCCTTGCGAGGGGATTTCTCCACAACTAGCAGAGGAAGCACTGGAAGAACGGTTGAATTCGTCAGAAACAGATTTGCTGCCTGTAGTAAATGAAAAGCAGGTGTTGGTAGGCGTTTTAAATCGCTGGATGGTGCAAACCCCTAAGAAACCCTTTTGGAAAAAATGGGCCTCTTAAATTCTATTGTATTGTGCTTAATTTTTTGTTTGGGTTGTGGTACCATTTGAATAATCTTGTTTTTTCAAATTAGTTGTGTATAATAGGAGATGGAGGCGTTATGAAGAAAATCACATTTCTAATCACTGTTTTGTTTGCCTTTTATTGCTATTTGTCGGCGGAAGGCACCTCGTTTGCGCTGCGCCAAAAAGTGGAAAAAACTATTGAGAATCATGTCCCGTTACAAGCAGATCAACTGTCTTTACGTGAGCAGGTGGGGCAAACCATCATGCCGCGTGTATTTGTCGGGCAACAAGCGGATTTTAAAGAATCTGTACTAAATGGAGAAGTGACCGGCTTTTTTGTGAAATCACACTTACCATTTGATGCTAAGTTCTTAGAAGAGAATACGCCTGCCCAAATGCAACAGCGTTTCAAAAAGGAGCGAGCCCAATTAATTCAAACCATTCGGGATTTACAAACGTGGGCCCAACAAAGCCGCCATCAGATTCCATTGCTTTTTGCGATTGATTATGAAGGGGGACAGGTTACCTCCCCAATGTATATGGGGCTCAAGCAAATGCCCTCTAACATGCTGTTAGGGGCCTCCCAAGATGAAAGTATTATTACGGCTGCCTATGATGCTCAAGCCAAAGAATTACTGCAGGTAGGGGCGAACGTCTCTTTTGGACCTGTAACAGATGTAAATTCAAACCCGAATAATCCAATCATCCAGGCTCGTTCTTTTGGAGGAAATGCTAAAGATGTAGGCCGTAAGGCTGCCTTGGCCGTACTCGCTTTACAAGCAAATCGGGTCCCTGCTTTTAATAAACATTTCCCCGGACATGGGGATACCGAAACAGATACACATGTGGGACAAACTTTCATGAACTTGTCCTGGGAGGACTTGTGGGCTCAACATGTGAGTGCGTTTATGCCGTCTATTCGTGCGGGAGTGAAAGGAGTGATGAGCGCCCATGTGACGTATAAGGCGTTGGACGAGGGGTCCAATGGTTCTCTTTCGCCCAGAGTAATTAAAAAATTGTTACAAAAAAAGATGGGGTTTAGGGGGGTAGTTGCTACGGATGGGTTAGATATGGGGGCCATGGGTAAAATGACGGTGGAAGATATGGTGCTGCATGCTTACAAGGCTGGGAATCATTTGCTTTTGCTCACTAGTACCGTAGATAACCCGAAGGATGCTCCGATGTATGCACGAAAGGCTGGTGATTTTGTAGAACAAAATATTCAAGCAGTAGAAAGTGGGAAAAGATCTCCAAAGGGAAATTTATCCCGAAAAGAAATTCGCAACGCTGCTCAAAAAATAATTGAACTAAAACAATGGATGGGGCTCTTTGATGGAAATAAGCCCGCTGTTGCAGGGGACACGGGTTTTGAGAAAATGGCCCGACGTGCGGCGTTGGAAGGGGTGACAGTGGTGCGCGACTCACAACATTTGATTCCTGTTACAAAGAAAAAACAAAATGTGTGCAGCGTATTTTTTGCATTACCGGTTTTTCAAGAACAACTGGGCAAATTTAACACTTACTTGGCTAGTAAGGGGAAACACGTTGAAACGGTATTTGCCCCTGTTAAAATGGATGCAAAAGAAGCGGATGCTTATCAACAACAAATTCAAGCCTGTATGCAGGGAGCTGATTTGGTGGTATTGGGAACTTCAGGTTCACCCAAGAAAGAAGCCTTCCCGGACCAGTATGCTTTGGCTTCGCAAATTCTAAATCAAGCAGAACAGACTGGAAAACAAGCCGTGTTGTTGTCGTTAGTTAGCCCATATGACATCCCCTTATATCCGCAGGCTAAAACGGTATTAGCCCTATATGGCCCCACAGCAGATACGACGGAAGTGGCTGCCCAAATTTTGATGGGGCAGGTCAAAGCGAAAGGAGTTTTACCGGTGGATTTAAAATAGAAATCCTACGCATTTAACATAAAACACGCTCTGGGAAAACCCAAAGCGTGTTTTTCTTGGCAATCTTGCGTGTTTTACAAAAGGTCCCCTATTCCAATTCCCATATCAGCTGTGCACGCTTATCCGTGGGCGTTATGGTTTGCGTGTTAGTATCTATTGCCCAGGTTCCGCAAGAAAAAGTGGAGGAGCGTAACTGTTTGACATCCAGCCCTGTGCGGGCTTTGGCTTGGCAAGTCAGCGTGAATTGGTTCTCTTTTCCTGAAGAATGTGTTTGAATAATTCGGTCGCTAAGCAAAAAGAAAGCACCCTGTTTCTTATACGTTTTATCCATTTGATAGAAAAAAGTATCTACTTTGAGGCCTGCTTGTCGTTGGAACAAGGCCTTGGCTAATTCTTCCGAAGTAGGGGAAACATTCTTTCGAACGGTTTTAGTAGCACTCTTTTTTTTATTTGCTTTTGTAGCAGAACCAGTTGAAGAGGAATTGAGCTGTGCAGATTGGGCCTGAGCTTCCTTAATAGCTGCGGTTAAGGCTGTTTGTTGCCGGGCAGCTTCCTCTAATTGAGCCAGCCGGGTGGGATTTTCGTATTCTTTGTAGGAAAGTTTCACAAGTCCACTAGTAGAAATAGCACGTTGCGGAGATACGGTTACCTTGGTGGTATTTAACCAATTGGCGTGGGCTATTTTTAACGTAATTTTGTCTGGAGAATATTTACGAGCACGGCCGTAAAGGGCTAGGTCTGCATCAAAATTTTTATTAAAATCCAATACCACTTCTTCCTGTTCGCTACGCCAACAACAGGAAGAGATACAACTCTTTTTTAAATCTAACTGCTCGGCAGCTTCTTGCGGCCAGAAATGTAATTTAAATTGGTAACAAGAATCATATTGTTTACCGTCGAAATCTTGTTTTTTCCCGGCAATCTCCAACCACGGCTTAGTGGTCGCTACACCGGAGTTATTCATTGGGGTATAACAACCTGCTAGCATAAATAAGAGCATTGCAGAGCAGATATATTTTTTCATACACTTTTATTATAGTAACTTTTTGGAGCAAGAAAATATATGCAA